>JALWJX010000014.1 GCA_026996895.1 Candidatus Kapaibacterium sp.
GTGGAGGTAGCGGATGTGCGGCTGGCAGGAGGGGATGTGAGTGAGTTTGCGATTGCCGGACCGAAGGCGTTTACGCTTGGTGCCGGTGAGGAGCAGCGGGTCGGGGTGCGGCTGCTGCCGGGCGAGGCGGGAACCTATCAGGTGATGGTGGCAGTGGAAAGCAGTGTGGGAGTGGAGCAGGTGGAAGTGCGAGGGAGGCGGGAGCAGGTGGGGATCGGGGTATGGGTGGAAGCAGTGGATGAGGAGAAGCTGCCGGGCGAGGAGGCGATGGTGCGGGTGGTGTATGCGGATAGCAGCGGAGAAGCGAAGGTGGAGGCATTGCAGATCGAGCTGGAATGGGACGGGCGAGTGCTGGGGTATCGGCGGCTGGAGGCGGTAGAAGGCGAGTGGGAGGTGATAGATGAAGGGATGGGGACGGTACGGCTTGCGGGGCAGCGATCGGGAGGATTTGGCAGTGGCGAAGTGGTACGGCTGTGGTATGGGGTGTATGGTGGAACGGATCGGGAAGCGGTCGAGGTAAAGGTGAGCAGTGTAGATGTTGGGGATCGGGCGATATGTGTGGAGGCGGGGACGGGAATGGACACGGTGCGCTTAGAGGAGTACTGTTTGCGGGATGTGCGGGAGATTCGGCTGGGGAAGGAGTACGGATTGGAGGCGAAGCAGGAAGGGGAGGAGGTGGTAGTGCGGTACGGGATTGGGCTCAGTGGAGCGGTGGAGGTGGTGTTGTATGACGGGTATGGGCGGAAGGAGGTGGTGATAGCGAGAGGGCAGCAGGAGGCGGGGTGGAGAGAAGTACGGGTAGGGACGGAGGGGTTGAGCAGCGGGATACATTTTGTGCGTTTGCGGAGCGGGCGATATATGAAGGTGGTGCCAGTGTGGGTGGTGAAGTAGGGGAGTGTCGTCTGAGATTGGGGCAAACCTGCATGTCCCCCGTACGTTGCGCAAAGTTTGAAATAGTATGCCGTGCCCTTACGGGTCAGGGAATTCGAGTGCTTTACTGACACCGGGAGCGTTGGCTTTCGCCGGCAAGAGAATGCACACTGAAGCATGCGCTGCTGGCGAATTATGCTGGGAGCAGGACTGAATTTTTCTCACGAAGATTGCAGTTGCTGCATAAGCTGAACGCTGCTGCTGGTGCCGAGCCGGGTTGCTCCGGCTTTGAGAAGTTGCAGGGCGAATTGAGCGTCTCGAATGCCACCGGAAGCTTTGATTTGAACATTATCCCCGACGAGTCGGCGAAGCAGGTGGATGTCTTCTAACTGTACGCCGCGGCTGAGAAAGCCTGTGGAGGTTTTGATGAAATCCGCTCCTGCCTGCGTGACTACCTGCGCTGCCGCCGCTATTTCCGGCTCTGAGAGGAGACCGATTTCGATGATGACCTTGACGATGGCGTTCCGCTCGTGGGCGAGTTCGACGATTTTCCGAATTTCTGATTCGACTTTGGAATGTTCACCGGCTTTGAGAAAACCAATGTTGAGGACCATATCCAGTTCCCGTGCACCGTGGTCAATGGCTAAATGTGCTTCGTATACTTTCGCCTCGGTCAGCGTGGCTCCCAGCGGAAAGCCGATGACGGTGGCGACCTGAATGTTGCTGCCCTTGAGGATGCGGGCAGCCAGTCCCACGTAGCAGGGATTGACGCAGACGGCGGCAAACTGGTATTGCAGGGCTTCTTCACAGAGACGCTGGATCTGCTCCGGCGTTGCTTCCGGTTTCAACAACGTGTGATCGATGTGTTGCGCTAAGAATTGCTGTGTTGCAGTTTCGGTGTGCATCATCGGCTTTACGGTATTGGTTCAACATCCTGATCTGTGCCTAAGAAGAAAATGGATGGCGGCTGAATATCTGCAAATTGTGGCAGCGGCAGTTGCGTAGAAAGCTGGACGAACCACTGTCTGGAGCGGATCGCTAACCCTCCTTCCAGTCGGAGGAAGCGAGGGAGCGAAAAGAGGCGATACTGGCAGTGTAGCCCGATGCCGACAGCGGGAAAGAAGGGCTGGCGCAGGAATAGATCGCCTTGATTCCAGATGGCACCAACATCAGCAAAGAGTACGGCAGAGATGGCGGAAATCCACGGCTGGGGCAGCATATAGTGGAGTTCTGCCGTCGCAATGAAGCGATTTTCTCCTGTTCTGTTCACGTCAGCATATCCTCGAACCCCAAAGCGCTCACCAGCGAAGAGTTGAGTAAAAGCTCTCCAGTTCCAGTGCGTTCGCTGGTGATAGTAGAGGCGTACGAACCAGGAAGAGTCAATTTGCCAGTGCAATCGCCCTTCTGATTCCTGCGTTGTGAAGACCGCATTGCCATTTGCAAAACCGCTGCCGCCGCTGACAGCGCCGTACAGATAGAGCGAGCGGTGGAAGAGCCAGGCGCCCTGTTCTGCCCGTCCTGCCAGGTAAACCACAGACGAAGCGGTAGAATCAAGGGCAAAGGTCTTACCAAAGAACACAGTGCCGGAAGCGCCAGCCGGGATGACGGGAGTGAAATCCGGGAGAAACTGAAAGGTATCGTATTCCTGGCGGAGCGACGTGAGTCCGACGAGAAGGCTCAGGGTGTTGTCTAAGAAGGTTCTGAGCAGGGGATGATGGGACGACAGCGTTTTCTGCACCGCTATTGCGGCCGTAAAGTAGAGCGGCAGCGTCGAGCCAACGTCAAGGTGGAATGCGTTGAAAAGCCGGATCCGCGAACGCCGCAGTCGTTGCTGGTTCAACGGGTAGTAGTCATCGATGGCATAGAGGGCAAGTCGAGCGCCAAGAGCAACGTCAGAGCGTTCCACCGGACGGCGGATGAGCAGGGAGAAAAAGCGGGTTGAGTCAGCATAGATCCCGGTCAGCGATCCAAGGAGGTAGAGGGAAGAGAGTCCCTGAAACTGCAAACGACTGGTGTGCCGAATCGCAGGAGATCCGCGCAGATTGCGCATTTCTATGCGGTAGGTAGCAAGCAGCGCAGGATTGCTGATGGTGGTAGCTTGTAACTCGACGCCGATAGCAGAGGAGAAGGGTGAGAGCCAGATGGTTGGGGAAAAGGAAAAGGTGGGGCGAGGACGGGCTTTCAGAATGACGCGACCAGTGTTCGGCGAGAGTGAGTCCCACCACAGGTGGGCGGTGGGAAACAGTTGCGATCGCTGGAACCAGTACTCGCTTTCCCAGAACAGGAGTGGATCGAGCATTTCGCCTTCTGCCAATAGTGAAGTGCGATATCCCCAATCGGGATGCACGGACGGCGGTAACTGGATCGCTTCGATCAGTTGTCCACGGCTGGAAAGGAGAAAGCACAGCAGCAGACTCTGATACAGTAGAATCCGGAGAAGCGTGCGGACTTTCGATTGCTGACTGTTGCTGCAGAATAGCATCGGGAAGCAATTCTTACCCATTGCTGGATACTCAACATTTCGGGTACGCACCCTCTGCGGGTTGCGCAGACTTTTGTCACGTTCAAAAATTTTTGTAGAATTGTGAACTTGCAAAGACGATTATTGGTCAAAGCGGTTTTATTCACAAAAGAGGGGTGAAGAATGGGGCGTGGGCTTTCCTATCTTGGAAGTTTTCTCCTTTCCGTTGCTGTGGTCTTCGCAGGCGGGTTTCAGTTAAATGATCACAGTGCCCGGTCTGTGGGGATGGCTTTTTCGACCGTTGCCCTGCAACGGGATGCGACAACGCTGTATTACAATCCGGCAGGGATGGCACAGTTGGGCGCGGGAATCCATCTTTCCGGTGGCAGTGCCGTGATTTTACCGGGGGCGAAATTTACCGGGATTACCTCACTCAATCAGGCGGAGACGTACGAATTGCAGTCGGAAACCTTCGTGGTGCCGCACTTTTTTGCTGTCTGGAACCCGCAGGATCTGCCATTGTCTGCCGGCATAGCGGTTTACGCTCCTTTTGGTCTGGGAACGACCTGGGATGCAAATTGGATCGGACGACATCTGGCAATTAAGACAGCGTTGCAAATGATCGCAGTGCAACCGTTGCTGGGGTATACCTTTGCGCTGCCGACCGGGAAGCTATCGATTGCTGCTGGTCCATATTATGCCATTAGTTCCGTGGAATTGCAGCGGAAGATCCCGACCTTTACTCCGGAACCGCTGGTCAAACTCACCGGTGATGGGACAGGTATTGGCTTCGGTGGTGGCGTCGTGTACGAACACGGTCAGGGATTGAAAGTTGGGCTTGCATACCGGCATCCGGTTGAAATTCAGTACGATGGGACAGTAACGTATGAGAATGTTGCTGGACTGGAAGCGCTGTTTCAGGAAAGCGATGGCGGAACGACGTTGAGATTTCCCGCCGATTTCCGGCTGGGTATTGCCTATCAAGCAACGGATCAACTCTGGGTCGAGGTGGGAGCAAATTACGTTGGATGGTCATCATATGATACCCTGAAGATCGAGATTGCGAAAGCGCCGGGAGATCCCGGTCAGTCGACCACGCTGGTGAATCCTCGAAACTACAAAGATGTCGTTGCTTTTCGCTTTGGTGCTGAATATCAAATATCGCCCAGGATGCAGCTTCGATTTGGCATTACGTATGATCCAATGCCGGTCGATCCGGTCTATGTAGAACCCACATTGCCAGAAGTTGATCGATTCGATCTCAGCATTGGCTGGGGCTACCAGCTCAGTCCGTGGTTGCATCTGGATCTGGGGTATATGGGCATCATTGGTCCACAAACGGATGTTGTTGACTCTCCTGTCGGCTTCGATGGGATTTACAATGCCTGGGCAAATATTTTTGTCGCAACGTTCAATGTGTCGTTATAACAATTGGGGAGTTGATAAATGAGGCGAATGACAGCACTTACGATCGTGTTGGTGATTGCGATTGCTTTGATCGTTGCCAGTTGTGATCCGAAGCTGACATCTCCCATTGGAACTGGCAGTCTGGGAAGTCTGGTACCGCAAGGGCAGCCGGTGCGGTACGTGGCTGTTGGCAACAGTTTAACAGCCGGAATTATTGATGCAGCATTGTTTGAAAGCGGGCAGCGGTATAGCTTTCCGTATTTGATTGCGCAGCAATTGGGCGCTGACGATTTTCAGATGCCCTGGATAGCGGATCCCGGCATTGGGAACCGGCGCTTCTTCCGCGGATTTGCCCCCGATGGCAGTCCGATCGTTGAAGCGCAGCGGGTGCAGAGCGATCTTTTGAATGCAAATTTGCAAAGACCCTACAACAACCTGGGAGTTCCAGGGGCGATCTTGTTCGATGCTATTGATACTTCTGATTACGTGCAGCGGGGCGAAGAGCGAGGCAATCCCTACTATCAGATTGTACTCCGCAGCAATCAACTGGGTGCCTCGATGCTGGATCAGGCAATTGCGCTCCAGCCGAATGTTGTCACCTTCTGGTTGGGCAATAACGATGTGCTGGGCTATGCAACCAGCGGCGGTACCCGGGGAACAGGTGGGACACCGGAGGAGCCGATGCCGACCGCTCCAGCGCAGTTTCAGGCACTCTACGCAGCCGCTTTGCAGAAGTTGACGACTGCTTTGCCAGATGCAAAAATTCTGGTACTGAATATTCCGGATGTCGCAGCCATTCCATATTTCACGACGATTCCGTGGAATGCACTGGTCCTGACCAGTCAGGAGCAGGTGGACGCACTTAATCAGGCTTATGGACAGCTCGGTTTCCATTTTGCGCTTGGACCGAACGGCTTTGTGGCAGAAAGCAAATCCTCACCGTACGGGATCAAGCAGTTGACGGCAAAAGATCTGGTTCTGCTGTCAGTGCCGCGTGATTCCCTGAAGGCAGGATGGGGTTCAATCAAACCCATTCCCGATGAGTATGTGCTGGATTCAGCCGAAATTGCGGTGGTGCGGCAGCATTTGCAGCAATATAATGCAACGATCCGCAATCTGGCTAATCAGTTGCCCAATGTCTATCTCATTGATGCCTATCAGCTTTTTGAGGACATCAAAGCAAACGGCTATTTTGTGCCGGGATCCAATCCTTTGACGACATCATACCTTTCTGGATCGTTCTTCAGTCTGGACGGCATTCATCCAACGCCTAAGGGATATGGTGTCGTTGCGAATGAGATCCTGAAGTTTATCAACGAGCAGTTTGGAGCGGATATTCCGCTGATAGCGATTCAGAATCTTCCGGCAATTCAGGTGATGCCATAGCGATTGGGAGAAGCTGGCAGTCTTGAAAAAATAGTTTGTGGAGCAGCAATGGATGAAACAGCACTGCGAGAGCTCATTCGAGCGGTCATTGACAAGGTAACACAGAACGCTCGATCTGGCGATCGGTTGCTCCATCTGGTTCGTGCAGAGCTGGAGGCGCAGGGATTGCGATGGAAATCCGTACGACGGTTGGTGGACGAAGAGTTTCGTCGATGGACCGAAGAGCAGATGCGGCGGTGGAAGCAGGGTCAGTAGGATAGTACTTTAAGCAGCGGAAGCGTCGCCAGTCGGTCAGAGTTTTGTAATTTCGTATTTGCTGAATTGAGGGTGCAAGTGGGCTTAATTGAGGGGTGAAGGAATGTACGAGACCCTGGAAGTTGAGCGTAAAGCAGGGTTTGTGGTGGTCTGGTTGAATCGGCCGGATAAGCTCAATGCGCTCAATGCGCAGATGTTGCAGGAGTTACAGGACTTATTTGTGAACATTGCGAATGATCCCAGTGTTTATGCAGTCATCCTTTCCGGTCGGGGAAAAGCGTTTGCGGCTGGTGCTGATATTGCGGAGTTGCATCGGCTGAATGCGGATACGGGAGAAAGCTTTGCTCATCGGGGACAGGGAGTGATGAATACGATTGAGCAGTGTGGCAAGCCGGTGATTGCGGCAGTCAATGGCTATGCGCTGGGCGGAGGGTGTGAACTGGCACTGGCGTGCCATTTACGGTTTGCCTCAACGAAAGCCAAATTTGGACAACCTGAGGTGAATCTGGGGATCATTCCGGGCTATGGGGGCACGCAGCGGCTTCCACGGGTTGTTGGCGTTGCTATCGCGCTGGAGATGATCTTATCGGGTGAGATGATCGATGCAGAGCAGGCAGCCCGTATTGGGCTGGTTAACCGGGTGTATCCACCAGAACAGTTGATGGAAGCAACGGAGCGATTCGTGCAGTTGTTGTTGCAAAAGGGGCAGGCGGCGATTCAGGCGGCATTGCGGGCGGTGCTGGCAGCACGGGAGCTTTCTTTGTCCGATGGGTTGCAGTTCGAAGCAAGGGCGTTTGGGCAGTTGTGCGGAACACCTGACTTTCTGGAAGGAACGGCGGCGTTTCTGGAGAAACGACAACCCCGGTTTCAGCATCAGTAACAGGGTGACAAAGGGGCGCATTTATGATTCAACTGCTACGCTTTGTGTATACCTACATTGTGCTTCCCGTCGTTTATGCTGCTTTGTGGATCTCACGATTGTTTTTTCCGAAGGCGGTCGAGCGCTTTCGGGGAGAGCATCAGACATTGCAGTGGTTGCGGGATTTCCGTCGTTCACGTCAGACGCCGCTGCTATGGTTCCACGCTTCTTCGATGGGAGAATTTGAGCAGGCAAAACCGGTGATTGAAGCGGTGAAGCGAGATCATCCCGACTGGCAAATTGTTGCTACGTTCTTTTCACCTTCGGGCTATCGGCACCAATCAAAATATGAGTTGCTGGATGCAGCACTGTATTTGCCATTTGATTTTCCAAAGCGGGTGGAATTGTTCGTGCAGCAGTTGCAGCCGGATATTGCCGTGTTTGTACGTTATGACCTCTGGCCCAATATCGTTGCGGCGCTGCGATCGGCATCAGTCCCGATCGTTGTTATTTGTGCAACCCTCAATCCTAAAGCGTTAGCCTGGAAAGCCTTTTTTTACCCATTGACTCGATGGATGTATGCCCAATGTCAGTTGATCTTGGCTGCCGGTGAGGATCAGGAACGGCTGTTTCGACGATTCGTGTCGGAAGCAACAGTGGAAACGGCGGGTGATCCTCGCTTCGATCGCGTAGCGCAGGCAGTCCGGCAGGCGGAGCAGCAGCAGTTGCTTCCCGACGGATTGCTGGCACCTGCCGATTTAACCCTGATCCTGGGAAGTTCGTGGGAAGAAGAAGAACATTTGTTGGCAGAAATGCTGGAAGAACATCCTGATTTGCGGGAGCGGGTGACGGTTCTCATTGTCCCACACGAACCGGATGCAGAACATATCGTTTCGCTGCAGGCGACCTTTGCCGGGTCATTCTGTTATACGAAGCTGGAGCAGTGGAGCGGACTTCCAGTCCGGATTTTGATCGTGGATGTTGTTGGCAAGCTGGTGTATTTGTACCGATACGCCGATTGCGCTTTTATCGGAGGAGGATTTGGGAAAGGCGTGCATAGCGTCGTAGAGGCGGCAGGTTACGGGTTGCCAATGGCTGCTGGACCGAAGATTGACGTTTCCCGCGATGCGGTCAATCTGGCACAGTTGGGAGCTTTGCGCGTGATTCGCAAGCCGGAGGATTTGTACCAGTGGATTCAGCAAATGCTGGACGTACAGCATCGGGAAGAGCAGCGACGAATAGTGCAGCAGTATTTCCAGCAGCATCAGGGGGCAACAGCAACAATCGTTGAACGGTTGTATAAACTGCTGCCTGAGACAGTGCAATGATCGCTTCTCTGCTGGCAGTGGATCAGTGGCTGTTTGTTCTTTTGAATCAGCAGGTGGCAAATCCCCTGTTCGATTGGATCTTTCCTTTGATCACCCAGCCGCAGCCGTGGCTAATCGTTGCAGCGGCGGGAACTGGATGGCTAATCTGGAAATACCGCAGTGCCGGACTGCAATTTGTGCTGATGAGTGCATTGGCAATTGGGACGACCGATGCGTTCAATAGCCGAGTACTGAAGCCGTGGTTTGAACGGCAGCGACCGTGTCATTCGATGACAGCAGTGCGACTGCTGGTTCGTTGTAGTAGTGGCTATGCTTTTCCGTCGTCGCACGCTGCGAATGCTTTCTGTGCCGCGGGACTCCTGGCGTGGGGATTACGCCGCTGGCAGTGGGGATGGTGGGGAATGGCGGTACTGATCGGTTTTTCTCGCATTTACTGTGGCGTTCACTATCCTGCCGATGTTCTTGCCGGCGCTACAGAAGGATTGTTGCTTGCCCGTGGCTGGCTCTGCATTACCCGGCGATTTTTCCCCTGTGCAGTCCTGCCGAACAGTCAGTGTTGGAAAAATTCGGGAGCGGTGGATGCCCGTCAAACGAGCTAACAACTGGAAAATCTTCACTGGAATGTGGCTATTATGTGTTGTTGCCTTGCCGGCACAAATCCTGAATCCGCTGGCAGGAGTGGTGGCACAGGAGGCAATTGTGCAGTCCTTAGAAGGGAAGTGGCTCTGTTCTCTGGACGAAAATCAGTGGTTTGAATATCATTTGCCTTTTGTGGATACTTTGAATCGGCAGTGGTGGTGCAAAAAGACGATTCGGTTGACGAAGGAACAAATCCACAACTATCAGTGGGAACTGGTGGGAATTGGTGCTGGCTATGAGGTCAAATGCTATGTCAACGGACAATATGTCGGCGTCCACTTTGGCTACTGGCTCCCTTTTCGTTTTTCTTTGCCAGCCAATTTGCTGCGTGAGGGGAAAAATGAGCTGATGATTGTAGTTGCCAATCAGCGGGATCCAGAGAATACACTGCCGTTGCAGGGAACCCCTTATGAAGTAGCAATAGCAGGAGGGGTTTTTCGACCGCTGTACCTGGTCGGACGTCCACAGGTAGCGCTTAGCAATTTCACGTATCGTACTTCCTTTGCAGCGAATAATCAGACCGCCACGGTTGAACTTCTGCTGACGCTGCAGACGGGTGCGATCAAAGATCCTGACAGCGTGGCAATCATCGCTCGAATTCAGCCGCTGGGGGATAGTGCCGCTGTTACCCGGGCGCGCCAGTTGACAACGGTACGGGCAAATCGCGAAGAGCGTGTGACGTTGACATTGACGATTCCACAGCCGAAGCGATGGTCGCCGGAGCATCCGAATCGTTATCAGGTGATTGTGCAGATTCAGCGCTCGGGGCAGCCGGAAGCAACGTATACAAGGAGCATCGGACTGTGGGAATGGGAGGTTCGCGGCAAACAACTGTTGTTGAATGGAAAGCCGTGGCGGTGGCGGGGGGTGGATTATGTCGCTGTTCCTCGGGGAAATGCACAGCAGCAACACTTCCGACAGTTGGTGGAACGGGTAAAAATGCTGGGCTGCAATGTGCTCCGTTTCCGGCACTTTGCGCCTGATCTGGAGCTGGTACAGATTTGCGAGGAGATGGGATTGTTTGTAACGGTCGAATTACCGGTAAGTCACGTGCCTTCTGCATTATTGGGTCGAGAAAGTTTTCGGAATAACGTTCGCTACCTGATGCAGACGCTGGTAGCGTGGTATGATGCCTCACCAGCAGTGTTTGGATGGGGAATCGCCGAAGCATTACCGGAAGCGACCGCGGAAGCTCAGGAGTATCAGCAGTACGCCGCAGCCACGTTTCGGCAATTGTCGACAAAGCCCGTGTACAAGGTCGCGTGGTGGATGGGAAAAGATACGATCCAGGCAGCATCGATGGATCTGGTGCTGCTGTTTACGGCGTGGCAGTCGCCGGCACGCTCTCAGCCGCTTGTTGAACAGGCAGAGCTGCTGCCGTGTCCCGTGATTGGATATTGCGGCACCGTTTTCCAGTCGGGAAATCATCGGGGGTATTCCGATCCGTTGTCAGAAGAAGCGCAGGCAAAGTATCTCAAAGAATGGCTGGAGGTTTTTCAGAGGAATGCACCGTTTCAGGGAGAACATATCTGGGCATTTGTGGATTATCCCGTGGCACAACCGACCGTATTGGTGCCGGCGACGAAAGTGCTGGCGGTGGGATTGCTGGATCCTGCGGGACGGCAGCGCTTGAGCTTCGAGGTTGTGAAAGCGCTGATCAATAATGAGCAGTTGCCGCTGATCCCGGCGGGGAAAAAGGAGCAGCAGTGGGATTTTGTTTTTCCGGTCAGTTCAGTGCTGAGTCTCTTTTTGGTCTTCATTCTGCTGAACCGCTCCCGACGGTTTCAGGAGAACTTTGTGCGGGCGTTGACGAAATCCTTCAATTTCTATGCGGACATTCGGGATCAGCGAATTATTCCATTGCCCCATACGCTGGTGCTTCTGATTGCGCTATCACTGGGTGTGGGTACCTTTGAAGCGGCGTTGTACTTTTACCTCAAAAGCGATTTCCGGTTCGATTGGTTCGTGGATCTGTTCTTTCCACAGCCAATGGTGAAGTATACGGTGGCATATCTGCTCTGGAATCCTGTTGAATTGATCGCAGTATGTGCTGTCGGGTGGGTTCTCTCTTTTCTGGGAATTGCCCTGCTAGCGCGAGGATTGGCGGTCTTTGTTGAAAGTAAGATTTTCTTCCGGGACACGTTGAATGTCACCACGTGGTCGGCTCTGCCCTATTTGATCGCTGCGGTTGGGGGAATGGGTATCTATTCCGGGTTTTTAGCTGGCGTGCCTGCTGCGGTTGCTGTCTGGGTGCTGCTGGGTTTGACGCTGTGGTTTTTTATGCGATCAATGAAAGGGTTTGCTGTTGTCTTCGACCTGTGGCCCCCCTATGTGTACACCGTCGCGCTGGCGATCCTGGTGTTGCTGCTGACGATCTGGGGCGTATGGTACGATTTTCAATGGGGGCTGTTCACCCGGTTGCAGTATTGGATCGAAACGTTCTAAGATGATGCGTTCTTTGCTTTCGTTCGGTGTTGTGGTAGTGAGCCTGCTGCTCTGGGGATGTGCCAGCCTGCCGTCGCAAAAAACGGAGCAATGGAAGGTCACACTGCAGCGATTTGCCTGCCTGGGCACCTGCCCGGTGTATACCGTTTCGATCGACGATCGGGGACGAGTGGCGTATCGTGGACAACAGTTCGTCGCTGTTATTGGCAATCGGTATGACACCGTAAGCCGGGAGACGGCGCAGTGGCTGCGGCAGCAGTTGGAGCAGTTAGGCGTGTGGCATCTTGCAGATGGCTGGTACCATCGACCGCCAGTAGCAGATGTCCCGGCCGTAGCGCTAACCATCGAGGACACAGACTCCAGCCGAACAATTCGATTTCTGGAGTTCCAGACGCCAGCCTTCCTCCACCGTGCTGCAGCGCTGGTGGATAGTGTCACTCAGGTGCAGCGGTGGATCCAGAAACATTGAGGTGAGGGGATGATCTCCGATCAGCAGCATCTGGAGTTATTGCGGGCAGAGGCGATGCTGCTTCAGGCGGTGGCTGCACGAACCTTAGGGCAGCGGTATCGGCTGCTCTGGCAGGTGTGGCGGATTGTGCGGGATCGGCACACACCGCTGATCGTTGGGAACCGCGTCTACTTCCTCTTCTGGGGCGCTGCTCGCTCCGTTGCCGTTGTCGGTGACTGGACGGGATGGCGAGCACCGGAAACGTTGCACCGCATTCCGGGAACGAATTTTTTTGTTTTGATGAAGCTGTTGCCGGAAACGGCGTGTGTACAGTACAAGTTGATTGTTGATGGACGCTGGGATCTGGATCCTCAGAATCCACGGTATTCGCTGGAAGGATTTGGCGTAAATTCTGAGTTGGTGATGCCACACTTTGCCGTGCCGGAGATTGTTTCAGTCCGTGAGATTACCGGGGATATTCCTGAGACGGTTGTACGCCATCGCTTCCAGAGCACGATTTTGGGCGAGGAGCGGGAAATCTTTTTTTACCTGCTCCAGCGTTCCCGGGAGCCGGTGCGGATTCTGCTTTTCCACGATGGGGAGGAAAGTTTGACGATCGGGGGGTATCATTTGATCCTGGAGCGATTGTTTCAGCAGCGCGACGTACCTTCGATGCTGGCAGTCTTTCTCCCACCGAAGCGTCGGAACGAGGAGTACGAAGCGAATCCCCGCTTTCTCCAGTTTTGTGCGGAGGAAGTGCCAGAGCAAATCGCAGCGTGGTGCGAGCGGGAAGGCGTTGCCGTTGCAAATCGGCGAATGCTCACCATTGGCGCCTCGCTGGCAGGGCTGGTTGCCACCCTGCTGACGATCTACTATCCGGATCGCTACGGAGGATTTATAGCGCAGTCGCCGGCATACTGGTGGATGTTCTCAGCGTTATGGAATGCTCCGGAGCTGGCGAATCTGCGGCGAGCAGTTGGCGTGTTGCAGACTGGCACTATTGCAGATGCGCGGGTGCAAACCCAGTTATTCTTTTTCCGATTCCGGCAGTACACCCACCGAATTGCCTATCAGGAAACGCATCAGGGACATACGTGGGGACAGTGGCGGCGAATGTTGGCACCGGGATTCCTTCGATGGCTGGAATTGGAGCGGGGCCGACGGGACTCGAACCCGCGACCTCTGGTGTGACAGACCAGCGTTCTCACCAACTGAACTACGGCCCCAACAGTGGACCCGAGGGGAGTCGAACCCCTGACCTCTTGAATGCCATTCAAGCGCTCTCCCAACTGAGCTACGGGCCCTCTTCCGAAGAAAGCGTGTCAGAGAACACGCAAAAGCTGGACTGAAGACGGAGGACGGAAAAATTTCGTGTACGCTGCAAGTGGCTTTTGCTTTACGACAAAGCGGGAGTGCCGTAGGTTCGCAACAGCGCCAGCGCGCAGCGGAAATCCTCCGGAAGCGGTGCTTCAAGTTCCATCCACTCCTGGGTTCGGGGATGAATAAAACGGAGCCGATAGGCGTGTAATGCCTGGCGATTGAACAGGGCAAGGAGTTGCAGCGCTAAGTGTTTATCACCAGCATCTCGAATTCCATACGGTTTATCACCACCGTAAGTGGGATCGCCAACCACCGGGTGTCCGATGGACGCAAGGTGGACCCGGATCTGATGCGTTCTGCCCGTTTTGAGCTGGAGTTCGACCAGCGAAGCGACGGAGAAACGCTCTAAGGTCGTGTACAGCGTCAGTGCGTGTTTGCCCTGTTCCGGATCAACAACAGCAAATTTTTTTCGGTCGCGAGGATTGCGCCCGATAGCACCTTCAATGGTTCCCTCCGCAGGCAAATTACCCCACACAAGTGCCTGGTAGAAGCGTTGCGCAGTTTTCGTTGCAAATTGTCTGGAAAGATGCGGGTGAAATCTGGCAGTCTTGCTGATCAGCAATAATCCAGAGGTGTCTTTGTCCAGCCGGTGGACAATGCCGGGACGAACCTGCGGAGAAGCAAAGATATATTCTTCGGGAGCATCTTCATTCACTTCAATAGGCTGTGCTTCCCGCAGCCCCAAATGGTAGAGCACAGCATTGACTAAAGTTCCCCGACGGTGCCCAATGCCGGGATGAGTGACCATCCCCGGTGGTTTGTTGACCACCAGAATGTCTTCATCCTCGTAGATGATGTCCAGAGGAATGGGTTCAGGGACTAATTCGATAGGAGGGGGTTTGTAAATGCGGCAGAGGATGTAGTCACCAGGCTGGATTTTGCGGCTGGCTTTCGCCGGTCGTCCGTTGACTAAGATGGCGTGCTCCTCAATTGCTTTTTGCACTTTGGTGCGCGTTGCGTTCGGTAGCACGTGCGTCAGGTAGACATCTAACCGCTCCGGTTGCTGTCCCGGCGGGACGTAGAATTCGTACAGGTGCTCGATGCGTTCCTCTGCACCAGTGTCGTTCTCTTGCTCCTTACTCATTGGTTGCTGGTGGAGTCTCCGGAACTTGTTCAACCGGTTTTCTGGAACCGGTGGCAGAGAGAGCCGATGGGGAAAAAAGCAGCAACAGAATACCAATAGTGACGCAGGAGTCTGCAATGTTAAAGACGGGCCACCGGGTGAAATGCTTCCCAAAGAGCGTGAAATCGGGAAACTCTACGTCGATGAAATCCACAACTTTTCCATAGAACAACGGCGCTTCTCCAAATAGAACACCATAGAAGGTGCGATCGATCAGGTTGCCAATTGCACCTGCTAAAATCAGCATCAGCGCAATTTTTAACACCACCGGCGCCGAATCATCCAGGCGCCAGAGGTACCAGAAAACGGCAATGGCGATGGCAATGGAAAGGAACGTGAGGAAAATCTTACCTTCGCCAAACTCGATACCGAACGCCATACCGGGATTTTCAACATACGTAATCCGAAGAAAATCGCCGAGAACTGGAATGCTTTCATACAACTGCATTCCGGGAATGGTGATCCCTCCAATAGAAAAGCCTTTGACCAATAACTTCGTGATCTGATCCAGTGCGACCAGTAGCAAGACACCAATGAAATATTTTCGATTTCTCATCGAGGTTACCACCGTTTGTTGTTTTTGTCAACAAGACGATCCACGATGGAGACAAATTGATCGATGCACCTGCTGCGCCGCACGTTACTGATGGAAAGAGGTTATTGCATACGCCGTTTCTTCCATCCGGTGTTTCCAGTTTGCCGGGAGGGTACGTTTCAGCGTGTAACGGACATCAACGGAAGCTGGCGTTCCCAGTTTGGCGTTCCTTGCCATCAGAAGCATATACTCCTTGTAGGCAATTCCGCTCACCCTGACCTTTTCCCACAGGAAAAGGGAACTTTTTGCCAACTGATGTCGGCGCTTCCAGCGGTGACACGTCCATACCCTTCCTGGATCGCACCGTAGGAGAGGAGCAGGTCCCAGATCTTTTCTCTCCCGCATAGGCATGTTGTGACCGTGCTTCCTGCCCTTTTGCCGAGAGTGTGCACTCCGGCGAGTGTTTGGGCTAAAGTTAATGCTTCCTCTAACTTTCTCTTGTCCTTTTTACTCGCCTGAGTTTCTGGATGGATTTTACCCATTGCAGGAATTAGGAAATGGGACAAAAGGGGGAATACGGATTTGGATGTGTGCGAAGAATTTTATAAGTTTGAAGTTTGCAAGATGGGGAATTTTGCAACAAAGGAAAGGGACAGGCGATGGCAAAGCTGAAGCCGTTTCGGAACGAGAAGCCGCTGGATTTTTCCAGACCCTCAAATGTCAAAAAGCAGCGGGCAGCAATTGAGGAAGTGCAGCAGCAGTATGGAAAGAAGTATCCCCTGATTATTGGCGGAAAGCGCATCTTTAAAAAGGAAAAAATTGCTTCGCGGAATCCTTCGCATACACCAGAGGTGGTGGGATTTGTCTCCAAGGCAGCACAGCAGGACATTGACCGTGCAATGAAAATAGCCTGGGATGCCTTTGAGCGGTGGAAGCGTGTGCCAGCCGAAGAGCGAGCCGGATACCTGTTGAAAGCGGCGGAAATCCTGCGCCAGCGCCGCCTGGAGATCAATGCGTGGATGATCTCGGAAGTGGGGAAAAACTATGCGGAAGCCGATGCGGATACGTGTGAGGCGATTGATTTTCTGGAATACTATGCTCGTGAGGCAATCAAATTTGCTCAGGATCAACCGGTCACCCGGATTCCAACGGAGCGGAACCGGTATTTCTACATTCCACTGGGTGTTGGGGTGATCATTCCGCCGTGGAATTTCCCGATGGCAATTTTAACGGGAATGACTTCTGCTGCTATTGCGGCGGGGAATACGGTCTTGCTGAAACCTGCGTCGGATTCACCGGTGATGGGGTATCTGCTGGCAGAGATTATGCACGAAGCGGGGTTGCCGGATGGTGTGTTGAACTTCGTTCCCGGTAGTGGTGCTGAGATCGGGGATTATCTGGTGCAGCATCCAAAAACGCGCTTCATCTCCTTTACAGGCTCGAAGGAAGTGGGGCTTCGGATTAACAAATTGGCAGCCCAGCCGCAGCCTGGACAGATCTGGATCAAGCGCGTTATTGCTGAAATGGGCGGTAAGGATGCGATCATTGTCGATTCCGAAGCGGATCTGGATGCCGCAGTCCAGGGCGTACTCATTTCTGCCTATGGCTTCCAGGGGCAAAAATGCTCAGCCTGTTCCCGTGCTATCGTGGATCGCAAAGTGTACGATGAGTTTCTGGAGCGACTGCTTGCCGGCGTCGAAAAATACTACGTGGATGACGCACGGAACAATCCACCAGTAGGACCAGTTGTTTCTGCCGCAGCAGAAAAGAAAATTTTGAAGTATATCCAGATTGGCAAAAAAGAAGGGACGTTGATCTACGGAGGCAAAAAACTACGCATTGAGGGGAAGGAAGGATATTACATCCAGCCGACGATTTTCAAAGATGTCGATCCTCACGCGCGGATTGCGCAGGAAGAAATCTTTGGTCCTGTGCTGGCAGTGATCAAAGCGAAAAATTACGATGATGCCTTGCGAATTGCTAACGACACAGAGTATGGACTTACCGGTTCGGTGTACAGTACCAATCAGGAGAAACTGGATCGAGCAGCGATTGAATTTCACGTGGGGAATCTGTACTTTAATCGAAAGTGTACTGGAGCATTGGTGGGGGTTCATCCCTTCGGTGGATTTAATATGAGTGGGACGGATTCCAAAGCCGGCGGTCCCGACTACTTGTTGTTGTATTTGCAGGGCAAAGCAGTAAGTCAAAAAATAAAGTGATACTTTATGGAGTTTTCCGCTTTTATCGTTGAAGATAATTTGTTGGCGGCAAAGTTTCTGGAGGAGATCTTAAAAGAGCAACAGGTGCAGGTGGAAATTTTGACCTCTGGACGAGAATGCATTGAGCGTCTGGAGCAGGGAAATATTCCGGACTTGTTGTTTCTGGATGTACTGTTGCCTGATCTCAATGGACTGGAAGTGCTGGAATGGATTGTGGACAAGAAAATACCGATGGATGTCGTGATTATCAGTGCCGTCAATGATGTTTCCACGATTGCGCGAGCGTATGAGCTGGGCATACGAGAGTATTTACTCAAACCTTTGCGGTATGTTGAGACCAAGGCAAAGATTCGTTCGCTACTTCGCTTTTTACGAGTAGAACGAGAGTATCAGCGCAATCTGGAAGAATTGCAAACAATGTATCGGCAGCAGCGCAAGTTCCTGGGTGTACTTTCCCACGATCTTCGTTCCCCGCTGGCTTCTATTAAGGGAATAGCGGAATTGTTGCGCAATGAGGATGATGCCCAGGAAGTTGAGAAAGTGCGGCAGTATGCTGCAACGATTATGGAAACGGTTGATCAGGTGCTCAGTATTACCAATGATTTGCTGGAATTGATTAAAGTAGAGTCAGCAGGAATGCAGGCGAATTTTGAACAGGTGGAATTACTGGAATTACTGCTTCGCTCAGTAGAGACATTCCAGATGCTGGCATATAAAAAGGGCGTTGAACTTCAGTTGATTTGTCCGGAAGAACGTGAGGAGTTGTGGATTGAAGCGGATCGACCAAAGCTCTTGCAGATTGTTAACAATCTGGTTTCGAATGCCATTAAGTTTACGCCACGAGGGGGGAAGGTGGAGGTCATCTTAGAGGAAGGACCGGACTATGTAAAAATCCGGGTTCGGGATACGGGGATCGGGATACCAGAAGAAATGATGCCTATTTTGTTTACTGAGTCACCCGATCGACGGAGGTTGGGAACAGAAGGCGAAAAGAGTACGGGCTTGGGACTGGTAATTGTTCGGAACTTTGTCCGCCTCCATAATGGGCAAATTATGGTGAAATCTGAGTTAGGAAAAGGAACGGAATTTCAAGTCGTCTTGCCAAAACGGCAACGCTCTGAATCGACGGATGTGCCGTCGAAGCAGATGGCGAAAGCTGAGCATTGACCTCTACTCTGTGTCGCAATGGAACACTGACTGTGAGGGAATCAAAGAAGAAAGCCTCAGGTTGGTAGTCGCTCCAAAGAGTTAAAGTATTGGCGTAGGGGGATAGAGTCCAAGGAGTGTTGCGGCAGGGTAACTGCTTTGCCTGCGTAACTCAAAGATCAGCGCCGTTGCCGGTGGAATGGCAATGGGCAGGGAGGAACAGCACAATAGAGTTGCTGCAAGATGTCCGATCAAAGGTTGATGGGTGATACAGCCCAGGATGGGAAAAGACCGGAATTGAATCAAGAGAGTATAGGCATCTTCCACATTGCTGGTTGGCGTTAGCGCTGAATCCATCCAGATCTCAGAGCCGCAGATTCTCTGGAGTGGTTCGGCCGTTTGCCGGGCGCGCTGGTATGGACTACAGAGAAGGAGCGATGGGCAGAGTTGCTGACGGTGGAGAAAGTGGGCAAGCTGTTGTGCCTGTTCTTTCCCGGTTGTGCTGAGCGGACGTTCTGCATCGGATTGTCCTGCAATCGGTGGCGCTGCGTCTGCGTGGCGAATGAGAATCAAGTGCATTATTCAACGGCGATGACCAGTGAAACAGGAGTATAGCGCTGTACCGTGTCACCTGGCTGTGGGTATTGATCAATGACAGTGCCGGGAAGAAAGGTATGATCCGCTTCGTAGCGAAGGGCGCCGATCCGGAGACGATGATAGACCAGTTGCTTTTCTGCCTCTACCTGCGGCAATCCTACCAGATTGGGAACAACAACCATAATGGTTTTTTCCAGATTGACTGTCAGGATAATAGTGGAATCAGATGTGACAGGTGTTGAAGGTGGAATGTTTTGCGCAACGACCGTACTGGGAGCAACGGTGTCAATGTGGACAAATCGGAGGCTATCAATTTTCAATCCAAAACGGAGCAGCATAGCCTTTGCTTCCGGCAGCCGAAGTCCTACCAGATACGGCATTTTCGGCAGTAGCTTGCCCCGGCTGATGGTCAGGTAAATTTTTCGTCCTTCCTTGACCTCCGTTTTAGGATAGGGCAGTTGCGCAATCACGCTGCCTTCTGGATACAGGTCGCTGTAGTACGAAGCCGTGACAGCAGGGACCAGATGCAGAGCCTGTAACGTATCTTCCGCTTTCGCCAACGGTAAGCCGATCAGAAGTGGCACTTTCACGGTCTGATTGCTTTCAATGTATGCAGGCATCAGGAAGGTTGAGAATATCCACAGAGCCGTTAGACTAAAAAGCACCAGAAAAGCAATGGTTGCTGCAATGGTGATAACCGTTGGCGAGTAAAGTAAGCGCGTCAATCGTTTCTGCATCCCTTGCATTGCGTGTGTTTGTATCTGCAAATTGCGCAATAATACGTATCTTCGCTGTTTTCATTTTCAGCAGATCGACAAGAAGGCAACAGGATGGTCAATTGGGAAAAGATCTATACGCTGCCGGAATATGCACCGCTCCAGCCCCTTATTCAACAGGCGGCGCTCCGGATTCAACAGGCACAAAGGATTGTGATTACCACCCATCTGAGCGCTGACGGCGATGCGATAGGTTCACAGCTGGCGCTGTACTGGGCGTTGCAGAAGTTTGGCAAGCAATGTCTGCTGTGGAATCCTTCCCCAGTGCCGCCAGCGTTGCAGTTTCTACCGGGAACGGACAGGATCCAGGTTTTTTCCAGTGAGGTTGCGCAACAAACACCGTCGCCAGATTTAGTGATTTTTGCAGATGTGAGCACCCCAACCCGGTTGGCAGGCATTTACGAGTATGTACAACAGCTCCGATGTCCCACTATCCTCATCGATCATCATACCAATCGTTCGCTGGAAGCGGATCTCATCATCAGTGATCCTGATGCCAGTTCAACTGGTGAGTTGGTGTGGCTGTTGCTGCTCCATCTGTTCCAATACCGGTTGGAACAGGTAGATCGATTGATTGCTGAACCCCTTTATGCTGCTTTGATGACGGATACAGGCGGATTTCGATTTCCCCGAACTGATGCTATTGTGCATCGAATTGTTGCTGAACTAATCGATCACGGCGCAGATCCCGCCTATGTTGCCGAACAGATTTACAATCAGATGTCTGTTGCCAAAGTACGTTTGCTGGGAGAAGGGCTTTCGGCAATGACCACATACCATCACGGGCAGTTGTGCATTATGGCGCTGCCGTATCAGGCGTTCCAGCAGCATCAGGCACAACCAGAAGATACCGAAGGCTTTGTGGAGTATACGCTGATGGTCAAAGGCGTGCGCGTGGGCGTGCTGGTTGTTGAATTGCCAGAAATGATCAAAATGTCGTTTCGATCCAAAGGAACTATTCCAGCAAATAAAATCGCTGGTGCCTTCGGTGGCGGCGGGCATTTGAATGCCGCAGGAGCGCGTGTCAAAGGATGGAAGCTGCGCGATGTGGTGCAAAAAGTTATTGAGGTGTCCGCCGCGTATTTAGCCGATGAACCAGTTGTCCGGTGAGAGAAAACGAAATGAGAAAACCAGAACTGGAAAAATGGAGGAATGTCAGAGTCGCAGTCCTAATGCAGATTATTGGATTGCTCTTTCTGCAGAATCAGAGGGAAGTTTGTGCACAGTCGATTGAAAAACCCGCCATTCACTTGCAGTGGGATTGGCGGATGGGAGCAGAGACAACGCTCTGGACAGGAAGTCCATTGTTCCTGCGGTTAGAAATTCAGCCTCCTTCATTCCGATGGAAAGCCATTCACTTTGTTGATTCCATCGGAGCTCAGTTGCTCGTTCCGGCAATAGCGCCGATTTGCTGGACCGGAGAAGGAAGACAATTTCTGGTCTTTGCTTTTTCTCCTGCTACTGTTGCATCATTGGCTGTTGGTAAATATCGACTGAGGGCAGAGGTGGTCGATAGTACCGGGCGGAGTTATCGAAGTGCATCGCTGACACTTCAGGTGATTCCCCAACCGGCAGTGGATTCAGTACGACGGTGGCGCGAGCGATGGCGCATTGTCCATTGGTTGCACCTTCGGGGGCTGACGGAACAAGCGATCAACGTCGCACAGCAGTTGACAGGGCGATCACCCGCGATACCATTGCGACAGTTGACGCAAGCATACTTTAAGCATCGAGCTGTTTCGTTCTTTGAAAAGCCTTCCTTGTTACTGCAAACCTATTTGCAGGAGTGGCGGTGGCGACGATGGGGTAAGACGGAGTGACCAGAGCAGGAAAGTGCGGCAGGAACGGATTCGCCGTTTTTAGCCAGAGGTAAGGGAGGATGATTAAGAAGGGTCATCGGGAGGGCGCCATTCCCAAGCTAATCCTTCACACGGAATGTTGTTCGGTCCAACGTGTTCATCGTATAACGTGCAAAGGATACCGGAGGGATCGTAGTGGCGACAGGTAGCACAAATAATTTCTTCACGTACCGAGGCTTCAATTTGACGATACTGCTCGTATTGGCGGAATGCAGGGTAAACGACCAAGAACCATAAAAGGAAGAGTGCGATCCACCAGTAGCCCAAAAGATCAAATTGCTCGAAGATGAACCAAATAGCGATGATGAGCAGGGCAGTTTTTAAAATTGCTTGCGAAATGATGCTTCCCAATGTAATCTTTGGTGAACGCTTGCGGAACAATTCGGGATATAATTCCCGTTCGTCAGGCTTTCTGGTAAAGAGTTGCTTCACGCTTCAAGTGATCTTTGTTTTTGCACATGTTCCAATGCGGTAACAAAAACGGATGAAAAAGGGGCGGTATTTTGAGCGTTGGCTGGGTGATAGCGACGTGCGGCAGCAATTATGGCTGCTGATAGCCATTGTGGTGCTCGGCGCTGGTCTGCGTTTCTTTCAATTGGACCGTGAGAGTTTGTGGGTCGATGAAATAGCAACGGCGAAATTGATCCGGGAGGAAAGCTTCGCTGTACTCTGGCAGAAGATACTGCACGAAGAAATCAGTCCGCCTTTGTATTTTGTGACGTTGTGGGGATGGTCCCGTCTGTGGGGACTGTCCGAGTGGGGAATGCGGTCTTTCTCGGCAGTGATGGGGAGCATAGCACTGATACTGTTTCTCCGCCTGGCTCGCCTGCTACTGCCACCACCGTGGCAGTGGCAAGCGGTGCTGCTGTTCGCCCTGTCGCCGATGCGCGCTGCCGCGTCCCAGCAAGCACGGATGTATGCGCTGCTGTTGGTACTCTGGTTGTGGGGAATGATTGCGTTGTGGCAGGGACTGGAAGGGAACGAACAGTCGGTGCAGTGGAGTGTTATCCCTTTGACTTTGGTACTGTACACCCATCCTTATGGGGGATTTTTGCTGCTTCTGTGGATAAGCGCCGTGGGACTGTACGCTCGACGCCGAAAGCGATGGCGGTTGCTGCGTCCCGCTGTTATTGCCGGGCTGCTGTTTCTGCCCTGGCTCTTCCACTGGTATGAGTGGATGCTCGATGGTCGCCTGGCGCAAAAACACTGGATTGCCCCGCTATCGTGGAAAGCGCCGGTTGGCCTGGCACTGCTGTTTGCCGGCTGGGTGCCTCCATTTCCGAAAAACTTCGCAGTCGCCGTCCAGGGAATCAGCCTGGTGTGGAGCGTTGCGGTTGCCCTGAGTGCTGGTATTCTGTGGGGAGCTGTCGCTGTGAGCGTGGGAAGAACTCGGACAGAGCACGATCGTAGCATAGCGCTGCTTCATCTGTGGCTGTGGCTGCCGCTTGTGGGCGTTGCACTGCTTTCATTGACGTGGATGCCGCTCTGGGTTCATCGCTATTTTATTGGACTCTATCCCGCTGCGCTCCTGTTGACAGTGGTGGGGTTCACGCGGCTCTCAGAGCGAATGTCACGCTGGCTGTTTGCAGCTTTAAGTCTTGCATTGGTTGTTTTGCTGCTCCGCCTCTTTACAGAACCGCATAAAGAGCAGTGGCGGGAAGCGGTGCGGATGATCGAAGAGCAGGCGCAGCCGGGAGATGCTGTGCTGTTCCAGCCGGGCTTTCTCAGCGATGCCTACCAGTACTACGCCCGCCGAACAGATATGCCGGTGTACCGCTTTCCCGTCATTCCCCGAAAGCTTCAGAAATCGGATGCAGATACGGTGCAGATGCTGGCGCGCCAGTATGATCGCCTCTGGTATGTCTTTTCGCCACTGCACCAGTACGATCCTGCAGAAGTCATTCTGCAAACGCTGCGGGCGACGCACACAGTTCGCTCTCACTACCGATTTTACGGTGTCGAGGTATTACTGCACGTCAGGCAGGGATCAGAGTACCGGATGGGGGTGCCAGCTTCAGCCGGGAAGAAAAGATAGGAGGACAAGCCTCCAGCTTGTCCTACCAGAAACAGTGGTACACTGACGGTGTGTGCTAACCCCACCGGGAGCGCTGGTTTTAGCTGGGAGCGCCGACTTTAGTCGGTAACGATGCACACTGAAGTGTGTGCTTCCAGGCACGCTGAAGCGTGCGCTCCCAGTGGAGGGGGAAATGTCTTGCTGGGAGCGCCGACTTTCGTCGGCAACGAGAGTGCACCCTAAAGGGTGCGTTCCCGGCAAATACACACTGAAGTGTGCGCTCCCAGCAAACTGGGAACGCTAATGTTCGCCGGCACAAGAGTTCCCTCTCCCTGCGGGAGAGGGGTAGGGTGAGGGGCATTGCACACGGAAGAAAGCGTTCCCCGTGCTGCACGCTCTGAAGTAGCACTCCTGGTAGGTGCGGACTGAAATGGAAGATAGATCCGGGATAATTGCAAGGATCCTTGCACCGTTGCGCTACCTGACCAGCACCATCTGCTTCACTGCTCGATACGCCCCTGCTGATACGGCATAGTAATACACTCCCGGCACCACTTTCTGTCCGCGATCGTCAGTTGCGTCTATAACTTTTTTATGGATTCCCGCTGTTTTGTACTTACTCGTCGGAGTTCCTGCTCTTAGGATGAGAGTAGTTCTGCTGCTGAGGGAAACTTTGAGAGTTCGTATGTGCTTTTTGCTGCACCGCTACCACACCGCCTTGATTATAAACTGCCAGTCCGCCGCCCCAGGTTCCGATCCACACATTGCCATTGGCATCAAAAGCGATGGCTGCAATCCATTGATCCGGCAGTCCGGAATTCCATCTGTTGTAAACGGTCCAGTTGCGACCGTCGAACCTTGCCAGCCCGCCGCCCCAGGTTCCAATCCACACATTACCATTGGCATCAAAGGCGATGGACTCAACCCATTGATCTGGCAGTCCAGAATTTGAGGTGTTGTACACCGACCAGTCGCTGCCGTCAAACCGTGCCAGCCCATCCCAGGTTCCGATCCACACATTGCCCTTGCCATCAATAGCGATAGCCGAAACAGCATTGCCCGGCAGACCGGAATTCGATGAGTCGTAAACGATCCAGCGACTGCCATCGAACATTGCCAGTCCGCCGCCCCAGGTTCCGATCCACACATTACCATTGCGATCAGTGGCGAGGGCGCTAACATCGTTATTCGGCAATCCGGAATTCAAAGTGTCGTAAGTGAACCAGGTGCTGCCGTCGAACTGTGCCAGTCCCCCCTCCGTTCCAATCCATACATTGCCGTTGTCATCGAAGGCGAGAGATAAAATGCGATTGTTGGGCAGTCTGGAATTCGATGTGTCGTACACCGACCAGGTGCTGCCATCGAACTGTGCCACTCCGTCTTCCCAGGTTCCGATCCACACATTGCCGTTGTCATCAAAGGCGATAGATTCAACCCATTGATCTGGCAGTTCAGAATTTGAGGTGTTGTAAACGAGCCAGGTACTGCCATCGAACTGTGTCAGTCCGTCATCCCAGGTGCCGACCCACACAGAGCCATTACTATCAATGGCGAGAGATGAAACAGTATTGCCCAGCAGCCCGGAATTCGATGTATTGTAGGTGATCCAGTTGTCGCCGTCGAACATTGCCAGTCCGTCCGATGTTCCAATCCATACATTGTCATCGTCATCGACGGCAAGAGATAAGATGCGGTTACCCGGCAGTTCAGCATTCGATGTGTTGTACACAGACCAGTTATCACCGTCGAACATTGCCAGTCCGTCCGATGTTCCAATCCATATATTGTCATCATCATCGACGGCAAGAGATAGAATGCGGTTACTCGGCAGTTCAGCATTTGATGTGTTATACACAGACCAGTTGTCGCCGTCAAACTGTACGAGCCCGCCATCCGATGTGCCAGCCCACACGTTGTCGTCGTCATCCGTAGCAAGGGAGCTAATGTGGTTATTTGGTAGCTCGGAGTTCCATCTGTTGTATACGGACCAATTACTACCGTCAAACTTTGCCAGTCCGCCACCCAATGTTCCAATCCATACATTGTCATCGTCATCAATAGCGATGGAGGTAATCCGATTATCCGGCAGCCCGGAATTGGCTTTATTGTAAAATGTTGCCGTCCCGGTGGACTTGTCGAGTTGAACCAGTCCGCCGAATGTTCCTATCCACAAATAATCGTCCTGTTCTGCAACGGCAGTAACTTGATCCCCATTCGTATAGTTAATCCACTCCGGGTTCTGGGACAATGCGCTGGAAACAATCAGAGTGCAAGCGATCAAAAGGAAACCGGAAAACCGCCCCTTCATAGTTTCCTTCTCCTCTTGAGTTTTACAACCTTTGTTGACTATCGAAGCCCCATCCACACGCTGGTTGAGCAACCGGACCGAGGTGGATGGAGCACTCG
>JALWJX010000015.1 GCA_026996895.1 Candidatus Kapaibacterium sp.
GTTCTAAAGCGTTGCGAAGATAAGACGGGGATGAATGCTGCGGCAGCGGAAGTTTCTGAGCTTTCGACTTTGAGAATGCGGAGAGCATAAACTGCTTACCGGTCCGAAACCTGAAAACTCTGGAGTGACAAAGTCCACATACTGCTGCACACATTGAACGGCGGGGGGTATACCGGCAAGAAAAGGAGAATGGGGAGTAAGTTCTCCCACTGGCAGCGCCCGGCAGCAGGAGCATAAGGGTATCCATAGTAGGCGGTAAGTTGTGCCGCTGCTTTCTGCTCAGCAGCAGGAGCATAGGGATAGTGGAGGAGAACATTGATCTTCCATCTGCTGTGGGTTAGCCGTTGTTTTAAAATTTTCCCTTACTGTTGTAAGCTCAGAGATTTTGAGTTGTGCAACCAGAATTGGAGTGTGGGCACGATGCAAGAGCATCAACATAAGGACCATTCAGTGCATACGGAGCAAATGAAAGATACAGGGCAAATGAGAGAGCAAAGCGCTGGAGAGCACAGGCACCAGCAGGGAGCAAAACATCACGATCATCACGCGCATATGATTGCCCAATTTCGCCGCCGATTCTGGATTTCTCTGATCCTGACCATTCCGATTCTGCTGCTTTCTCCAATGCTGCAAACGCTCTTTGGCATTGAGGGAATTGTGCGGTTCAATGGGGATACGTATGTTCTCTGGGGATTGGCGACGATCATTTTTCTCTACGGCGGTTTCCCCTTCCTGAAAGGAGTTTACGAAGAACTTCGGAAGCGGAAACTGGGAATGATGACGCTCATTGCGGTGGCAATTTCCAGTGCCTATTTCTACAGCAGTGCAGTGGTTTTTGGATTGCCGGGGAAGATGTTTTTCTGGGAGCTGGCAACGTTGATCGACGTGATGTTGTTGGGACACTGGATTGAGATGCGGTCGATAATGGGAGCTTCACGGGCACTGGAAGCGCTGGTGAAGCTGATGCCAGTGGAAGCCCATAAGAAATTGCCCGATGGTACGGTGGTAGATGTTCCGGTCTCTGAAGTCCAGGTAGGGGATCTGTTGATTGTGAAGCCGGGAGAAAAGATCCCTGCTGATGGCGTTATCGTGGAGGGAGCAACAACTGTGGATGAATCGATGCTCACGGGAGAAAGCAAACCAGTGGCGAAGAAGGTCGGAGATATTGTGATTGGTGGAGCTATTACGTACGAAGGTGCCATTACGATTCGAGTAGAAAAAACAGGAAAGGATTCATTCCTTGCGCAGGTGATCGAGCTTGTCCGGCAGGCACAGGCAAGTCGGTCGAAAACTCAGGATTTAGCAAATCGCGCCGCAGGGTGGTTAACGGCTGTCGCATTACTTGGGGGAGCGGTAACGTTTATCGTGTGGGCCAGTGTGGCGGAAGCACCACTGGCATTTGCAGTGGAGCGGGCTGTGACGGTGATGGTCATCGCATGTCCGCACGCCCTTGGTCTGGCTGTTCCGCTGGTAGTAGCGGTTTCTACGGCGCTCGCAGCCCGTAATGGATTTTTGCTTCGAGACCGTACCGCTTTCGAGAAAGCCAGACTGTTGACCGCCGTGGTGTTTGATAAAACGGGGACTTTAACAGAGGGGCGGGTTGGCGTGACCGATGTCGTCAGTTTGGATCCGAAACTTCCAGAGTCGGAGGTGCTTCGGTATGCTGCTGCTCTCGAGATCTTCTCTGAACATCCTATTGCGAAAGCCATTGTCGAAGCGGCAGAAGCACCAGCGAAAGCCGAGCAGTTCCGTGCAATTCCGGGCAAAGGGATCGAGGGTAGTGTCGATGGACGATCGGTCAAGGTCGTCAGTCCGGGATATTTGCGCGAGCACGGCATCGCCTTTGCCCACGACCGTGTTACACCATTGTTTGAAGCTGGCAAAACAGTGGTGTTTGTCATTGTTGATGGTGCATTGGTTGGCGCTATTGCGCTGGCAGACATTGTTCGGGCGGAATCGCAAGAGGCAGTAGCACAGCTTCGGCAGATGGGCATCCGGAGCATTATGCTAACCGGGGATAATGCCCAGGTTGCTGCGTGGGTGGCACGAGAGCTGGGATTGGACGAGTACTTTGCAGAGGTGTTGCCACACGAGAAAGCAGCAAAGATTGCAGAGTTGAAGCAGCGGGGAATGGTGGTTGCAATGGTTGGGGATGGTGTGAACGATGCACCTGCATTAGTTGCAGCAGATGTCGGCATTGCGATTGGTGCAGGTACCGATGTTGCCATTGAATCCGCAGATATTGTGCTGGTTCGTAACGATCCGCGAGATGTAGTCCAGATCATCGAGCTGGCGCGATTGACCTATCGGAAAATGGTGCAGAATTTACTGTGGGCAACCGGATATAATGCCATAACTATTCCACTGGCAGCCGGTGTGCTGTACCGGGCAGGAATTCTGCTCAGTCCCGCCGTCGGCGCCGCCCTGATGTCGCTCAGCACCGTCATCGTTGCCCTCAACGCACGATTTCTCCGCCTGCGCCCAAAGCGGTGAGACAGCACGCAGCAGCAGGGTGCATTCGCATTCTTCAGGTCAACCTCAAGAAGGGTGTTTTCTTGCTGTGCATTCCTCTCAGTGTGCATACCGACGAAAGTCAGCGCTCGCAGTAGGGAGGCTTGCGATTGCTGGGGATTACACACTTCGGTATTCGTTGGGGGGCTTTATGTTTTCGTGAGCATCACCGTGGTGGGATAATCCTCTGGGGGTCCAAGACGGAGAATTGCTCTGTTGTTTTTCTTGCCAGCTGAAGCCGGCGTTTCCGGTCGGAGTGCACACTTTAGTGTGCATTTGATGCCGACTAAAGTCGGCGCTCCCAGCGATATGCCGGCTAAAGCCGGCGCTCCCAGTAGGAGCGACCCCGTGTGGTTGCCCGTTGCCCACGAACCTGTAGGGGCGACCCGGCTGTCGCCCATTGGGCTTTGCCCCTACGTGTTCACCGGGAGCGCACGCTTCCGTGTGCATCTTTGACGGCTAAAGCTAACGCTTCCACCGGCTGGGAGCGCACGCTTCGGCGTGATCCCGGCGAAAATAGGCGCTTTGGCGCTTTCTGGTGCGATTTGCAGTTGTAATGGAGTGGACATCGTACGTCGCTGAAAAGCGGTATTTTTGTGTTTTTGTGGAAGGTTGTACGATTGAGAAAGAGTGAATGATGGAACGTTCAGTGATCGTTGCAGCGGCGCGGACACCGATTGGGGCATTTCTGGGAAGTCTGTCCTCGCTTTCTGCACCGCAGTTGGGGGCAGTGGTGGTTCGGGAAGTTGTGAAGCGTGCCGGTGTTCAGCCGGATCAGGTGGATGAAGTGATTATGGGGAATGTGTTAACCGCTGGTGTTGGACAGGCGCCGGCCCGGCAGGCGGCGATCTTTGGTGGGTTGCCGACCAGTGTGCGGTGTATGACGATCAATAAAGTGTGCGGCAGTGGGCTCAAAGCGGTGATGCTGGCAGATCAGGCGATTCGGCTGGGCGATGCAGAGATTATCATTGCCGGTGGACAGGAGTCGATGTCAAACGCTCCGTATTTGCTCCCCAAAGCTCGCACTGGCTACCGGCTGGGGAATGGAGAAGTGATCGATTCAGTGGTCCACGATGGATTGTGGGATGTGTACAACCAGTTTCATATGGGGAACGCCGCCGAATTGTGTGCCCGCACCTGCAATATTCCTCGCGAAGCGCAGGATGAATATGCCATTCTCAGTTATAAGCGGGCGCAGGAAGCGCAGGAAAAAGGATGGTTCAAAGAGGAAATTGTCCCGGTGGAAGTCAAACAGAAGAAAACAACGGTGATTGTTGACACAGACGAAGAGCCAGGACGGGCAAAGTTCGACAAAATTCCCCAGTTGAAACCGGTCTTCGAGAAAGAGGGGACCGTCACCGCTGCGAATGCCAGCAAGATCAACGATGGCGCTGCTGCTGTGATGGTAATGAGTGAGTCCAGGGCACAGGAACTGGGCATTCAGCCAATGGCGCGGATTATTGCGCACGAGGCGTTTGCTCAGGATCCGGAATGGTTTACCACAGCGCCTGCTGGTAGCGTCAAAAAAGTGCTGGACAAAGCGGGGATGAAGCTGGAGGATATTGACCTGTTTGAGATTAACGAAGCCTTTGCGGTTGTTGCGTTAGCAGCGAAAGATCAGTTGGGAATTCCCATTGAAAAACTCAATGTCCACGGCGGTGCTGTTGCGCTGGGGCATCCGATCGGCGCATCTGGTGCACGGTTATTGACAACGTTGTTGTATGCGCTCAAGCAGCATAATAAGCGCTACGGTCTGGTCAGCCTCTGCATTGGCGGGGGTGAGGCAGTTGCGATGATTGTGGAACGAATTGGATAATCGTTGATGCAGAAAATTCCGGTGGTATTGATCCGGGGCGATGGGATTGGACCGGAGATTGCGGATGCGGTCGTGCAGATTTTCGATGCCGCTGATGTGCCGATCGAGTGGATTGAAAAAGAGGCGGGATTGTCGTGTATTCCTTCCTGTCCGTCCGGATTGCCCGAAGAAACGATTGAAGCAATTCGGACGTATCGCGTCGCACTGAAAGGTCCAACGACGACACCGGTGGGACGAGGACACCGTTCGGTCAATGTTGCTCTTCGCAAAGCACTCGATCTCTATGCCAATGTTCGCCCTGCCCGAACTTTGCCCGGCGTTCCGACCCGGTATCCGAACATTGATCTGATTGTGGTTCGGGAGAATGTCGAGGACACCTACATTGGCATTGAGTACTTCCAGACCCCCGATGTAGCCCAGGGGTTGAAGTTGATTAGCCGTCCCGGATCAACGAAGATCGTTCGGTATGCCTTTGAGTTAGCGCGTTCCCTGGGACGGCGTCGTGTTGTTGCGGTTCATAAGGCAAACATTCATAAGTTGACCGACGGGCTGTTTCTGGAGTGTTTCCGGGAAGTTGCCAGAGAATATCCTGACATTGAGATCGGCGATTTGATAGTGGATAACTGTAGTATGCAGTTGGTGACCCGTCCCGAACAGTTTGATGTTCTGGTGATGCCCAATCTGTATGGCGACATCATCAGTGATCTGTGTGCCGGACTGGTCGGAGGATTGGGCGTTGCGCCCGGTGGGAATATTGGGGACCACTATGCAGTATTTGAAGCAGTCCACGGATCGGCGCCAGATATTGCGGGCAAAGGAATTGCCAATCCAACCGCATTGCTGTTGTCCGGTCTCCAACTGCTGCGCCATCTGGGGCTGGCTATGCATGCGCTGGTTATAGAACGAGCTTTGCATCGAACGCTGGAAGAAGGAATCAAGACACGCGATCTGGGCGGAACAGCAACGACCGAAGCCTTTACCGCAGCGATCATCGAACGGCTGGAAATCATTCAGTTGCCGGAGGAGGAGCAAAAAACGCATCCGATGAATCTGGGTGCCATTCCGTTGCGCTACCATCGACCGGCAGAAGTCCGATGTGTCGGCGTGGATGTGTTCCTGGAGCATCCCGGTGCAACATTCCCGGAATTACCGCAGCAGGTGGGATCCCTTCAGTTTGTGGCGTTGACAAATCGGGGAACCAGGTTATCGCTGGATGAACCTGCAACGGTGCTGCTGGTTGATCACTATCGTGCCCGGTATCAAACTGCGGATGGGAGTGCCGTTGAAGATGATCATATCGTTGCGCTGCTACAGCAGTTGACGAGCAGCGGCATTCGATGGATGCACGTTGAAAAATTGTTCGAGCTGGACGGGCACAGGGGATTCAGTACGGAAGGGTGAGTGGGGATCAGCGCATTTCCCCCGGTTGCTGGATGTTCCCGGAGTACAGGAAGCGGGGAAAGTAGTGCACTACGGCGGCTGTTCTGTCGTTTACTACCTGCTGAAATTCGGGGCGTAGCTCAGCCAGGTAGAGCACTGCGTTCGGGACGCAGGAGTCGGAGGTTCGAATCCTCTCGCCCCGACAGACGTTAGAAAATTTTTCCCGGAGTGAATGTCGAACGATTCCCATCACTTTTCTCCATTCCCTGATCGCTTTGCCGCCGCGCTGGAACGTCTGGCAGATGTGTGGAAACAGTTTCTGATTGACACTTCCAAACAACACCGGCTCAGTCCTTTGCAACTCCAGATTTTATGGGTGCTGAATCGATTGAAGCAACCGAAAGACCGCACAGTGAGTGCGCTTTCACGGTATTTTGGCGTTACAATGGCAACGATCAGTGATTCACTCCGGGTGCTGCGCCAGAAAGGATATGTGCAGTCGCAATTTCTTGCTGAAGACCAGCGGTTCCAGATCTTCGAGCTGACTGCCAGCGGCAGGGCACTACTGGAGCAACTGCCCAATTTCGCTGATATGTTGTCTGAAGCTTTCGAGACGATTCCCTTTCAGGCACAGGAACAGACCTATGAAGTGTTACTGCATATCATCGCCGTATTGCAGCAGCAAGGGGTGATACAGGTACAGCGGATGTGCTTTAGCTGCCATTTTTATCGGTCACACCATCGGGGATATCCCCACTTTTGCGCTCTGTTGCAGCAGCCCCTGCAAACTGCGGAGTTGCGGTTAGAGTGTCCTGACTACCAGCCTCGTTCGTAAAACCTACCGCCATTTTTCCGCGCCATCATCCGGTGCGCTGTTTCTTCACCGGAACGTGCTGAAATTGAGGCAAAATCGCAAACCGCATCTACATTCGCCGTTCCTTTCCGGATTTTTTCGTAATTTTCCGTTCGATTCAAGGTTTAACAGAGCAGAAGATAGAGCAGCAAGATGGATCGAGAAAATCAACGGTCGGCACTTTTGCGACTGCTGGCGCTGGCGTTGAGTGATGGAAATCTCCAGAGAGAGGAGGAGATTTTTCTGATTCAGGTAGCTGAGCGGTATGGCGTCAACCGCAATGAGCTACTCCAACTGTTCTTCCAGGATGGCAGCCAGGCGATGCAGATTCCTCATTCTGCCGAGGACCGGTTTGATCACCTGATTGATCTGGCAATGATGATGTTGATGGATCAACAGATGACGGATTCCGAACGCCGATTGTTTCGACTGCTGGGCACGTATCTGGGATTTACGACGCAGACGCTGGAGCGAGTGTTGATGGTCGTTCGGGAAGAAATGCAGCAGGTGCCAGATTTGATTTCTCTCAAGCAGCAATTGCGGCGGCGGTTACCGATGCTGGCAAACTAAGGATGGAACCGCTCCCTCACCGTCTTCGGCAGCAAGTGCGGAAGTTGCATCAGCGGAAGTACCGTCAGGCGTGGCAGCAGG
>JALWJX010000016.1 GCA_026996895.1 Candidatus Kapaibacterium sp.
GCTGGGTATCAACGAAGCGGTGGAGAAAATTCTGGGATATACCGTCGAAGAATTTGTGAACCAGCGGTTGCTGCAATTTATTGACCAGCGGGATCAGCAACTCTTTCAGCAAACGCTGGAGCAGGCGGAAGATGAAAAGCCAGTGGTTGTGGATGTCCGGATGTCCACCAAAGATGGACAGATGCGGTGGATTAGCTGGAATTGCACCGTTTCCCGAAGCGACGGGGTGATCTACATCATTGGTCGCGACGTAACGCTCCAGAAGCAGGCAGAAGAGGAGTTGAAATTGTGGAATAAACAACTGGAACTGGCACGGCTGGATGTCGCTGCAATATCGGCGCAGCAGGAACACCTGGTGGAAGAGATGGGACATTATTTTACCACCAACCTCTTCCGCCTGCGGGAGATTCTGGAGAATCTGCAGCATTCGGCAGATCTTACGCCAGAAGAGCAGCAACGACTGCTGGAGCAAGCCTTTGAAGAAGCACAGCAGTTGATGGGCAATGTGGGCGAATTGCTCAGTTCCGTCCGGGAACAGGCGCGGCACGTAGAAGAGCAACAGCAGTTGCCCCTCGACCCTGTGATTCTCCAGACACTGGAGCAGGAACTGGCAGCGCTGGGTATTGAGCAGCAGTGGCAGATTCACAACAATCCGCTGATGCAGCAATTTAGTCTGGAGGTGGATCGCAAAGACTTCGTTCAGGCTTTCAAAGAATTGTTTACTGCCAGCAAGTTGAGTGGTGTATCCGGTGAGATTTTCTTTGAGCTGAATCCCTATGATAAAGTGCTGGAAATGCAGATATTGCTGGAGTATGATCCGGCGTTAGCCGAAGCGATTATGGAGATTCAGCAGGTGAAGGATTCACAGCAGTTGCGTCAGTTGCTGCGCAATGATGAAAATGGCATCCGCTATGCCTTACTCCACGCGCAGAAATTGCTGCGAATTCAGGGAGGGGTTCTTAAATTCGATGTGCTGGGCGAGGATGGCATCCTCGCTGTGCTGAACATTGGCGTTCACTCTTTAGCCGAAGCATCGGAAAATCTTGAACGAGCCCTGTAACTTCCGAAGCGAAAAATCGTTGAAGGGCAAGCAAAAGAAAGTAGCAGGAACGAAGGGGTAACAGCGTGCCAGAATCGTCGGATACAAAGCAACGGCGATGGCTGCAGCGATTTGGTATTGGAGAAGTTGACGCGCAGTTACTGCCGCAGTTTTCCTTAGGAGGCATTTTCTATTTCATCGCTGCTTTGCTGATTATCATCGACGCAATGCTGCGTGGAGGCGGCGTTTCCGCTGCTGAAGCTCCTTATTCGGTGCCGGAATTGCTGCTGAATCTGTTGTTCTTTGCGGCGCTGGTGTTCATCGGGCGATTGATGGCTCAGCATCGGCTGGGACGGCAGTGGGAGGCACAGCAGGTTTTGAAAGATTTTTTCCGTGTCAGCCTGCTGATCGGTGGTGTGTTCGGCGTTCTGGGAATGCCGCTGGATTTTCTCTTGCAGCACTTTTTCCTGGCACGAATGCTGATCGGCTATCCACTGGTTGCGATCGGCATCTTGCTCTGGCTGCGCCTGTTCGTGAGCCTGCTGGACCTTGGCTCCCTTGGACAACGCCGGTGGAGCCTGGGATTGATGATGGGCTTTGCACTGTATTTAACAATGCAATGGATTGCTCAGGCTTTTGCTCTCGAAGTGCTGGATGTCCCGCTGAAGATTCTCCAGGGTGCGCTGATTCTCTTTACCATCGTGGCTTTCTGGCGCCTGCCGTGGCTGCCCCTGCTGAGTCAGAAAGCACGGGTGCATCTGGTGTGGAAATTGCTGCTGGTCATTCTGGCACTCTCGCTGGCGCAATCCGTGCTGGATGATACTATTGGCACGATCCTTGAGCATTATTTGCCCGGTGGAACGAAAGTCTTCTCCCTGCTTTCCCTGCTCGCTATCCTGTGGGCATTGCGAATATGGCTGGGCGTACTGTTCCTGCTCCCGGCTGGCCGACTGCTGGATCGACGGGCGCGGGAAGTGGAAACGCTCACCAGTCTTACCAAAATGCTCAGCCGAGAGTTTAACATTCGCAAAGTGGCGGAGTTGGTCACCCGTGCCATTCCAGAAATTTCCGCTGCCAATGCAGCGTGGATTATGTTGAAAGATCAACCCGATGAGCTGCTAAGCTACGGATTATTGCCGGAACATATCCAGCCATTTCTGGAATCGACGGCATTACAGCAGCGATTGCGCGAAGCACAGGATTTTCTCTATGTCCAGAATCTGGCAGCAGAGACAGGACTGGAAACCCTGTATCTTCAGGTCGGCACCTATTGCCGTTCCCTGCTGATTATGCCATTGAAAACGGCTGAGAATCGATTGCTGGGACACTTGTGGACCATTAGTCGGGATCCTTACGCCTTCCGTCCCTACGATATTCGCCTGCTCTGGAGCTTTTCTGAAAGCATCGGCATTGCTTTCGAACGTGCGCAACTGTTTGAGGAAGCGGTGCAGAAACAGCGGTATCAGCAGGAACTGGAGATTGCCCGGCAAATTCAGATGAGTCTATTGCCCGGAACGTTGCCGGAAATCGCAGGGGTGCGGCTGGCAGCTTATGTATCGCCAGCGCTGGAAGTGGGGGGCGACTATTACGATGCGGTCCAGCTCCGCGATGGTCGATGGTGTATCCTGATTGGCGATGTTTCTGGCAAAGGCGTCTCAGCAGCACTCTATATGGCGGAACTCAAAGGCAGCGTGATGGCGCTGGCGCACGAAAGCCAATCGCCGCTGGAATTGCTTGCAAAAATTAATCGGGTTCTGGGACCAACGTTTCAGCAAAAGATGTTCATTACGCTGCTGGCAGTTGCGATCGATCCAGCGGCGCATATACTCAGCGTTGCTCGCGCCGGGCATCCCCCGCTGCTACTCTTTCATCGCGGCGAACTGGTGCGGGTGCAGCCACGCGGTATTGGTATCGGCATCGTACCGCCGGAGAAATTTGAAACGTTGATGGAAGAGCAACAGGTGAGCGTTGCTCCCGGCGCCGCTTTTTTGCTCTATACCGATGGTGCCTTTGAATTGCAGAATGCCAGCGGAGAAGATTTTGGATTGCATTCTCTGGAGCAGATTTTTGTTCAAACAGTCAGGGCAGAAAAGCAACAGCGGGCAGACTTTGTCGTTGGCGGTATTCTACGCGCCTTGAGCACCTTCAGCGAGGGGCAGTCGCAATTCGATGATATTACCCTGCTTGTTGGAATGTTTGAGGCATCAGAGCCGGCGTGGGAGCACGAAAGTCGAACAAAGGAAATAGAAGCAGATGGAATCCGCAGCCTTTGAGCATACTGTGCAACCTTTGACAGAACACAACGGCGTGTTAGTCGCTTTGAAAGGATCAATCGATGCACATAACGCACCCCAACTGGAACAGGTGATGCGGGAATTGATCGAGCAGGGAAATCGAAACATCATTCTGGATCTTTCACAGCTGCAATACATTTCCAGCGCAGGATTGGGCGTGTTTATGGTGCTGTACGAGGAAGTGCAGGAGCAGGGAGGAAATGTGCTATTTGCGGCTCTGCCAGAGAAGGTCTTAACGGTTTTTGATCTTCTGGGCTTTACCCAGCTTTTCCAGTTTTTCCCAACCGTAACAGAAGCCCAGCGCTACCTGACATCGGAGCAATCTGAGGCAGCGAATGATTGAGCGGCAGATTAAAATTGCTGGAGTCCCGGAGGAACTGGCAAAGGTGCGAGCGTTTCTGCAACAAACGCTGGAAGCCGCCGGGCTGGATGATGAGGAAATCTACCAGTGGATCTGGATCGTCGATGAAGGATGTTCCAATATCATCCGCCACGCTTACCACAACGATCCGCAACGGTTTATCTGGATTACGGTGCGGATTACCAATGAGCGCGTTGAGGTGGAAATTCAGGACGAAGGGGAGCCATTTGATCCCACGCAGGTTCCGGAGCCCGATCTGCAGCAGCATCGACGCCTCCGCAAAAAAGGAGGACTCGGTATTTACATCTTACGTCGGCTGGTAGACTATCTTTCCTACGAGCAGAAGCAGCATCCGCAGGGACGGAATCGGCTCATCCTGGTCAAGCAGCGAACCTACAACTCTTCTACGATCCCGTCGTGAATTTGCAGAATACGATCTGCGTGCTGTGCGATGAACTGACTGTGAGAAGCGATCAGGAAGGTACGCTTCAGTTGTTGTTTGAGATCCTGGATCAAAGCAACAATTTTTTCCGCATTTTCGTGATCCAGATTTCCCGTCGGCTCATCCGCAAAGACCACCAGGGGGGTATTCATCAGGGCGCGGGCAAGGGCAACCCGTTGCTGCTCGCCGCCAGATAGCTGCATCGGAAAGTGGCGAGCCCGGTGAGCGACGCCCACCAGTTCCAGCAGCTCCATCGCTCGCTGCTGGGCAGTTGCCAGCGGTGTTCCCAGGAGCAGCGCCGGCAGCAGAACATTTTCTAAGGCGTTGAAATCGGTCAGCAGATGATGGTACTGGAAGACAAATCCAATGTTGCGGGCGCGGAAAGCAGCGTGACTGTCTTCCGTGCCCTGTTCCATTGCGTATGAGGTGCCGGAGGGGAGAAAGAAGGTAATTCGACCGCTATCGGGTGGTTCCAGTCCTGCCAGCAGATGGAGCAGCGTACTTTTGCCGGCGCCGGATTCACCAATCAGGGCGACAATTTCACCGGGGAACAGGGAGAAGCTGACATCGCGCAGAACCTGGATGTGATCGGTACCGGCGGTGAAACTTTTGGATAAATGTTCGACGGTTAAGATGGGCTGCATAGAAGCTCAGGCAAATTGCTCCAGCACGCGGAGATCATTGTCGTAAAGCATTCGGATGTCGGTAATACCGGTACGAAGCATCGTAATGCGTTCGACGCCCATACCGAAAGCAAAGCCAGAAAATTCTTCCGGATCGATGTCGCAGGCTCGCAGCACATTGGGATGCACCATTCCACACCCAAGGATTTCCAGCCAACCAGTGAATTTGCAGACGCGGCATCCTTTGCCTTTGCACAGGAAACACGTGATGTCCATTTCTGCACTGGGTTCAGTGAAGGGGAAGAAGGAGGGGCGAAAAGTGTATTGGGTTTCAGCCCCGTAGAATCGCTGAACAAAAGCCACCAGCATTCCCTTCATTTCTGCAAAGGTCACAGAGCGATCGACATAGAGCCCTTCAATTTGATGGAATTCCGCCAGCGAACGAACGCTGATGGCTTCGTTCCGATACACCCGTCCGGGCATTACGGTGCGAATTGGCGGGCGAAGATTTTCCATCACCCGAATCTGCACTGGCGAAGTATGCGTTCGCAGCAGGATGGGATTCTCCCGTTCCGGCTCGATAAAGAACGTATCCTGCATATCCCGCGCCGGATGATCCGGTGGGAAATTCAGCGCTTCAAAATTGTGGTAGTCGTCCTCGATTTCGGGACCAACGACAACCGTAAATCCCATTTCTTGAAAAATCTGCAACATTTCCGCCATCGTTGCATACACAGGATGGTGAATGCCCGCAAGGGGCTGGCGTCCGGGCAGGGTCAGATCCACCGTTGGCTGCACCGCCGCTTTCTGTTCGAACTGCTGTTTTAACTCCTGAAATCGCTGTTCAACCACCTGCCGGAGTTCATTGACCAGCCTGCCGAAAATAGGTTTTTCTTCCTTCGGGACGGAACGGAGTTGCGCGAAAAGCTGCGGAATCGTTCCCTTTTTAACCAGATGGCGGAGCCGGAAGGCTTCTAATTCTTCCGGCGATTGTACGGCGGAAAGTTCGTCCAACAATTGCTGTTGGAGTTGTTGCAGCGATTGCTGGTCCATTCGTTCCTCTTTTTTACGCTGCCTGCTGTGTCGCTTCCTGTGCTAAAGCAACCAGCTTCTGGAATCCCTCCGGATCGTTCATTGCCAGGTACGCCAAGGATTTACGGTCCAACTGCACATTCTGCTGCTTGAGCCCGTGGATAAACTGCGAGTATGTCATCCCGTGCTGTCGGACAGCAGCATTGATCCGGCTGATCCACAACCGGCGAAATTCCCGCTTCCGTGCCCGGCGATCCCGGTAAGCGTATTGCAACCCTTTTTCAATGTGGTGTTTCGCAATCGTCCATACATTCTTCCGCCGTCCCCAGGATCCTTTGGCTAATTTCAAAAATTTCTTCCGACGCCGTCGGGAAGCTACCTTGTTCGTTACTCGCATCGCTCGTCCTCTATTGTTTGACTATCGGGAATCGAAACAAATGGCTATCGGAGACCCAGCAGGGCTTTGACTCGCCGCTCGTCGCATTTTTTGACCGTCGTAGGACGACGCAGCGACCGGCGTCGTTTACTGGTCTTGTGAACCATCAGATGGCTGTGGAAGGCTTTCGCGCGCTTGACCTTGCCCCGCGCAGTAATTTTAAACCGCTTTTTTGCACCACTGTTGGTTTTCAATTTGTGTCCCATCAGTGTTTCAGCCCCTTGCCTGTGAAACAGTTCTTATTGTGCTTTTTCTTTCCGCTTCCCCGACTTCTTCGATTCGGGCACGAGGATGACGTACATGTGCCGCTTTTCGCTTTTTATTGGATGCTCAACTTTCGCAATGTCCGAGACGGCGTCAACGAAGCGCTGGAGAAGTTCGACCCCGCTGTCCTGGTGGAGCATTTCTCGACCCCGGAAGATCACCGTGGCTTTGACCCGGTGTCCTGCTTCCAGAAATTCCCGCGCGTGTCGAACTTTGAAGTCAAAGTCGTGTTTGTCCGTGTTGATCTTGAACCGGAGTTCTTTGAGCTGTTGTTGCTGCTGTTGCCGCCGTTTCAGCTTCTCCCGCTTCTGCAGCTCGTACTGGTACTTACCGAAGTCCATAATCTTGCACACCGGCGGATTCGCCTGCGGCGCAACTTCAACTAAATCCAATCCGCGGTCCTCTGCCAGTTGCAAGGCTTCGTCGATGCCCATAATCCCGATCATTTTCCCATCGGCTTCCACCACTCGCACCTGCGGAGCAGTAATTTCTTCATTGACACGCGGGCGCTGCACCCGCTGCATCGGATCCTGTGCTCGTCGCTTCAATGGAGTTACCCGTTTGTGATACAGAAACACGCTTAAAAATTACAAATATCGAGAAAATTTTCCACGTATGGGGCACAGGAAAATTGTGAAGTCGCTGTGGCACAGCGGGGGCGACGCAATGCATCGC
>JALWJX010000017.1:0-201 GCA_026996895.1 Candidatus Kapaibacterium sp.
ACTGCAACAGCAACATTCCTGCGAAATGCCAGACCATACAGATCCTTCCGCGTCCCACTCTGCCGTTCTTCCCAATCAAATCCCTGTGTCGTGCTCTTCAAGATAGTGCCTCCAGCCCCAACCGCGACGATACTCACTTCATTCTGCGGCACTTTCCGCACTCGATACAGCGTCCGCTGCACCGGTAGCTCAACCTGGCTC
>JALWJX010000017.1:211-1508 GCA_026996895.1 Candidatus Kapaibacterium sp.
ACCTGGCTCCAGGTATTGCCGCTGGAAATCGTGCGATAGCAGAGTCCATCTTCTCCAACCACCACACCTATGGCCGAATTGATCATCTCGATAGAAAAGATGCTCCGGTATTCATCGGGCGCCACTTTCTGCCGAAACCACGTCTGAAACTGATCGCTACTCCAGAGGATCGTTCCATTACCGCCTACAATGCCGATTCCGGCGCTGCCAAATACATACGCATCATAGAGTCCATACCCATCCGGATACAGCGAGGCAATGAGAATTTTCTCCACATCAGCAATCTGGGCAACGGCTGCGGTAATGCTCAGCCATCCTGCAATCAACACAATGAGCTTTTGCATCTTATTCATACGGCTCATACGGTCCCCTCCCTCTACTGCCACAAAATGCCGGACCACAGAAGCGCAAGAGAATAGATTCCGAACCGCGAAACGCTGATTACGGAATGGGCGTAACAAAAAGTTCCTCATTGGAAGCTCCTTGTGGTTCAACGGAATCTTTTTATTTCAACTTCCAGCAGGTATCGCGAGTTTACAAAAAATTTCGGAAACATCCAAACGCTTCATTTTTCCATTTCAGAAGGTATTCTCACCGATGGAAGGGTGTTGGGGGAAGCATCCTTCAACGTGCATTTTGCCGACGCAAGTCGGCGCTCCCGGGAGGGTGTTCCCGGTACGCTTCAACGTAGATGGAACAGAAAGTCGGCTACGCCTACCAACTGGTGAGGCTTCCAGCCATGATACGCTTCAACGTAGGAATGGAAGGTTGTCGAGCCGATCGGTAGAAATTCCACCGTTACAACCCACCGGAGACGGAAATGCGGAGATCAACGCCTACCTGGGTCGTGCTGATCCCCGGTTGGGTTGCTCCTTCGTTGATCGTTGCTTCGTGGCGGAAGAAGAAGGTCGCAGTCAGGCGGCGACTGATCACATAGCGGACTCGAGGCTCGATCAGGATCTTCGTTGTGCCGTCCAGACGGCGTCCGTCTTCGGATTCAAAATCGGTGACATCGTACGTCACCCGCCGTGTTTGCTGCAGGGAGGCGATAAAGCTCAGCTCCAGCTCGTTGTCCAGTTCGATATCGAACCACGGGAGGGTAAAGCCGCCACGGCGATTGTATCGAACCTGGAGGGAAAAATCCCGCGTTGTGCTCCGGGAAATCGTCGACCGTGCCCCTGCTGTAATGCCATACTCTGCTTTCGCAGCCACCCGCAGCGTTGCGGTCATCGTACCGCCAAACTGCTTTTGATCAAACTGAGCGGTCAGGCTAATCAGCGGATCAAATCCAACGGTA
>JALWJX010000018.1:0-1464 GCA_026996895.1 Candidatus Kapaibacterium sp.
TTCAAAATGGTTCAGCGGCGCAGACCTGTCGAATTTGCAGATCTACAATGGGCGGCGAAAGCTGCGCTATCTGGAGCACCGTTGGGAACAAATTTGCCCATTGATGACACCGATCCAGAATCCAGCTATCGGTCGTGATCACCGGATACGGCGCACGTGCCAGCAACGGGTCGGGCTGCAACTGGACTTCTACTTGCCAGTTCCACTGATTTTCTTTTGCCAGCTCCATCATCAGCGATTGCAGGCGGCGGCTGTTGGATACCGGAGCATCCAGGTAGATAATGGCACGCTGGATTTGGAGTTGATTCAGTGTCGTACCTAAGAGTTGCAAAGCAGGGATGGTTTCTTCCACTTTGCGATACGTACCGTGTAGACTGGCAAGATCCCGGTAGCAACCATCTCGCCCGATGAACAGATACGCATTGCCCAGCGCGCTTTCTAAAGCAATGAGCTGGTTGTACCCATCAATTGCGATGGTTTGCCCCGCCAAATCCTCCAGATTCAGTTGCGAATGCAGCCGTTGATTCAATGCCTGCTGGGGACAACTGGCGCGCTGGACCGCCAGCCGTTGCCGCTGCGTTAGTCGGTAACGATCGCCGACTGTTTTCAGAGCAGCCGTTTCGCTGAAGCCGCGGGTCAGAAGGTACGAGAGATCATAGACGGCGTTCCGCAGCGTGCTGTGCTGGTCTGGCGCAAACAATTTGTCGTCCGAGGGATGCTTGCCACGATGTTTTCGACTGTCTGGCATTCTCCACACCGCTTTGATCTACGAGGCTACGGTCGCAACGGGTTGTTGCTCACCGCGCAGAAATGCTTCTGCTTCCAGCACATCTTCCGGGCTGCCGACGAACAGAGGTGTTCGTTGATGCACCTCTGTCGGCTGGATCTCCAGGATGCGACGTTCTCCGTCCGTCGCCCGTCCTCCCGCCTGCTCGATCAGCATTGCAATAGGATTGGCTTCGTAAATGAGGCGAAGTTTGCCCTTCGGACTCTTTTTATCACCCGGATACATAAAAATCCCGCCGTACAACAAGGTTCGGTGAACATCTGCGACAGCCGTTCCAACATAGCGGAGTTTGTAGGGACGCTGCTTGTCTTCCGACGGCGTTTTCAGATACTGCACATATCGCTGAAGTTCCGGAGACCAATATGCGGCGTTGCCTTCGTTGATGCTGTAATACTTGCCCCGCTTCGGGATTTGGACTTTTTCGTGCGTGAGGAAAAATTCACCGACGGTGGGGTCGTAGGTGAAAATGTCCACCCCATTGCCCGTGGTATAGACCAACACCGTGCTGCTTCCATAGCAGGCGTACCCTGCTGCAACCTGTTTGTATCCCGGTTGCAGGACATCTTCCAGCGTGCCATCGCCGCTGTCAGAGACTCGCCGGTAGACAGAGAAAATGGTGCCGATCGTCACGTTTACATCAATGTTGGATGATCCATCCAGCGGGTCGAAGATAAGCA
>JALWJX010000018.1:1474-7023 GCA_026996895.1 Candidatus Kapaibacterium sp.
CGTATTTGCCGCGTTCATACGGATCAGGAATGCGAATCAGTTCTTCCGCTTCTTCCGATGCCATAATGCAGAGATGACCGCCGTGGTCCATTGCGCGAACGATCGTGTCGTGAGCAAAGACGTCCAGTTTGCGGACGACATCCCCGGAAACGTTCGTGGCTTCAGTGATGCCTAAGATATCCGCCAGCCCGGCGCGCCGGACTTCCCGGGCGATGATCCGGATTGCTAAGGTAAGATCACGCAACAGGCGGGAGAATTCCCCGCTGGCTTCTGGGGACATTGCCTGATTCTCTGCAATGTGTCGTTCGATCGTTACCAGCTTCCGCACTTTCATTGCCATCTCCTATTCGGAATGCTTTGTTGAACTCAATCCGATTCGCCGGCATTTTCTTTGTTTAAGTATTCCGGCAGTCGAACGGCTAAGACCGGGCATGGCGCTTTCCGCAGCACACGCTCGGTAGTGCTTCCAAACAGGAAGTGTTCTAAGCCGCTTCTGCCGTGCGTTCCAATGCTGATGATGTCCACATTGTGTTCCTTGGCAAACTGCACGATCTCGTCAGATGCTCGTGCCCCGCTGTGCACCTCGAAGTCTACCTGTATGCCTTTGGCGCGTAGTTCCTGCGTGATCTTTTCTAACTCGCTGGTTGCTGTGTCGATCAATTCTTTTTCCAGATCTACCAATCCGACCTGTGAAAATCCCCAATCTGCTGGATAAGCGATAGGTTCTACAATGTGAAGCAGTGTTAACTTTGCACCCAGTTGTTGAGCAATTTCCGCTGCATATTGCAAGGCGTATTGCGAATGTTCGGAGAAGTCGATGGGAACTAAGATGCGCTGAATTCGGATCATTTTTTGTAGCACTTTGTTCGACAGTTTGCTAAGCAAATTGCAAATTACGAAACTCTGCGGGATCTTCACACAGGTGGATGGCAGTTGTAAACTTGGGATGAGCGGTTGGTACTACGGGCTTGAAGGTGCTTTGATCGCTGTGGTGTTCAGTATGGTCCGGTGAGCAAGCGAAGGTTTGTTGGTAGAATAAAACAGGTAGATGGTGAACAAGTGGGGAGGCATGCTGAAAGCTAAAAAAAATCCAATCAAGGCTTTTCAAAAAATCCCGCGCAATAAGGCGAGCTGAAAAGCAACAACGCATTGCTCCGGAGCGTTGCTTTCTATTGGGAGTATCCCGCCGTCAAGCGCGCAATTGCGCATTGAATTTTTCTTGAACGGCAGCGATGATCTGGTCGATGAACTGCTGCACTTCTTCATCCGTGAGTGTATGGTCTGGCGCATTGAACTGGAGAGCGAAGGCAATGCTCTTTTTGCCTTCACCGAGCACCTTAGGATTGGTGAAAACGTCAAAAATGGTGAGGTGCTTCAGGAAAGGACCGGCGCTCTGGCGAATGACTGCTTCAATATCTCCGGCAGGGATTACGGCATCCACGATAAACGCCAGATCGCGTTCCACTGTTGGGAAAGCGGAAACCGGGGTGTAGCGCGGCTGTCGCCGGGGAATGGCAGCGATTTTGTCTAAATAGAGCAGCCCAATGAACACAGGCTGCTGGATTTCCGTGCGGCGCAGCAGGTCCGGATGCAGCTCTCCCACCGATCCAATTTCCTCGTCGTTCCATACCGCTTGCAAAGCGTTGCCGGTGTAGTAGAACGGGAGATCTACAAAGGGACGAAGCTGGACATCGGTTAAATGGAGCAACTTGATGAGATGTTCCAGCATCCCTTTAGCGTCAAAAAAGTCGTAAGGACGACGCTTGACTCCCCAGTGTTTCGGGTAATGGTATCCCGTCAGGGCGAAAATCAGGTGTTCTTTTTCCGTATATCCCGGAATAAAGCTTTGCTCGGAGTTCACTTTCAGGAAAATTTTTCCAATTTCAAATATGCGGAGATCTGTTTGTTGCACCCGGATGTTGCGATCGATAACGCGGATGATCGATGGGATCAGGGAGGGGCGCAGAGCAGAAAGTTCTTCTCCTAAGGGATTAGCAATGCGAACCACCGCATCCGTAAAGCGGCTGGCAGTCGATGGGTCGATCATATGGGGGTTCACTGTTTCCGTGAACCCTGAATGAATCAGGTGCTGGGCTAACGGCAGTTTATCCGGTAGCGGCAAAAGCGAGGGCGGAAGTTTTGGGGCAGTGTAGAGTAATTTCGAGGTGGTTTGAGGCTCAATGGCGTCGTACCCCCAGAGGCGTGCTATTTCTTCAATGAGGTCGATTTCTTCGTCGATGTCGACGCGGAAGCTGGGAACGCCAACAACAATCCCTTCCGGATCTTTGTGGAGCGGCGTAAAGGAGAGGCGTTGTAAGATCTGGTCGATAGTGTCCGGGTCAATGGCTGCGCCCAGAATCCGACGAACCCGCTGGTAGCGGAGGCGAATCTGCTTCGGAATTGGCGGAGAAGGGTAAACGTCGTAGATATCCGAGGCTACCGTACCCCCAGTCAGGGTTGCAATGAGAGCAGCAGCCCGGTCCAGCGCTCTGGGGACATTTTCGATGTCCGTTCCACGCTCGAAGCGATAAGAAGCTTCCGTGCTGAGTCCCAATTGCTTTGCTGTACGGCGAATGGAAGAGGGATGAAAATAGGCGGATTCCAGGAATACGTTGGTTGTTTGTTCCGTGATCTCGGAATTTGCTCCTCCCATTACCCCTGCAATTGCGACTGGTTTTTCCGCATCGCAAATCAGCAACATTCCGGGTTGCAGCAAGCGGGTTTTCCCGTCTAAGGTCACAAAAGATTCTTCCTGCTCAGCAGGTCGGACGATGATCGCCGGACCGGCTAATTTGTCGTAATCAAAGGCGTGAAGCGGATGCCCCAGTTCCATCAGAACGTAATTGGTGACATCGACAACCACATTGCGGGGACGTAGCCCAACCGCTAACAACCGTTGCTGGAGCCACAGAGGAGAGGGACCGATGGTAACGTTCCGGATCAGTCTCCCGGCATACCGGGGACATAACTCCGGATCCTGAATCTCAATGCGGATGGCTTCTTTTGTGGAAGGTGGTTGTTCGTTGACAACCACCGATGGCTGTTGCAGCGGACGCTGGTAATAAGCGGCAATTTCTCGAGCAATGCCGATGTGGCTGAGACAATCTGCTCGGTTTGGGGTCAAAGCGACTGAAAGGACGGTGTCCTCCCACTGAAGGTATGTTCGAAGCGTGCTTCCAACCGGTGCATCGTCGGGCAAGGTCCAGATTGTAGACCGATCCTCGTCGCTATCGCCCAATCCCAGTTCGTAGCGACTACAGATCATCCCCTCCGATACGATTTCGCCAAACGATCTGGATTCAATCGTTTCTCCCGTTCCCGGTAACGTCGTTCCGGGCAACGCTACAACGACTTTACTTCCAGCGGAAAGATTCGGCGCTCCAGAAACGATGGTGATCTGGCGATCGCCAAGATCAATGCGACATACCTGCAAATTCGGCTTTTCGGGATGCGGCGTGATGTCGCGGATTGTTCCTATCAGAAACCCCTCGTATTCTTCTCCGAAATGATGCCACTCTTCCACTTCCAGTCCCAGATTGGTGAGCACGTCGGCAAGAACATCGGGTGATTCCTGGATCTCGACAAATTCTCGCAACCATTGAAGGGATACCTGCATAGCAGCAAACCTTCAGTTGTTCTGACAGCTACAATAAGCAAACTGCAAATTTCGTCAAAACCCGGCGAAAAGCAAGCATATCGCGGGGTGGAGCAATTGGTAGCTCGTCGGGCTCATAACCCGAAGGTTGCAGGTTCAAGTCCTGCCCCCGCAACAAGCAAGCCCCGTTAAAGGGGCTTTTTTTATGGATCGCAGTGGTTCAGGAGCGTAAAAGTGCAGCAGTGGATTGATTTTCTCTTTTCGTTGCCACCATTTTACCTTGTGATCGTAGTACTGGTTCTCTTCGGTGTGGCATTTTCTGTTCTCCGCCGCCTGATCAAAGCCAGTGTGGCAATACTCATTCTGCTTCTTATCGTTGTGCTGATCTTCCTCTTTTCTTCACCCTAATGGAACGGTCCCCGGAATCTCCCATCGTGCTTTCCTTTGCTGGCGCGCGATTCCGGCATGCATTCCTAAAGCCTATGGCTCTCAGAGCAATGGGGGTAGAGAATCGCGTTCAGAGTTCTGCAGTGAGCCTGTGGGCACGAGCGTATTTGATAATGTCGGCATTTGTTTGCAGTCCCAATTTGTCCAGAATGCGACGTCGGTAGGTGGAAATCGTTTTGACGCTGAGCCGGGTGCTCTGGGCGATTTCCCCGGTTGTTTTCCCCTGCGCCAGTTGGAGAAAAATTTCAAACTCGCGGTCTGAAAGGTTATGGTGCGGTTCGACAGTTTGGGAGGTATCCAGGAGCAATTGCTGTACCTTAGGGGTAAGAAATGGCTGGTTAGAGGCGATCGTTTGCAATGCTTGCTGGAGTTGGTCCAGGTCTTCCTCTTTGTTGAGGTATCCGGATGCCCCTGCTCGGAGGCAGCGGACAGCATAGAGGTGTTCTGGGTGCATTGACAAAACCAGAATCTTCAGGTTAGGGAATTGTTCCTTCAATTGCTTGATGGTCTCTATGCCCCCCGGACCCGGCATTGAAAGATCCGCAATTAAAATGTCCACCGGTTGCGTTTGTAAGAGATGGAACACCTCATCCCAGGAACTGGCTTCAGCTACCAGTGTGAAGTTGTGAAGAGAATCCAAGACAGAACGGATGCCGGCACGGATCAGAGAATGATCATCGGCTGCTACGACCCTGTATCTGAGGGCTTCAATAGGCATTGTGTCCTTCCCCCGAGCCAACAGAATTGCAAAATAATAATTTTAGCGCAGGTAATGAGCCAGTATGCATACACGGTTTTTCAGGAGCTCACGTCTCCACAGCGGTTTTATGTGGCACGGATGCAGCAGACAAGAAAAATGCCTTTACAGGTGGGGATAGTTGGATTGCCGAACGTGGGGAAATCAACGATTTTTACTGCTTTGACCCGGACGACCGCAGAAGCAGCAAACTATCCTTTTTGTACCATTGATCCCAACGTGGGCGTGGTTCCCGTACCTGATCCCCGGTTGACGTGGCTGGCGCAGTTGTACCAGCCGCAGAAAGTAACGCCGACAACCATTGAGTTTGTGGATATTGCGGGACTGGTCAGGGGCGCTTCGCAGGGAGAAGGTTTGGGAAATCAATTTCTGAGCCACATTCGAGAAGTCGATGCAATCCTCCACGTGGTGCGGTGCTTTGATTCGACCGATATTACGCACGTCTATGAGAAAGTCGATCCGCTCCGGGATATTCAGATTGTGGAGACCGAGTTATTGCTGAAAGATCTGGAGACGCTGGAGCGGCGGAAAGAAACAGTGGTGAAGCGGATGCGAGCGCTGGAAAAAGATGCGAAGGAGGAATTTGCGTTGCTCGAACGGTTGATCGCCCATTTGTCCGAGGGACACCTTGCCCGGAGTTTTGATCGAAGTGAAGCAGAAGCGCGCTGGATGCGACAGTACTTTTTGCTGACCGATAAGCCCATTCTGTATGTTGCGAACACCGATGAAGAAGGATTTCGGCAGAGTAAT
>JALWJX010000019.1 GCA_026996895.1 Candidatus Kapaibacterium sp.
GTAACGGCTCATCCCGCTCCACTTTCTCCCCTTCCTTCTTCAACCACGACAAAATCGTCCCTTCCTGCACCGATTCCCCCATCTTCGGCATCACAACTTCGACCGTTTCACCACCGGTTGCAGCTGGTGATTCTGCAACTGGCGGTGCTGGTGCTGTTGCTACTGGCTCTTCTACTGGCTGCGCAGCAGGTTGGGAAGCTGGCGGTGCTGCTTGCTCTGCAGGTTGTGCAGCCGTCTCTGCTGCTGGTGTTACTCCTTCACCGCTCCCATCGTCGATAATAGCGATCACCTTGCCAACTTCGACGGTTTCGCCTTCCTGCGCTAAGATCTTCACCAGCGTCCCGCTGGCGGGCGCCGGAATCTCCGTGTCGACTTTATCCGTGGAGATTTCCAGCAACGGCTCATCCCGCTCCACTTTCTCCCCTTCCTTCTTCAACCACGACAAAATCGTCCCTTCCTGCACCGATTCCCCCATCTTCGGCATCACAACTTCGACTGCCATCAGCGAATTTCCTTCGTTATGGAACTCATTTTCAGCCAAATTTCAAAGTTACCGAAATCCGGGGAAATAACGGGTCAATAGTGCCTATTCATTGCTACCGCTATAGGCGGTATGGTTGGCAGTACATCACGCAAAATCCAGAGCTTGATAGCCCGCCATCTCTGTCGTAATGGTTTCACCCGGTCGAAAAGCCTTTGCAGCGATCCATAGCGCAGAGCAATTCCAATAACAGCAACTGCAAATAAAACACAATTTTTCTGCAACTGGAAAAAGAAAGCCCGAAGTTTTATTCCGCGACAGGGCACAATTGAATTGTACGTTTCGCCGCCGCAAACAAAAATGCAGCCTTGTTCGTTGAAATGTTGAAACGGAGCGTACACAGAAATCCGGGGTACAATGATGAAATGGAGCAGCATTCTGGGAATTTTACTGGTCACCGCACTGGCGCTGCATTCAGCAAAACTGGAAATGTTTCTTGAAACTGCCAGCCTGCGCGCCGACGATACAACCAGCTACTGGGAACTGATGTTTGCGATTCCCGATACCTGCTTTCACTATCAGCGAGTTCGGGGTGGGTATCAGGGAAGCATTTTGTTGCAGGTTGTCGTCCACCAGAAGGGAAAAGAAGTGATCAACGATGCAACCAGAGTTGAGGCGTTTTCTCCGGTCCCGGTTCATACTTTTCAGCGCACCATTGTTGGCTGGAAGCATTACCAATTACGCCCCGGCACAGCGCAGATTACTATTCGCGCTTATTCACTGCCGGATCGCAAAGATTCATTGACCATCCAGTTTTCTACTCAGGTGCGTGACTATTCCACCGATCGGCTTACGCTCAGCGATCTCATCATCGCCAGAGAGTTGCGAGCAGCAAAAACCGAAGACCCTCCCCGATTTGTTCTCAACGGTCTGTACATTGTTCCCAACCCGTCGAAGTTGATCGTCGGGAAAAAGCCGCATTTGAAGCTCTACTGTGAAGTATACAACGCCCGGCGTGCTGCTCCGGAAGGATACGACCTTACGTACCGCATCTATGACGTGATCGGGAGACTTCAGGGAAGTGTTCGGCAAACGTACCATTCCATTGCTGATGGACAGGTGGCGTATGCAGACATTCCGCTCGATCTTTTACCATCCGGCATCTACTCAGTGGAAGTTACCGCGCATCCTAAGGGACAGGGAGACAGTGCGGTGCGTCGCAAAAAATTCTTTGTCTACAATCCAGATCGCCCGCCAATCCCGCAGGAAACCTTAGCAGCGTTAGCCGATTTCCAGAGCAGTCCATTTGCCACGATGACAGAGGAACAGGTAAATCGAGAGGTTGAGCAACTCAAGCCGCTCCTGCCGGAGCAGGCACTGCGGCTGTATCAATCGCTGAAAACAACGGAGGCAAAACAAAAGTTCCTCTTCCGATTCTGGCTGCTACAGGATCCTGATCCGACAACACCCGTGAACGAAGCCCGCCAGGAATTTTTTAAGCGCATTGAGTATGCCAACACTTACTTTTCATCTCCACAGTTCCCAGAAGGATGGCGTTCTGATCGGGGACGTGTGCTGCGACAGTATGGTTTTCCGGACGAAGTCGATCGATATCCGATGTCCGGTTTTGCTCCCCCTTACGAAATCTGGAAATACCACGGGCTGGAAGAAGGGGTGATCTTCGTTTTTGTCGATTTTCAGGGCACAAACACCTATCGACTGGTGCATTCCACCAAAGATGGCGAACTCTTCGATCCCTACTGGGAAGACAAGTACATTCGCCGCACGGGCACCAACGTGCAGGACAAAGAAAACGTTTTCAACAAGCCTGATAAACTACCAGAGTTTCCACAGTTTCCCCGATAGAATCCCAGCAATGTCAAGCAGGCACTCTGCAATAGAGGTGGTACTCCAGAGGGGAAGCGCTCTGGTTGCAGCGCTGCCGTTGAGTGTTCAGCAGCGCCTGGGTGCTATGATCGGCTGGGTTCTTCGCCAGGCGCTGCCCAGACGGTGGGACATCACCTTAGCGAACCTGCGCCGCGCCTTTCCAGCGCAACCTTCACACTGGCATCAGCACATCGCCCGACAAAGCTTTGCGAATCTGGGCATCGTCCTTGCAGAAGTCTTTGCAATGGCACGCTATCCCATCGAGAGGTTGCGTCACCTGGTACGCTTTGAGCATACGGAGTTGATCGCTCAAGCAGCTCGACAGCAACGCGGTGTTGTGCTCCTTTCTGCCCACTTTGGCAACTGGGAACTGACTGCTCTCACACTCCCGCTGATCACTGATCAATCCGTTACCGTTATAACCAAGCGCATTAAAAATCCTGCCGTCGACCATTTCATTGACCAGGCTCGTCAGCGCACGGGCAATCAGTTAGTCCGCGCGCATCGGGTTGGAGCGATTATTCCGAAAATCATCCGGGAAAATCGAGCGCTGGCACTGTTAGCGGACCAAAGTGCACGACCAGAGCACGATTTCTACGTCCCGTTCTTCAACATTCCCACCTTGACATTTCGCACTCCTGCTGTCTTAGCACTCCGTTTTGGAATGCCGGTGATCATCGGCTTCAGCGAACGGCAGCCGGATGGAACGTACCGGGTTGCACTGGAGCAACTGCCTACCGATGATCTGCCAGCAACCGAAGAAGGCGCCAAAATGCTGATGCAGCGGTATCATCAACGACTGGAAGCAGCGATCCGGCGTCATCCCGAACAGTGGCTCTGGCAACACCGCCGCTGGAAACACTCGCCAACCAGCACAGCATCGACTCCAGCACCGGTGTGAGATAACTGCCGGATCGCCCAATCGCAATCAGAGACAGGTATATGTTCTGAACGGGATTTAGCTTGTGCGGGATTCAGCTACACTCTCACCAGTTCCTAATCTCCCGCTACCAGTACCGACGGCGGGCTTCAACAAAGAAAAATTCCTCGGTCTCAATGCAGAAAGCGGAGAGTTTGTTGCCATAGACGCACCCGGTATCCAGCAACAACCGATGGCGGTCGGGTAGATACTGGGGTTCATCCAGCGGGGTGTGTCCAGAAATGTGCAGTCGATAGGAGCGCAGGGGCGACGGAATGCCCCGACGCCAGAGAAATCCGCTCACCAGATGTTCCCACAACACCGGATCACGCTGAAAATTCCCCTGCTGATACTGCTCCAGCTCTTCGTCAGACACCAGGGCGTGTGTCAGAGCAACACTGGAAGGCGCGACCTGGAGCAGGGGAAGCTGAGCCAACCGCTGAACCAATTCCCACGGGATATTCCATTGCCGCCAGTGGAGGGATCCAAACAGCGATTGTGCCGTCCGATCACCGCCCTGAGAGTACCAGTAGTCCAGCAACTCCTGGGCAAACCGCTGCCGATGCGGGAGGTCCAGGATTCGGATGGTATTGAACAAATATTCTGGGAGGGTCGAAAAACGCTCCGGAAACAGCAGCACCAGGACATCCATCATCATTGCTTCGTGATTCCCGGCAACCAGTGCATACTGCGCCGCTTTCTCTGAGAGAAACAGGTGTTCCAGCACCTGACGAATTTGCACCCCGCGATCCACATAGTCACCGACGCAAAAGAAGCGAGCTTCCGCATGATGTGCCTGTGCGTGCGCCTGCAACTGCTGTTCCATCTGGAGCAACTCTTCAAAGCAGCCGTGAATATCACCGATGGCATAGTGCAGTATGGTCATTGCTGCACCCGGACTGTGACTGGATCTCCCACCTGCACGTTCCACGCTGCCGCCAAATTGCCATTCCGAAGGGCGACTTCCAGATAGCCGAAGCTTCCAATGTACGCCACAGGGGCGCCCGGCGGAACATCAGCAAAGGTCCGATGGATTCCCTCCAGCGACCGGGATCCGATGAAAATCGTTGCCGATTGAACAGCTTCGGGAAGATCATCGGAATGGATGGAAGTGATGCAATTACCGAAGTGATCAATCGCCACAACCGCGCCTTGAATCTCCTTCCCCCGTTTTTCGGGTGACGGAAACGGAAGTTTGACCAACTGCTCCACTGCGACCGAAGGTCCCAGCTCTTCCAGCGGCACACCCCGTGCTAAAAAAGCAGCGGCGGGAGCAAAAAGGTCCCGACCGTGGAACGTGCTACTTTGCTGCGGCAATTGATACCGGGGATTACGCAACTCGACGACCTGCTGAACATTTTCCTTCACCAGTGCCCACGAAAGCAGTCCGTTGTCCGGAGCGACAAAGAAATACCGTTCGGTCCGAACAGCAAGAGCGCGTCGGTCCGTCCCAACACCGGGATCGACCACACAGCAAAAAATCGTTTTCAACGGGAAATAGGGATATGCCGTCAGCAAATGAAATGCTGCCAGTGCTACATTCTGCGGTGGAATCTGGTGCGTCAGATCGACCACCTGCGTCCGGGGCGCAATATTCAGCACCACCCCTTTCATCACGCCAACGAAAGGATCTTCGATCCCGAAGTCCGTAAGCAAAGCAATGACGCTCATCTCTTTGAGCCACCTCTTTTCTGCAACAGCAATGCCTCAAAACGAACACCACTGCCCGGCATTTGCCTGTGGATTTACAGATATGCGGATCTTACGCGGAAATGCCGACGCAAGCCGGCGCTCCCGGTGGGGTTTGCCGGGAGCGCACGCTTCGGTGTGCATTTACCGGGAACGCACGTTTCAGGGTGCATCAATATGCCGGCGCAAGCTGGCGCTCCTGGTGAGAGGTATTCCAACACCTTACCCTACGGCACTGCTACCGGCGCGATGGCGAAGCGCCCCTGCGAAAGCGAGATGACCACGTAGTACATCCCGCGGCTGATGCCCCGCAGCGGCACATTCTCGACCGCTCGATCGTAGCGAACTACCTGCCTGCCCTTGAGCGAATAGAGCGCTACCTGCTTCACCGCCCCTCGAACTTCTGGTGTGTATCGGAGCACCAGCATCTGACTGGCTCGATCCATCTGGACGCGAACGCCAAACGAATCTCCGCTGTCCTCATTTTCCCACTCTTCGGCAACATCTGTCACACTGAAGAACGTGACGTATAGCACGTGGGCTGGTCGGGGATAGGGACTCTCGATTATCCCAGGTGCATTGCGGGTAATGATCATACACCGAGCGGAAAAATCAATCAGCCGGGGAAATCCCCCTTCTCTCGGTAGATTCCACAACCGCCATTGCTTTCCCCCGTTGTGTGTGTAGATCACGACACCCCCGTAGTCGCCTTGCAACAGTATTCCCCGATGCTCCCACCCATCAGACGCAATATTTGCTCCCGAAAAACCGGCATCGAGTCCCCAATCTTCATTCGTCCATTCACGCTCCCAGGTATTGCCTCCATCCGTCGATCGCACCAACTGCAAAATCTGCTTCTGATACACTCCGTCCTGATATACCCTCGCCCACACCACACACTCCACCCGCTCAGCATCATACGCCTGCATAGCCAGAATCCCGACCAATCGCCACTGCTCGTCCTCCGGCTGGAACACATCCCGCACATCCCACCGCCGCCACGACTCTCCTCCATCGGTAGTCCGCCATAGCTCTACTTCCCCTGTCTGCTGTCGATCCACCACGATCCACCCTGTTGTCGCATCAGCGAAACTGACAGCTCCCAATCGGGCATCGGCTTCACTTTGAGGAAAAGCAAAGCGGCGTTGCCACGTTTCGCCTCTATCGGTACTCACCATCAACAGGCTATAGGAACGATATGGCAGGGTCGTCGTATCATATACTCTCCCGGTCAACCCCAACTGCATCGGTCCCATCGGAAAAATCCGGATAATTCTCAGCGTATCTCCCAGAGATGCTACCTGCCAGGTCCGCCCGCTGTCGTCCGATCGCCATATCCACGGGTCGTTCTTCTTATACGCTACAATGCTACTTCCCCGCCAGACTGCATACTCTGCTCCGATCTTCTTCCCGCTGCTGTCCTCTTCCACCAGCGGAATGGGGAGTATCTTCTTCCATCGCTGCTCCTGCAAATCGCAGATGGCAATATGGGGCGATACAGAATGTCCTACCAGCAACTCCAACTGCCGACAGTCGCTGACCCTGCCAGACCGCAACCGCGCGTAAGCAACGCGGGGATCCCACACCACTGCCCGCCATAGCGTATCGGGCGGATCTGATTCCACCGCCACGATGCTATACTTCCGACGCTCTCCCCAGATCAGCAACTTTCCCTGTACCCGGCGAATCCCCCACCAATCCGTTGCCTGCGACGCCTCTCCACGATACGTCCGAATCCCGGCTAACTCCCACGTCTTTCCCCCATCGGTGGTTCGCCATACGCCATCCCGAAAGCCGCTCCGCCGTCCTACAATCCACCCAAGCGTGTCATTCTCAAACCATATTCCGCGGAGGCGTTCGACATCATCCTTCGGTGCCCGCAACCGTGAGGTGTGCCACGTCTTTCCCCCATCGGTCGACCGGACGATGACCAATCCCGCACCGACCGCAATCCACAGACTATCGGTAACTGCGGTAACATCATACAAAC
>JALWJX010000020.1:0-2095 GCA_026996895.1 Candidatus Kapaibacterium sp.
GTTTTCAGTTTCATCATTTTCCAGATCCTGAAATTGTGAAACTCACTATTCAAGGATGGAGCAAATATACAAAAAATTCCGGACACAGGCAAGACCGTTGAAAGAGGTCCGGGAGCGCACATTTCAGTGTGCATTGCCCTTGCCCAAGGGAAGAGGGTATTTCTGCACCCGTAGGGGGCGACCGGCGGGTCGCCCATCGGGCGAAGCATTGCTTCGCCCCTACCCGTTCCTTGAGGTGTACCCTATAGCGGGCATCCTTTGCCGACGAAAGTCGGCGCTCCCGGTTAGATCACTACACATCGGCACAGCAACGCTACACTTGCAACGCGCCGACTTGCCAGAGAGGAGAGCGTTGTTTCTTATCGACTATTCGGATGGAGACGCTGGCTGGTCTTCTTCCGAAGCAGTCGAAGACTGCTCGCCTGACGGCGGCGTATCCTGCGATGTCTCCGGTGTTTCTTCTGACTGCTCCGGCTCACCGAATAATTTCCGTCGTTCTTCTTCAGAGAGCAGATCCATCAGCCGCACGCGCCCCGTCTTTTCCTTTGGCTCTGCCGGCCGACGTCGTCCCCCTCGCCTGCCCGGACGGGGAGAGCGCAGCGGGCGATCGAATCCTTCCATTCCAACGATCAGGGAGTGTTTGTCTGGCTCCACATCCATTACCAGCACTTCGACCTGCTCCCCCACTTCAAAGGGCTGCTGCTTCCGCTGTAACTCTGGCAGCATCTTGCTGCGGGGCAGAAAAGCATCCACATCCTCCGTCAGGTTTACCACCGCCCCTTTCTCCAGAATATGCGTTACGGTCCCTTCCAGACGAGTACCGATCGGGAATCGCTCTTCGATCGTTTCCCACGGATTCGGCTGCGTCCGCCGATGACTCAGCAGAATCCGCTTTCGCTCTTCGTCAATGCCGATCACCTCTACTTCCAGTTGATCGCCCGGCTTAACCATTTCCGACGGATGCTGAATGCGTCGTGCCCAACTCAATTCTCCAACGCGGAGCCATCCTTCAACGCCGGGCTTCAACTCCACCCACACGCCCATTTCCCGAACTCGCCGCACTGTACCCATAACTCGCGTTCCGGGTTGGAATTCTTCCACGATCTGGGGCCACCGCTTCTCCAGCAACTCCCGCTCTTTTTGCCGCATAAATTCCTTCATACTCAGCGCAATGCGCCCCGTTTCTCGATCGATGGAGAGGATGCGAACTTTGACCTTCTCATTCAATGTCACCAGATCCTGCGGTCGCCGTGGCGGACGTGGCGCTAAATTGCTAATGTGTACCATTCCCTCAACACCACCCAGATCCACGAAGACCCCGTAAGCAGTAAATCCTGTGACTCGCCCTTCCACAATTTCCCCTTCCTGCAATTGTGCCAGCCGCTCCTGGCGAATAATCTCCTTGCGCGTTACAACAATCCGCCGCCGATCATCGGGGAAAATCCGGTGGACGTGCACCAGAAATTTCTTCTTGATGAAGGACAGAATTTCATTTTCTGGAGGATTCGGTTTCTCCGAAATGAACTGAACAGGCAAAAACAGTTGCTTATCCTTGTATTGCACCAAAATCCCATTGCGGATGCGGCGCAGCCCCACCACTTCAATAGGTGTCCCCTGCGCTTTTGCCTGGAGAAGTTCTGCAAATACCTCATCCTGCTCCGGCGTAGTCGATTCTGCATCCTGCTCCGGCGCAGCCGATTCCGCCGATGCTGTTGCTTCCTGCACCTGCTCCCCCGCATCCGCTGCTTGCGCCGCTTCGCTTTCTCCTTCCGACGCCGCTGGTGTCGCTTCCGATTCCTCCTCCGCCACGGCGGATTCCTCAGCCTGCGGTGCCGTTTCCGTACCGGCTGGAACTTCAGCAGTTTCCTCGGAAGATTCCGGTGCTTCCGATACCTCTGGTGAAGATGTCGCTGTATCAGTGTCAGCGGCTGTTTCGACTTCAGTGTCCTCTGCTGGATGAGCACGAGTCGATGACGACGGCTGTTCCGGAAGAGCGGCTGCTTCCTCCGCTGGCAGTTGATGTTCCGGTGTGGCTGTCTTCGGCGCTTCCAGTTGCCGCTCCGGTGCGGCGGTCGGCGATTCCGCTAACTGATGT
>JALWJX010000020.1:2105-24885 GCA_026996895.1 Candidatus Kapaibacterium sp.
ATGTTCAGGAGATGCCGTTTCTGGTTCCGTTAACTGGTGCTCCGGTGAGGCTGTCTCCGACGCAGGCAATGCCGTCGTTGCTTCGGAAGTTTGCTCAGAGGGCTCATTGCTGCTTGCATCGGCAGGCGTAGACTCAGAAGCGTCGGTCGATGCTGCTGTGATCTCATCGGCTGCTGAAGGCGATTGCGACTTGTGCTCATCCATTGTGCTGTGCTCGCTTTGTTGCGATTACCGTTTCACCAAAAGCGTTCATTGTTCGTTAAGTTGCTTAGCGCTTTGTATCCCGTGCGTTTAGACCAATGACGGTTCGGTACCGTCAAAAAACAAACATTTGACGAATATACAACAGTTTCCGTTTTTCTCACAATCGAATCATAAAAAACAGCGATGGAACGAACGCAGCGCCAGCGGAAAAAGACAACCCCGTTGATGCGACAATATTACCAGATCAAACGGCGCTATCCCGATACCATTGTATTGTTCCGGCTGGGCGACTTCTATGAAACTTTCGATGAGGATGCGATCACAACGGCGAAAGTCTGCAACATCACGCTCACCAAACGGAACAACGGCAGTGCCGGGGATATCCCGATGGCAGGATTTCCTTACCACCAACTGGACAATTACCTTCCGAAATTGGTGCGCGCTGGCTACCGCGTGGCAGTCTGCGAACAACTGGAAGATCCAAAGAAAGCGCGGGGTATTGTCCGACGCGACGTTGTCGAAGTTGTAACGCCCGGCGTTACCTTCAACGACAAACTGCTGGACGCCAAAATCAACAATTACGTTGCTGCGCTGTGGCTCTATCAGCAGGCAAAGACACCGATGGCAGCTATTGCGTATGCCGATATTTCCACCGGCGAGTTCTACACGTGTGAAATCACCCAGCAACAGTTACTCACAACGCTGGAAATGATCCAGCCAGCAGAAATTCTCATCAGCAAGCAACAGCGCACCGCGATCGAAACACTGCTGCAACCGCTTTCTTACGACCCTGCTATTACGCGCCTGGAAGAATGGCTATTTGAAGAAAGCTTCGCCCGCGAAACACTGCTCCGCCATTTCAGCACGCGCTCTCTCAAGGGCTTCGGCATTGAAAATCGGAACGGAGCGATCGTGACGGCTGGAGTGGTGCTCCACTATTTCTATGAGACACAGCGGGGGACGGTCGAACACATCCGCTCCATCCGCCTGTACGACCCATCGGAATATATGTCGCTGGACTTTGCCACCCGCCGGAATCTGGAGATCTTCTACACGTTCGATGGCTCGCGTCAGGGCACGCTCTTCCAGATTTTAGATAAAACCCTGACGCCGATGGGTGGACGCCTGTTTAAAAAGTGGCTGGCAGCCCCATTACGCCGTCTGAAACCCATTCAGCAACGGCTGGAAGCGGTCGATGCGCTGTTTCGATCTCCCGATGTCCGCCGACAGTTGCAGGAAATTCTCCAGTCCATCGGGGATATGGAACGCATTCTCTCCCGCATTGCAGCGAACCGGGCAATTCCCCGCGATTACGTTCTGCTCTCCCACACACTGACGGTGATCCCCACCATCCAATCTCTGCTAACATCCCTTTCTTCAGACACCCTGCGCACCATCGGAAATTCGCTCCACTCGTTGACGGAATTAGCAACAGAACTGCAACGGGCATTCGTGGAAGAACCAGCATCAACGGTGGGGAGCGGTGAAATTTTCCGTCCGGGTTTCTCACCGCAACTGGATGAACTCCTCGAAGCACTCCGATACGGACAGCAATGGATCAAGGAATATCAGGAACGGGAGCGGCAACGCACCGGTATTCCGTCACTCAAAGTCGGATTCAACAACGTCTTCGGCTACTACATCGAAGTCACCCATGCGCACCGGAAGAAAGTACCGGCGGACTATGAACGGAAGCAAACGCTGACGGCGGCAGAGCGCTACACAACGCCGGAGCTTAAGGAAATTGAAGCGAAAATTCTGAACGCAGAAGAGCAGATTGCAGAACTGGAGCGGCAACTGCTGAACGAAATGCGGACGAATGTCCTGCAGTATGCCGATGCATTGCAACACAACGCCTCTTTACTGGCAATGCTGGACTGCTTCCAGAGCTTCGCTGAAGCCGCCGAACAGTATGGCTATTGCAAACCGGAAGTGGAAGACTCCGAACGGCTGGAAATTTTCAATGGTCGCCATCCGGTCATCGAGCAATTACTTCCCGTCGGCGAGCGGTACGTTCCCAACTCAACCCGGATGGACACCGAAACTGAACAAATTCACATTCTCACCGGTCCCAATATGTCGGGCAAATCCAGCTATTTGCGGCAGGTTGGTCTGATCGTCCTGCTGGCACAGGTCGGATCATTTGTCCCCGCCGACCGTGCTCGCATTGGCATTGTTGATATGATCTTCACCCGCGTCGGTGCACAGGACAACATTGCGGCTGGCGAAAGCACGTTCCTGGTCGAAATGCTGGAAACTGCTTACATCCTGCACAACGCCACTCACCGCAGTCTGATCTTGCTGGATGAAGTGGGACGGGGCACCGCCACTTTCGACGGCATTTCCATTGCCTGGGCAATTGCCGAATACCTCCACAACCACATCGGCGCCAAAACGATTTTCGCCACGCACTATCACGAACTCACCGCTTTAGCAGAACACCTGCCGCGCATCCACAACTACCACGTCGATGTAGAAGAAGTGGACGGAACACTGCTTTTCACGCATAAGGTCAAGCCCGGATATACTGATCACTCCTTCGGCATACACGTCGCAAAGATGGCAGGCATTCCGGAGCCAGTACTCCGGCGAGCGGAAGAAGTATTACGCACCTTAGAGTCGCAATCAGAAAGTACGCAACCAGGCGGCAAGCAGCCAGCGACCCGCAAAGCCCGGACGGAAGCGATTTCACCATCATCGCAATTTCAGCTTACATTGTTTGAATTCAAAGATGAAGAGCTTCGCAAACGGATTCGATCCATCGACATTTCCAACACCACACCGCTGCAAGCCCTGCAAATTCTGGAGGAATTGCAGCGATTGGTGCAGTAACGCTTCCGGTACGAATACCGCCATCTTTTGAGCGAGCATCTCTTTCCTGAAAACACTGCTCCGAAGTCAATCCAGGGTTTGCGCGATGCGATCATTACCCTCCCTCAAGGGAAACAATGCGCCGGAGTCGAATCCAGAAGAACCATCCATCAAACTTCGCACGCATCTCTTCCCTGAAAACACTACTGGCTGAACGATCCCGACAGATCGGGGATAGTCAGCAGCGAACCACCTGCGGTTTTACTCTTCTTTCCCGGACTGCTCCTGCAAAGCCTTCAACTGCGTTTTCGCCGTTATGTTCTGCGGATCCAGCGTCAACACATCGGTAAAAATGCGCTTCGCCTCCTGCAACTCTCCCTGTGCCTGCTTGATCAACCCATATTCGGTCAGGAACGCAACATCGGTCGGATACAGACTTAACATTTTCAGAGCCACGTTTTCAGCACTTTGCAAATCTCCCAGCAAACGCAGCACATACACCAGCCGGAGGTTGCCGTAATAGTTGTAGAAGTCCACTTTCAGAATCTGATAACACATCTGCTCGACTTCCCGATATTTCTGCTGTTTCAGCAGTGGCAATGTGTATCCCAATTTCGCCTCGATGGAAGCAGGCAGCACTTTCATCGCCCGCTCGTAATGGTGCAGCGCATTGGCGTAGTGTCCCTGGAGGTAATACAACCAGCCCAGGCGCAAGTTCACCGTATAGCCGTTGGGATATGCTTCATACACTGGCATCAGCGCCTTGATCGCATCTTCGTAGTTCTGCATCTTTTCGTAGTTGTACGAATCCCAGTACGCTTTCTGAATCTCCTCCGGCGATAGGTCCACGGCTGCCAGTGCTGATAACGACGCAACCAGTACAAAGATTCCCAAAAGACAGCACCGCATTGTTCTTCCCTTTCTACCAGGTGACACCAACAGAAACCATTATCATCGTCAAAAACGCATCATTGGCAAAATTCTTATCCGCAAAATTTTCTCGAAAAGCGGTCACTGCTATGGTAAGCTGAGGTGAGAGCATTTTCCGAATCATCGCACCATAGCCGTAGCGCCGCTTCTCGGCAACATTGTATACCAGAAAGCCGCCATTTTTGACCGGGAACATCGTTTCCCCTCCGTATCCCAGAATGGTGAAACTCCAGCCGGGTATCCAGGCGGCGATGGAGGCATCAACAGAAAAGTACAGATCGTTGCCACCCTGCGGACGGGAAAGCTTCACGACCGATGGGGTAAGTGTCAGCACCAGTCCGCCAACTGAACCAGGGCGGCTGAGCTGATACACAACCGTTGCTTTTCCCTGATACACCAGCAACGGACGACGTCCCTGTCGATACCGGGGATAGTAACTCACTGCTCCCTCAAAGCCAATTTCCCAGTGGTACAACTGATAAACCGAAGCGCCAAGCAGCGCGATAATGCCCGAACTGGTGTTCTCATCCGGCACCAGTCTCTCCTCATTGTTGCCAAGAATGTGCGCGCCAATCCGCCATTTGAAATTCGGGACAGAAAAATTGGTATAGGCAACGGTCAGATCCACCTGTCGGTACGCAAACCCATCGACTAACCGGATAACCGTATAATCCAGCGCTGCTTCCCAGAGGTGCGACCAGCCATACCCATACGCCAGGTATGCACCCGCAAACACTCCCTGCTCTTTTGCAACGGAATTCTCATACAGCAATGGCGTCGCATATCCCAGCAGACTCAACTGTGAAGGTTCTGCACTCACCGACTGAGCAACACTTATCTGCACATTGAGCCCGACAGCAATCAGGATCCATCCAGTGGAACGAACACCCCACCGGGAATGCAGCCAATCCGGCAGCCATTGCCCCTGCAAATTTTCCCTCATCAATCTTCACCAAAAGTTGTTTCAACTAACACCATTTTCCGATCACCGACGCGTATTTCCCTGATCCCAAAGATGTCGTCCAGCACCACCCTGGTTGCAATAGGTGTTGCTGATCCAACAGGATACACCGTTCCTTCCAGTACACCTCTGGAGCGGATCGTACCCACAAAACGCGAAGTGCCAACAGCGTGGTGAAAGGAGGCAAAGAATAACAAGACGGACCGGCGGAACGTCCCCACACTTATCTTGAGCGGGAGAAAATCAGTAAACCGGATATCCTTTTCTGCGATCAACGGAATTCGGGGTGCTGCAGAGAACATCATCTGCAAATGCGGATCCCGACCGTCCAGACGATAGTAGTAGAACGTTCCAGCATCTCTACCAAAATACAGCTTCCCTTTGCCAGTGTCAAAGTAAAAAGTGCCATCGACCGCCATTTTAACCGTCATCGAAACGCTGCCAGCCTGCCGATCTTGATCGAACACCTGATACGTAAAGGTGTTATCCAGATAGAACGACAGCCGATTGGCAATAGCGGAATCTGCAAAGACGGGGCGCACCTTACTCTTTTCCGGTGGAAGGTCATTGGCGTGGAATTCCTGATTTGCAACATAGCTCACAAAGCTAAAGGGCAATGTAGGACTGCCAACCTCCGCGGTTCTCTGCACCTGTACGTGGATATGAGGCTGCGGCGAATAACCGGAATTGCCACAGAGTCCCAGAAAGCTCCCCACTTCGACCCAATCCCCTTCGCGCACCTTCAGCGAATCCTGTGCAAAGTGTGAAATCTCGACGTAAAATCCGCGAAGGTCGTAGATCACCACGTAATTGCCCCAGTTGTTTTCCCGATCCACCTGCCCGATGGGATTATCCGGCAGATGGGAAACAACCGTAACCACTCTGCCCCGCACCGGTGACAGCACCGGCTTTCGATATGCATAGTAGTGCTGCAGTTCCGAGCCGTCTTCGGTGTGCGTTTTCCCCTGCTCATCGGTTATCACAAAGTCGTAAGCATATTTCAGTTGCCCCTTGTGCGTCCATCGCCCATCAAAGCCCTGCCATACCGTCCACTCACCAGCAAATGGCAGGTGGAGGGTTCGCAGCGTTCCGGGGAAGCGTTTCTGAAAGGTCAAAAAATGATCCAGTGTTTCCTCCGGCGTTTTGCGGATGACCTGCGCCACAAACGGAAATCCCACCAATCCCAGCACATACAGCAGCATAATGGTGATCGAATTAAAAGGAAGGGTAAAAGCGGGAACGCCATACGCCGCCCAGAAAACCTCCGTTGCGGAAAGGACCAGTGTTGACAGCAGCACGGCAACAAGCGCAATCCAGTAGCTCTGTCGCGCCGGTATAAGGAAAACACCACCTACTGCCATTGCAACCAGAATAAAGTTGAAGTTGCTGAGATCTGCAAAGGCGGCATACCACGATCCTTTCAGAATAAACAGAAAAGCGCTCCCCGTGTAGTATCCCACCAGGGAGAGGAAAAAGAGGATGCGGGAAGTGCCAAAGAGCAGGAGGGCAAAAATGCAGCCAGCGAGAACATTGGGCAGAAAGAAAATTGCGCCCAGAGATTTGAAATATCCGGCAAGGAAATACGGAACGTTTTCCTCAAGCACCTGGAGCGTGAACTTTGGATAGAGCGAGGTCACAAACAAATTCGTATAACGGGAAACCGATAGGTACAGCACCGAGCTGATAATGGCAAAGGGAATGCTTAAAATCGGGAGTCGAAAATACGTTCCAAAGACATTTGCCAGCAGGACAGAAACGACAAAGGTCAAAACACCAGCAACCAGCACAAAAAAAATCGTGATGACCGAAATTTTAAACAAAAAGCCGATGGACAATCCGACCAGCAGGGCATTATATGTGTAAAACCCCGTTTCCAGAAACGTTTTATCCATCTTCAAAAATTTCGCAAAGGCGTATGCTGCCAGCACCGAAAGAATGCCCGCAACGCCCAGGGTCGGATTGAGAAAGGTGGTCAGGAAAAGGATTGCACCGACGACAGGACTTTGAAGAAAGAAAATTTCCGCATAGCTATGCAAAACTGCCCGAACAATAGCCGTCAGCGCTTTCATTCCGCAGCAATGCTATTAAGCTGCAACTTTTCCGGCAGCCGCTCTCGCCGTTCAATATCTGACAAATCTTCCTGCTCGCGAATCACTTCCACCGTCCCATCTTCCATCACCATCACAACGCTGGGACGATACTCAATGAACTGCATCCACTGCGTCTGGTTATATGCGCCAACGGGCGAGAAAATCAGGCGAGTTCCGCGCTCCAGCGGCGGCAGAGACGTTCCCTCATCGAGGACGTCAATGTTCATACACAGGGGACCATAGATCACACAGGATTCGTTCACACCCGGCAAATCCCGATCCATCTCGACGGTAAACTTGTACCAGAACGCTGTGAACAGCAGGTTCACGCCCGCATCTGCGATATATGCCTTTCGCCCATCTGGCAGGCGCTTGGAAGCAACAACCGTGGTAATCAAATAGCCTGCCTCATCCACAATTGCCCGTCCGTTTTCCAGAACCAGCGTGGGAAAATCACCCGGTTTCAAATGATCATACAGTGCCTGCGTGATTTTTTCCGCATATTCCTCTACCGATGGGAGCAGAATTTCCGGTGGTAAATACGTCCCTTTGAGCCGATTCCTGGACGGCAATCCACCGCCGATGTCCAGAAACTCGATCTGGTATCCAAAATGCTCCTCGATCGAATATTTCAACTGCACCAGCTTCGCCGTTTCCTGAGCATACGCATCTGGCTCCATAATAAACGTCCCGATGTGGCAATGCAGTCCTGTTAACACCAGGTGTCCTCCTGCCTGGATGCGCTTCACCGCATCCATCACCTGTCCGGTTTCCAGATTAAAGCCAAAGCGGCTCCACTGGGGATAAATGCCCGTGTCCATATTCACCCGGATGCCAACCCTGATCTGCTTCCCCAATTTCTTTGCCACAGCCTCCAGATCCGCAATTTCGTCGAAGTGATCAATGTTGATCAATGCCCCCTCCGCCGCCGCCTGCTCCAGGATCTCTACCGGCTTGTATGGTCCGTTGAAAATGATTTTCTCACCCGGTATTCCCAGCCGGCGCGCCTTTTCGTACTCCATCAATGAGACAACTTCTGCAAACGCTCCCTCCTGATGCAAAACAGCACAGACTGCCTGCAAGTAATTGGTCTTGTACGACCACCCAAACTGGACATTTGGATAACGAGCAGCAAATGCCCGATACAGCTTGCGGTAATTTTCGCGCAATTGCCGCTCCGATAGAACAAAGAGAGGCGAACCGAACTGCTGAACCAGCGCATCAATCGAAACCCCATCAATTGCCGTCCGTACCTTCCGGGCATAGTACGGTGCATTGCCAAATTTGTTCATCAACCCGGTTTCAACTTTCGTGATCACTGGCTTTTCATACGGCTTTTTCATCTCCGCTCACCTCGCAGCATCATTTTCTGGAACACGTCCATATCAACGACAAAATCATCGGTAAACCGGATATACAATTTTCCGGGCTCATAGTCTGCAACCGTGACGGGGAGTCCCAGCGCCGAGCGGACAATGTTCGCAGCAATGTTAACGCCAACGCCAGTGGCAAAGTACGACCACGCCGGGAATCGAGGATTGATTTCGATGAGGTACACCGTATCGTTTTCCAGATCCACAATGCACTCTAACTCGAACGCTCCTTTCCACCGGTAGCGTTCGATGAATGCCTGCGCTGCTGCCAGCAGCCGATCATTTTTGATTGTCACGCCCGTCCAGATTTTCCCCAGTTCCGTTATCCACGTTTTTTTGATCCCCACCATTCCCAGCGCATTGCCGTTGCCATCCCCTGCGGCTACCACGTTCATCTCTTCGCCAGTTACCACCTGCTGCACAATGATGGGATATCCCCACTCAGCAGCGATCTTGCTGTAATAACTGGCAGCTTCGGGCAAGGAAAACGCCTTATAGGCTTTGTAAAAAACTCCTTTGACCATCAGCGGGAAACCAATATCCTCCGCTGCTCTGGCTAATTCCTCATAGCTGGTGACCACCGCCGAGCGCGGCGCCGTAATTCCGATGGTTTGCGCCACTTCTTCCAGTCGATCCTTCCCCCGAAGTTTGTACTGTTCCAGCGAGGGCAAAAAAGTCCGAATTCCTTCCGCTTCCAGCGCTTTCTGGTATTTGATGTAAAGCGGCAACTCAGCATCCAGCACCGGGAAAAGAAAATTCAATCCCGTTTGTGCCCGAATGTATCGCAGTCGCTCCAGATAGGCGCGGTAATCGCCCGAAGGATACGGCAGCAGGAAGGCGGAATCCACAATCCAGTCCATATAAATGCCGGGCTCCATCGCATCGTACGCTAAGCCGACGATCTGCACCGATAACTCCGGGTCTTCCTTCAAACTTTTCGCAATGCCAATCCCCGGTCCCGGATTATCAATGGCGTTAATGCCCGTAATGCCAACGACAACATCCATCCCAATCTACCTCCTACAGTAACCGATAGCTCCGCAACTTCTCGACAAAATCAACGACATCGCGCTGCGCTGTCTCCAGATCCACGTCAAACTCAGCCGCCATCTGCCGGGCAATGGTATCCTCATCCTTCCCTTCCTTCAGCAATTTGAGAATATACAACCCTGTGCTATTCACCGTCCAGCTTTCGCCAGTAGCAGGATTGAACACAAATCCTTCTTCATTGATCGCCAGTTGCCGCAGGGAATCCATTGAATTGCTCCGATTTTCTTTGTAGTTCCACCTCTTTTTGCTTTATTAACAAAAATACGGCAAGCCTGTGACATACGCTGTAGCGATCCAGACAACATTGGTAACTCCCTTGCTCTGCCTGTTCCCTGTTCTGCTTTTCAACAAACAGCTTCTGCACAGTGCGGCTTCGTCCTCAGGAAACGGGCCCAGGGATGGATACGCCACCAGCACTGTGCTGATCGCTGGAAATACGTGCATCTGCACAATCTGTCCTGATCAGCACAACGCCTTTTCGGGCAGTGCAACCTTTTCGCCCCTTACCTGCCCTCTTCCCGTTGCTCGGACGGCGTCTCCACCAGAATCTGCACAGTGCGGGAATAGAATCGTCCGTACGGCGTCTGGTTGCTCACCAGCGTATATTCGCCCACCGGTTCAACGTAGATTTCCGCCGCAGGCAGCAACAACCGCAAATAGCGGGCAACTGCCTGGGCACGTTGTAACGCCAGTTGATAGTTATACTGCTCACTGCCGAGCACATCCGTGTATCCCCGCACGATCACCTTTGCATTGGGTGGAATCTGCACGGCAATTTGCTCCAACTGCTTCCGATGCTGCTTGCTGAGCGTAGCCTGATCGTAATCGAAGAGAATCAGGCTATACTGATACGCATCTGCCTGCGTATGTTCCTGATATGTCACCTCCATCAGTGCAATGGGCAGCGACTGCCTGCATTGCTCCTGTCGCCCTAAGGTATCAACGATTACCAGCTCTCCCACACACGCAGCGACATTTTTCAACGAATCTATCCACGGCTTCAGGGACACCGTCAATTGAGAGGGCAATGCCGTGCCCGAAGTGGTATAGAATGCATTGCCCTGCGCAAAGCGGAGGTGAAACTGCCAGGAACGCAGCCAGTGCAGCGGCTGTGCTGCAAATTGAGCAACGACCTGCTCCGGTTGCAGTCGATACTGTCGCCGCTCCAGCCACAGGGGAGCCAGAATCGCTGGATGGGAAGAGGAAAGTTCAACGCGGCGGTTTTCCTCCCGTCCCTCCGGATGTGCCGGATTCGAAGGATTGGGCGGCGTACGTCCGGTGCGAATAACCAGACGGTCCGGATCGATGTGCCACACTTCCTGAAAGTATCGCGCAACGGCTTCTGCCCGCTGCCGGGCTAAACGTTCCCGATTGGTCTCATCCTGACTGGTGTATCCTGCAATGGTCAGTGTCGCATCCGGATATCGCTGTAATCGCTGACCAATGATATTGAGCACATTGGCATAGACGGTATCGACACTGATGGCAAGCGCCGCTGTGTCAAACTGGCGTGCCTGCGTCGGCAGGAGCAGTCGGTACCATTGCGCCGGTAATGTGTCGCTGTTTTTCGGAAAAAACAGGTATGGCAGCAATGGCTGTACCTCTATTTTCCGCACCCGCTCCAGCGTCACTGCTTCAGGCACGAACTGAACGGAACAGTGCAGTGACGGCGCCGGTGGAGGATGGACGACCGGACGAGCAATATAAAAATCCAATCCCCCTTTCCCCCCCGGACGGTTCGATGCAAAGAGAATCGAGCGATCAGGAAGCACAATGCAATCCGATTCATCATACGCCGAATTCAGTGTGGTCAGTGGCACCGGCGGCAGCCAGTGTCCTTCAAAAAACACGGTCAGAAACAAATCGTATCCGCCCTGGCCACCAAACCCGTTGGAAGCAAAAATGAGCGTATCCTCCGCCAGCAAAAAAGGAGTAATTTCATTGGCAGGAGAATTGAGCTCTGTCAACGGACGCGGCGTTTCCCAGACTCCATTTTCTGCCTGCCGGGTAATCCACAGATCAATCCCGCCCTGCCCTCCGGGGCGATCGGAAGCAAAGACCATCACTCTGCCATTCCGCGCCGTGGTAGCGTGCGACGTAAACGCCCGGGCTTTCAAAAATTCCACCTGACGGGGCTTTCCCCACTGACCATTATACTTCTGCACTTCAAAGATGTTCAGATATGGCTGACGATCGGTAAACCAGAAAGCAGAGAAATACGCACGCCTGGGCGTCGCAAAAGTGAGATAAGATTGCTGATCAAAGAAATTGAGCTCCTCCGCTACAGTGGGCTTGCCAAAGCTCCCTTTGCCCTGATAGGAAGCCACGTAAAATCGGGCTTTGCCAGACCGGGTCGAGGTAAAATACAGCCGCTCTTCCGCTGCATTCCACGCAGGCGCAAATTCCTGTGCTGCCGAATTCAACACGGAAACGGCGACAGGCAGTTGATATTCTGTCCCCAGAGATTGCGCCCGGAGTGCAGCAAACTCGCTCCTCCACACCACCCCCACCATCCACACCGCTGCCAGAACAATTGTCCACGCTCTCCGCCTCATCCTTCCTGCCCCAACATTTGCCGAATCTTCTCTTCCTGCCCAAAGAGCACCAACACATCATCCTGCTCTACTCGCGTATCCGGACTGGGTACGCCCAGAATCTTTGCCTCTTCACTCTCCCCTAAGGTCAGCAACCGTCGCTTCTTGACCGGACGTTTGATTGTCACAACGTTAATTTCATACCGCCGGCGCAAGTCCAACTCCTGCAGTGTCTTGCCAACAAAAGCCTCCGGTGCCTGGACCTCTACAATGCTATAACCTTCGGCAATTTCAAAAGATCCCACAACCCCTTTGATCATCAGGCGATTGGCTAACTGATGTGCTGCCTCTGCTTCCGGCACGACCAACTCCTTAATCTGCATTAAGTGCAGAATCCGTTCGTGGACAGGATCGGTGACGCGGTTGATAATACGCCGGACACCGATCTCCTGCAAAGCAGCAGTGGTCAAAATGGAACTTTGAAAATCTTCGCCAATAGCAACAACAACAGCATCCATATCTTTGAGTCCCAATTTTCGGAGGGAACGCTCATCGGTACTATCCATTGCGACCACATACGACACTTTGTCTCGCAAATACTCCACTTTTTGCTCATCTTTGTCAATGGCAATAATCTCTGCCCCCTCTTCAGTCAGGCGGAGTGCCAGATTCAATCCAAAGAATCCCAATCCAATAACGGCAAATTTCATCGTTCGTGCCATCGCTGCACCTTTTCGTTTTAGCCTACAATGACATTTTCAACGGGAAACTTATATCGTGGCTCGTATTCCTGCCGGAACATAGCGAACAGGAACGTCAGAATGCCCACCCGTCCGATGAACATTGCGAGAATGATCACAATTTTGCTTTGCCAGCTCAGGCTGGACGTAATCCCCCGTGATAACCCAACCGTTCCGACTGCTGAGGTTACTTCAAACAGTAAATCTTCCAGTGACTGGTCCGGTTCAAATAGCAACAGCAAAACGGTCATCGCACCAATAAAGAAGGCGGTCAGCAAAACGATGCTAAAAGCTCGACGAATGTTCTCAATGGAAATCTGTCGATAAAAAATTTCCACTCGCTGCTTACCGCGCACAATGTTGATCACATTCAGAGCTGCGACCGCAAACGTCGTCGTTTTAATCCCTCCACCAGTGGATCCCGGCGACGCTCCAATCCACATCAACATCAACAGGAAAAATACCGACGGTAAAGACAATGCTTCCACCGGATCAATGTTGAATCCTGCCGTGCGTGCGGTGACGGAAAAAAAGAATGCGCGATAGAGTCGCTCCGCAATGGGCATATCCTGATACAAATGATTCCACTCAAAAAAGGCAATAACCAACGTCCCAGCAACGAGCAGCACAGCCGTGGTCACCAGGACTAACTTCGTGTGTAAAGTCAATCGATGCTGCATCCGGTACACCGGAGACTTCCACGGACGCAATTCTGTCAGATTCGACAGCACACTGACACCCAGACCGCCCAGAATAACGAGCATCGAAATAATAGCCGTCCACGAAAAATTGTACTGCACTTCCGGATTGGCTAAATTCTCCGAATACAGCGAAAACCCGGCGTTACAGAAAGCGGAAACGGCGTGAAAAATAGCAAACCAGAATTTTCGCAAATCGAATCCCTGCTCTACGCCATAACTCAAATAGAGCAACCCGGCGCCGATTGCTTCAATGATAAAAGTGTACACCGCTATCCGCACCAGCAGTGAGGTGACTTCTCCCAGATTCTCCTCACTTAAGATGGTTGACAGCATCAGACGTTCTCGCACACTAATACTGCCTGAGAAAAAGAGTGCTAAAAATGTGGTCAGTGTCATAATTCCCAATCCACCAAGCTGGATGAGTATCAACAGAATGACCTTCCCCTGAATCGTAAAAGCTGTTGCCGTATCAACCACAATTAAGCCCGTTACGCACACAGCACTGGTCGCCGTAAACAGGGCATCGATCCAGCTAATCGAATGGGTTGTTGCCCGTGGCAATAGCAGCAGCAAGGTGCCCAGCAGAATAAGGACTAAAAAGCTGAGTAAAAAGAGAGCCGAAGGAGACAACTTCAGCCGTGCCAGGGCCTCATTGTACCGCACCAGCCGAACCATCATCGAAAGCACCACCAGCATCTGGCTTATTCCCAGATACAGAAGCGTAATCTGTGCAAAGGACAATCCCGGCAACAATTGATGCAATCCCTGGTGCAGCACTGAGGGAAAGAGCAGGTGGATTAACGCTCCAACGGCAATGAGATTCTCAAACCACCGCTGCCGTAGATACTCCCACAGACGAACCACAAACAGCCAGCGGAGAATTTCCTGCACCACAAATAATCCAACGATAAGTGTCACCCCCTGCCGTAAGATCGGCAACCAGGTATGGGGTAGATAAAACCCGAACTCGGCAATCAAAGCAGCAATAGCGACAATGCCAACGACGAAAACGACGGCATCAAAAATCCGCAAAATCGCCCGCTGCCGCTCCGGATGGAGCTTTGCCAATAGCATAGATCAAACAGCAATGCTCAGCCGTTGTATCGCTACCGTGGCAGGAAAAACTCCACGCCTATCTGGAATTGCCCCGGTCCAAAATAAAAAGCCGTTACGTCTCCAAAATGGGCACGGAACAGCAAGGATTGTACATAGAGCGAAACGGTCGAATTCAGAAAACTCTGCAATCCCAATCCGAATCCAATACCGGCATCTGTCTGGCTACCTACCACACCTCGCGAGACTGAACCAATAAAAAACTGCCCTATGCCGTACATTACCGCAGTAGTTGCAATGCGAGCAAAGAGATACTTACCATACGGCGAGAAGAAAATGTTCACATCGCTGTTCCCTTCAATACTTCCGACCTCCAATCCCATCCAGGCCCCCAAATGAAACTGCTGCGTCAGGGCATACGCAACGGAAGCGCCACCAAACATTTCACCAACACTGGCACCAAAGCCCACTCGCCGATCGGGCAATTTCTGAGAAAACAAATGCCCTGCTGTAAACACCATCACAACCATCGTGAAAGCAATCACCGTCGTGCGCATTACTGGACCCCTTCGAGTTGTTCAACAACATCAATGACTCACAAAAATACCACCTCTTGGCATAACAACCAAAACTCCCACTGGTGTCCTATCTAATGCGCTCAGAGCAACAACCAATCATCTACGTAATCTCAACATCGATCTGAGCACGCTGCAAGCGTCCCGAAAAGTCGACATAAACGGTTTTCCATTCTGTGAAAATGTCGAAGACCGTCCAGCCGCCTTCCCGATGCCCATTCCCCGTGTTTTTGATACCGCCAAAGGGCATATGGGCTTCAGCGCCAATGGTTGGTCCATTGATGTATGTGATACCCGCCTCAATGTCACGCATTGCCCGAAACGCCCGATTCACATCCTGGGTGTAGATCGAGAAAGACAAGCCATATTGCGAATTGTTGATCAACGCAATGGCGTGCTCATAAGACTCTGCTTTTGCTACTGAAAGCACGGGACCAAAAATTTCTTCCTGGAAAATCCGCATCTCTGGCGTCACATCAACGAAAATGGTTGGCTCAAAGAACCAGCCTTTCGAGAGGTCTCCTTCGGTAGCACGCTTGCCTCCCAGTACCAGCCGGGCTCCTTCTTCCTTCCCAACCTGCACATAGTATTCAATCTTTCGCAGTTGCGCTTCATTGATGATCGGGCCAACATCGGTATTGGGATCCAGTCCATTCCCCAGCCGCAGCTTTTTCGCCGCCTCAATCAGCATTTCCACGAACTGGTCGTGGATATCTTGATGGAGAATCAATCGAGACGTTGCCGTACATCGCTGTCCAGATGTTCCAAATGCGCCCCAGAGCACCCCTTCCAGTGCCAGCTCCAGATTGGCATCTTCCATCACGATCATTCCGTTCTTCCCCCCCATTTCCAGCGAGCACTTCTTATTCAGCTCTCCGCACCGTCCTCCGATTTTCTTCCCAACTTCTGTCGATCCCGTAAACGCAATCACCTTTGTGCCCGGATGATCCACCAGTGCCGCTCCCGTTGTCCCATCCCCGTGTACCACATTAAACACTCCCTTCGGTAATCCCGCTTCTTCCAGCACCTCTGCAAATAAATTGGCACAGAGCGGCGAATCTTCCGACGGCTTGAACACAACGGCATTCCCGGCGACTAAAGCAGGAAAAATTTTCCACGAAGGAACGGCGATCGGGAAGTTCCAGGCGGTGATGATGCCAGCAGTACCAACCGGCATCCGAAAAGACAGGTTCATTTTATCTGGCAACTCACTGGGCGTATTCATCCCGAACAGTCGCCGACCCTCCGTTGCAGCATAATATCCCGTGTCGATCGCCTCCTGCACATCTCCTTCTGTCTCAAATAATGGTTTCCCCATCTCGCGGGTCATCACCTGTGCAATTTCTTTCTTGCGCCGCAGGAAAATATCCGCAGCGTGCCGGATAATATTCCCCCGAATTGGCGCCGGCGTTCGTGCCCACTCTCTCCCCGCTTCTTCTGCTACTTTCACCGCCCGATCCACATCTTCTGGACCGGAGAGAGGAAAGCTTCCAATCACATCGGACGTATCCGCCGGATTGACGTTCTGAAAGGTCTTTCCACTGGCAGCAGGTACCCATTCTCCGTTGATGTAATTGAAGTATTCCATCGCTCGTCCCTTCCGTTAAACTCAACAACACCCGGTTAACAACACTACAAAAATAGGGGAATTTGCGGGAGTACGCAGCAGAACAACTTGTGATCTCCATATTCTGAAGCATTGCACCAGTGGCAAATCTGCGGAAGTACACAGCAGAACAACCGCGGGTCTCTCCCTGTCACGATCGAAAATTTCATATCTTTGCGGATCGAAAACAGAATGAAATCGACAACAGCTAATGCAACACCCAAAATTTATCAGCTTTGAAGGCATCGACGGCTCAGGAAAAACAACGCAGGCGAAGCGCCTGGCAAAGACCCTCCAGCACCTGGGATTTTCGGTGCACCTTCTGCGAGAACCGGGAAACACTCCGGTATCCGAACATATCCGCTCGCTCCTCCTTGACCGATCGACGTATCACCTGACTCCAAAAACCGAATTGCTGTTATTTTCAGCTTCCCGCTCCCAACTGGTCGACACGGTCATCCAGCCGCTTCTGGAGCGCGGAGATGTCGTGATCTGCGACCGCTTCACCGATTCCTCCATCGCTTATCAGGCGTTCGGTCGGAAACTACCGCTGGAAATGGTCCAGCTATGCAACCGCATCGCAACCAATGATCTCCAGCCGATTCTCACGTTCTACCTGCGTATCCCGCTGGAAATTGCGCAACAGCGGATGCAGCAAACTCGAAATACCCAGGATCGATTCGAAGCCAGCAAAACAGAATTCTACCAGCGCGTTATCGAAGGATACGAGTTTTTAGTCCAGACGGAACCAGACCGCGTCTTCGCCATCGATGCAACGCAGCCGGTCGACCAAATCGCTGCGGAAATCTGGACCATCCTCCAGCAGCGGCTTCCCTGGCTCGCCCAACACAGTACTTCCTCCTGACCCCACCGAATGTCCCCTCCCATCGGCACCAGTCCCAGCAACCTTCACCGAATCATACAGGCAACGCCTCACCGGCAGCGCCAGCTTTAGCCGACATAGAATGCACACCAAAGAGCGTGCGCCTCCGGCACGATATGTAAGGGCGAAGCAATGCTTCGTCCGGTGGGCGACCACCGGTCGCCCCTACGGGGGTGTTGGGAAATAACAAGGAAATTGCACGCCGAGGCGTGCACTCCCAGTGGCAACCGAAGCGTTCCTACTGGAAGCGCCGTCTTTCGTCGGCAAAGAAAGTGCACCCTAAAGAGTGCATTCCCAGTATATGCACACTGAAGCGTGCGCTCCCTGTACTAAGAAGCAACGAAACATCCCACCGGGAGCGCCGACTTTAGTCGGCAAAGAATTCCCTCTCCCTCCAGAAAAGGGTTCGGGGAAGGGGAAATCTGCAGCGGAGCATACAGGAGATGCCAGCTTCAGCCGCTATGTATCCTCTGCATACTCTCCCACTGCAATACGGAGGGTCGAGGCAATGTTTATTTGCAATAACGGCAATTAAATCCATCAGCAATGAAATCGTCGCGTCCCACAGCCAGATCAAAGCTCACGAACTTTCTTCAGAATGGAACAGCCGGGGTTGCAATCCTGCAAGCATCTCGTCCAGTTGCTGACGCAATTGCGGCGCCGGCACTTCCGACTTCGGAGTCGGTTGCGCCGGTTGTCCAGGAAAGCTCTCCACATACACCGACTGGCTCGGGAATGCGAAGGAAATTCCCAACTGCTCAGCGATATACAGCACACCCAGCAAAAACTGATGGCGCGCACGAAGCTCTTCGGTCCACGAAGGAACTTTGAAAAACACATTGATGAGGATATCCAGCGATGAAGCGGACATTTCGTAGAAGTAAATCTGATAGTTCTCCTTCCACGTATCGGGATGCAAATGAACAAACCGGCGCAGTGCTTCAACAAAAAGTTCGATTTTTTCCGGTGGCGTGTCATACGTCACCGATGCTACTGTCCGCAGCCGCCGATATACCCGCATTCCGAGATTATCAATCGCCGCATCGGCTAAATGCGCATTGGGAACCGAAACCAGCGAGTTATAGGGCGTCCGGATTTTCGTAGACCGCAGCCCAATATCCTCAATCGTTCCCTCAATGTTGTTGTACAGCACATAATCGCCCTGGCGGAATGGACGATCGGTAAAGATAACCAGCGAACCAAAAAAATTCTTAATCGTATCCTGTGCTGCCAGTGCGACGGCTAAACCGCCGATAGAAAGTCCTGCCAGCAGCGCCGTAATATCATATCCCAGATTGTCAATGATGAACAGCACGCCGGTCAGCACGACCAGAACTTTCAGAATCTTCCGGGCAAACGGGATCAATTGATCATCCAGCGTCGTTTCCGTTTTTTCCGCCAGCTTCATCGCATACTGCGCAGCCAGGCTGACGATGCGGTACGCAATAATGGTCAGTGTCAGCGGAATTGCAATTTTAAAGAGCACAACCACATACTGCATCAATGTCGCTGGATACTGCAAAATGGGCAGAAAGAGTCGCAACAGGAGCAAAACGATCAAGAAACTCGTTGGTCGCGCTACTGCCCGGAACCATTCATCAGCAATGCGGCGCACCTTTGCAAAGCGCTGCAAGACACGTACAAAAAAGGAGGTGAGCAGCCAGCCCAGCAACTTATAGACTCCATACGCAAGCAATACAAAGATCAAGGTCGCAATGTACTGCCACAACGCCAATCCCAGGAACCGAGCGGTACCAAACTTTGACAGAACTGTGAGCAATTTCGCCATCCCAAAGGGATATACCTGTTGATGAATGGTAGGAATGAGATTCACAGTACGTCGAGAGTACAACCACCGATCCCCCACTTTCTCCAGATACACTTCGGGCAACTCCTGAGGAAAAGGGAAGAAAACGTGCTTCTGCCACGTCGAATCCACATAGTTTGGATCACTGGGAATCAGATCCATCCGTACAAGCAAACCCATCCCATCATAGATCTGCTTAAGCTGAATCGCCAGTTGCTGCGCTTCTTCCGACCCCGGCTGCGGATGATCCAGCGTATAACTTGCCAGCACAGGATCGTATTGCTCAGGCTGCAAATACCACAAATGCGTCCGAATCGTATGATACGGCGACCGCAGCAGCGAATCCAGTCCACCCGGCTCTCCGACATCCTGCGCCGCTAACACTCCGGGGAAACACCCCACCACCCATAGCCAGACGATCCACCACATCCTCTTCACCCCATCACTCTGACACAACAACGCAACACAACGAGCAATGTCACCCGATAGTGAGTCTTCTATCTTATCCACCAGAAATCAACACGACAACGTGAACACTTGCTCCTATAAGATGAATTCTGCAAACTCCCATAACCCTCAACAAATTACTGTCCCTTTTCCCTCCATCCTTTTGATTCCCGACACCTACCACACTGCTCTCATCGAAATATTCAAGGAACGCCCTGCTCCACTAATTCCAGAGGCAAATGTCCGATAGAACACATCAAACACGTTTTCTAATTCCCCCGTTAGAGTTACGTTTGGTGATAATTGCCATTCAATTGCAATCGAACCAATCCACCACGCTGGCATCCCAAATGGCGTCGCATATTGAGGATTATCTTCCCCTTGCAGGTCATACTCCTTCAAAGGTTTCCACTGATTCCATTGAACAGCAAAACGACACTGGAACTGAGAAAACCTTCCTTGGAGAACAATACGGCCATAGGGTGGGGGAATATGACTTAACGGTTGGGCCCCTTCTGCCCCAATTTCTCTCCATCCTCTGGTTGCAGTGTAACTACCGATCAACTTCCACTGTTCTGACAAGAACAGATGGATAGTTCCACGTATTCCCTGAATCCACGCAGGCTGCTTGGAATTCTGAGGCAAAACAACCTGGCTTGGCACTCCATCATATACAATCGTATCCTTTCCATCCCATTGCCCTGGGCGTATCACAATAGCATTACGAAATAGCGTACGAAACGCAACAAGCCGCACTCGAATCGCTGATATACTCCATTCCCCTCCAATATCAATGGTGTAAGTTCGCTCTGCCTTCAGCATAGCATTGGGCATAATAACAGTCCCAGGCTTAGAATCAAAAATTTTCGCAATATCATCCACATTTGGCGCACGAAATCCGGAAGCAAATTGACTCCACATTGCCAAATTCGATCCAGGCTGCCAGCGCGCAGCCGAAGCAACAGTCAGCGTAGCATAATTCTGCTCAATCCTCCTGAAGGGAAAGCGATAAAACACAGTATCCTCAACCCTGGATGTCAACGTTACCCCATTCCACCGAATTCCCCCCGACACCTCCACTAACTCGGATGGAGTCCAGCGTGTCAGAAAAAAGATCGCCGCCCACCGCATTTGAGACCCTCCATCAGGATACCGAGTAGGAATAGAAAGTCGGTTGCCAGAGAAAATATTCTCCCCATACGCATGAGAACGAACGATGTTTTGTACGAGCTCAGCACCCGTAACAAACTGCAATGAAGAGGAAGAGCCATACGCTTCAACTCGAACATTCACAGCATCAACTTTCTCATACCGCCGCTTGCGAAGCGGATCTCCAAATCCTCGCGTATGTCGACTTTCCTCAAAATATTGATAGGCAATGTGCCCAACGGCTGAATCTATGAGTGTCCTCTGAAAGCGGAAACGCGTATAATACCCAATCAGCAGCCGCCGTTGAGGACCATAAGACCATTCGGCATACTGAGGATATCCGTTGTCCTGCAACAAAGTCAGTCGATCATATCGTGGAACATACGTGGTGGTAGAAAACTGCACATTCAAAAGATGTCGTGAAACAAGGCGAGTATCATAGACAACCTTTACCATCCAATCCATCTGTCGATACCCACTTGGTACCTGCCAATAGTCCCACGGATTGCGAACTACTGTATCCCTGTTCCGCCGAAATGCTGAATACCAGGGTCGCAATCCCCACGTTCCGTAAAATGGATTCCGAGTTTTGCCCTGACGCAAATGATCAAACACACTAATGGTCATACTTCCCATTATTGCCCACTGGTATCGTCCAAACGAAGCATCAATATGGGCAATTCCAGCATTTGCCGCTGACAGCATCGTGGTAATAGCAGTTCCGTGAAATGCAGACTGTCCCACTCTGGAGCTGAGTACTGGCTCCTTTGTACGCAGTATAACAGCACCTCCTAACGCATCACTACCATACTGCAGTGAAGCTGGCCCAAAGAGCACAGTTACATTATCTAAGCTATACGGATCTACAGAAAGAATGTTCTGCAAATGTCCACTCCGGAAAATGGCAGTGTTCATTCGCACTCCGTCTACCACTAACAAGATCCGATTCGCCTCAAAACCCCGCAAAATGGGACTACCTCCTCCGAACTGACTTTTCTGCACAAACACTCCTCCACTTTCTTCCAACACTTCTGCCGAAGTCCTTGGCAACATCCGCTGAATTTCACGTTCTGCCAACACGACAACATCCCTTGACGACCAGATAAATGCTGGGGAAAATGGAAGGCGCTCGACCGTGACACCCTCAAGCTGGAAAACTCTCGGCCGCAATAACACCCGATAATTCCATTCCACAAGCTGTGCCAGCGTAAAGGATCGGGTTTCATATCCTGATGCTTCGACTATGAAAGAACTCGAACAATCTTTCAGCGAGTCCACCGAAATACGGCCACTTTCATCTGCATACCATACCTGAAGTGATTGCAAGCAGACAATCTTTACTCCTCCAACTTCCCGCTTTGTTTGCGAATCTTGAAATACGACAACTTGAGCAGGAAGGAAATAAGGTAGGCACGCAAACAGCCCCAAAATATGCTTCCGGAACATACCGCTATCCGCTATCGTTCCTTCCTATTGCTGAATTGCTAAATTCCAAATTTCGCTGCCATTCCACAGGGTTGTAAGCAGCAGTAAACGAATTCTCTCCCCGTCTCGTGACACTCCCACAAACACCCCGAACGCAATCAGCTTTCTTCTACCAGCTTGCATCAGCACTACCAGGCTCTATGTCAGTACTCAGCGTCTTCCTGCTCAAATTATCCTCCAATCCTCAGACCCCACCACACTCTTTTCCTCCCACCTGCAGCGCCCTGCTCCATCCATACATGATGGAGCTCCCACGGAGGTACCTTTCTACATAAGAAACTGAAATATCCAGCCCCCCCTATTGTCTCGCCCCCTGTGCACTGCAATCGCAAAATGCAAAACCCGAACACAAAAAATCATACAACAAAAACAACTCAAAGG
>JALWJX010000021.1 GCA_026996895.1 Candidatus Kapaibacterium sp.
CGGGATTGAGGTAGTGAGAGTGGAGCCGCTGCCGGTGAGAGGGGAAGGAGCGGTAGTGTATCGGGTAGTAGGAAGTGGGGAGGTAGCGGTGGAGGTGTATGATCTGAGCGGGAAGGTAGTGAAGCGGTGGAGTGAGGGAGAGGTAGGAAGAGGCGAGCATCGGGTGCGGATCGGGAATGGATTGAGCAGCGGGGTGTATGTGGTGGTATTACGGCAGGGGCAAGCGGAAGCACGGGTGAAGATAGAGGTAGTGAAGTAAGGGATCAGGCAGGTGCGAATAGAGTGAAAGGGGTGCCGGATGGCACCCTTTTTTTATTTGCAGAAGGTGCTGTCGAATTTGCTGTGGAGCTTCAGAAACCAGCCGACCTGACGCTAAACATTTCCGGTGCTCGTTATTTGGGATTTTAACCTTGTGAGTCTGTTGGATAGTCAGAGGAGCAGTATGTTGATGTGGTCGTTGCTGGGAGTTCTGATTATGTTGTTTGTAGCAGGATGCAACGTAGGAGATCCGGGGGTGCAGAATGCTGGGCAGGAACGATATGATCCTTCGAAAGATACGCTGCGATTTCCCGGAGAGTTGCGTCTGCGAAACATTCGCCAGCTTACCTTTGGCGGGAATAATGCCGAGGCATATTGGAGCTTTGATGATTCTTTGCTGGTTTTTCAAACGGATTGGCAAAAGATCAATCCGCAGGGATGCGATCAAATTTTTGTGATGCGAGCTGATGGAAAACCATTTTCGGACGGAGTGCGATACCGACTGGTATCAACCGGAAAGGGACGCACAACCTGCTCTTACTTCTTACCGGATGGGAGGATTCTTTACGCCTCCACGCATGCAGCGGATTCCGCCTGTCCTCCGGTGCCGGAACGGCGAGAAGGGCGATATGTTTGGCCCATTTACGATACGTATGACATCTACGTTGCCAATCCCGATGGATCGGATCCTGAAGTGCTCATTGGTGGCCCTGGATATGACGCCGAAGCAACTGTTTCTCCTGACGGCCGCTACGTTGTCTTTACCTCCGATCGCTCTGGTGATCTGGAACTGTGGCGGTATGATTTGCTAACAGGAGAGTTACTGCAATTGACGCACGAGCTGGGATATGATGGAGGAGCCTTTTTCTCACGTGATTCTAAAAAAATTGTCTGGCGAGCAAGTCGACCCAAAACGGAAGAAGAAGTACGAGTTTACAAGGAGTTGCTGTCGCAGGGATTGGTCCAGCCAGCGGAGATGGATGTGTACATAGCGAACATTGATGGATCAAATGTGCAAAAGGTAACAGATCTGCCCGGAGCGCAATGGGCGCCTTTTTTCCATCCTGATGGAACCAAGGTGTTGTTTTGTTCCAATCATCATCATTTGCAAGATAAGCCGTGGTTGTTTGATATTTTTATGATCGATTTGAAAACTGGCGCAATAGAGCAGATTACCCATTCTGGAACCTTCGATGCTTTCCCAATGTTTTCTTTTGATGGAACCAAGCTGGTGTTTGGTTCAAATCGCAATAAGGAGCGGAAACCAACGTGGGAAACTAATATTTTTGTTGCGGATTGGGTTGAACATCCAACCGCTATTGATTCGGCTTTCGGAAAGGCTCAGAAGCCATAGCACTGTGTGGAGAGTCTGGTAATGAGGTTTGTGCCGTTGCGCTAACGTCAACAGGTAAGTCAAAGTATCCGGGACGGGTACACGGGAAAAGGGGAACTGTTTGTCTTCACGGATGGAAAGCGTTCGTGATGCAGTTTCATCAGTTAACACGCTACTTTTGGGATCAATGGGATGAACGTTATCAACAGGTTGCACCAACTATTGAGCAACGGATTAAAAGTTTTCTTTACGTCCCGGAAGAACAGTATTTCTACGAACTGTGCTTTTGTCTTTGTACGCCCCAGTCAAAGGCAGAAAATGCTTTGCAGGTCCAACAGCAGTTGGAGGCGTTGAATTTTCAGTTTGCCGATGTCGATCCTTTGCCGTTGTTGCGGGACCCGCGCCATTATATTCGCTTTCATCGGCAAAAGGCAGAGCGTTTATGCTGGCTCAAAGCGCACTGGCACATCGTAGCTTCAGGGTTGGCAAAAGCGGAGACGGTAACTGCAAAACGGCAGTTTTTAGTGCAGACGGTAAAGGGCTTAGGCTGGAAAGAGGCTTCCCACTTCCTGCGGAATATTGGATATCTTAATGTTGCGGTCATAGATCGTCATATTGTGCGAATGATGGTGGATGTCGGTATTTTATCTCAGACTTCTGTCCCGAAGACCAGAAAGCAATACGAGATTATGGAAAAAATCTTCTGCGATTTTGCTCGTGCCGTTGGTCTCACACCTGCTCATCTGGATTTGTTCTTGTGGTCTTTACAAACGGGTGTGGTGATAAAGTAACGCCTATATCCGTTGCATTTTGCTACTGGGGATGGTCTTGCCCTTTTGAAGCTTTCCGGATCGGAAAGAAACCCATTAGCAACTTTTTTTGTATTTTAGTAAATTTAAGAGTTGCGCAGTGGTAAAGTCAAACAAAGGAGTCTTAGTATATCATGCAAAAGTTGAAAGTAAGCTTGTTAAGAAGGTGGAGAATAAGGAGAATTTTTCTTTCAATTGCGCTTTTTGCTGCTTTAAGTGTTTCCATCCCATTAGTGACAACGATTGTAGAGTTTTTCCATTCGATGCAAGGATTGTCGCAATCTGCTGCCAGTACCCGGCTCTTTGATGAGGTATGGCGAATGGTGCGGTTGGTTCAGATTCATCGGGGGCTGGTCTTCGCCTTTTTGCAGGGAGCGGAAGATGTTCAGCCGGAGATTGAGGAGACGCGGACATTGTTGATCCGACAGAAGCACCGAATTGATACTTTGATGCAGCAGCAAGCACTGGATCCCGTATTACGGTACCTCTGGCAACTGGCGGTACAGCAGATTGATACTGCCATAGCAGATTGGGAGATGTTAACTGCAAAACAGTCGTTTGAAATGCACACTCGGGCAGTTCGCAAGCTGTTCGTTGTGACTGATCAATTGAAACTCCTGGCAACAGGGGTTGATGACAGGGCTGTCCGAGATCTTCTGAATCTTCTCCAGGGACAATTACTGCCTGTACTGGAGCAAATTGGGCAATTGCGGGCGTACGGCTCAGCAGCAGCAGCAACGGACACGATTGACTTTCAGTCCCGACTTGAGATTATTCAGCGCCTTGTATCGCTCCAATCAGCGATGGAAGAAATGGAACTATTGCTAAAGGAAATTCATCTGCCTGCTGATCATCCGCTGCAACCAGTGGTAACAAACCTGCGACAGTACATCCAGCAATTCGCTGCATTCAGAGACTTTGTGCAGGAGACGTTTGTTTACTCTGATTTTATTGAGGTCGAAAGCAAAGAATTTTTTGATCGGGCGACAACCGTGATTGATCAGGGATATCAAATTGTTGAACGGGGAGATCAGGTATTGCAAGGATATGTTGCTGATTTACAAAATCGACGTTTTCAGGTAGCGGCGGCAATAGGGATTGGAGTGCTCATTTTGTTGATTCTCACTATCGTTCTGACAACGGGAGGAATGCGGAATATTCTGCGGGGTATAGTATTGCTTCAGGAGGCTGTTCGAGCTTTTCAGGAAGGAGGAGATGCGGGGAGGCTACTTCGTGATGTTGTGAGACAGTATCAAAATGAGTTTCGAGAGATAGCTGAGGGACTCCAGGAGGCAATTCGGTATGCACAGCAGCAAATTGCAGCGCTCCAGTCTTCGGTGCAGATTTCTCGACTGATAGCAGAGGAACGTTCGGAAGCAGAAGTCGGGCGGGCAATAGCGGAGAGAGCACAGGAAATTGTGCGGGCACGGTATAGTGCATTTGCGCTCTTTGATGATAACGGGGCTGTCCGGGAATTCTTCAACACTGGAATGAGTCAGGAGGAGAAGGTACGGATAGCGGAATGTCCGCAGGGACGGGGATTGGTGCGTGCAGCGTTTGAAGCGCGTCAGGTCATTCGGCTGGAGGATTTAACCCAGCATCCGGCTGCGGGCGGATTCCCACCGGGACATCCAATGATGAAGACGTTGCTGGCAGTTCCAATCCAGACGAAAACCCACTTTTTTGGATACATTTTTGAGACAGAACGCGAGGATGGACAGCCATTTGATGAGCGTGATGAAGCAGCATTAGTTGCTTTTGCCAATCTGGTTGCGATTGGATGGCAATCATTGGAGCAGCGGAAAGAAGTGCATCAGCTTTTGCAGCGATTCCGGGCATCTGCTGAGAAAATTGGGGCTATTTTATCGGAAATGGCGTCGGGGAATTTAGGGGTCGTTTCAGAAGTTGATCGGACCGAGGAGGAGTCAATCCAGTTGATCCGGGGACATTTGAAGCGGTTGCTGGAGCAGTGGAAAGAAATTATCGGGAAATTGCAGGAAACATCTGCTCATTTAGCATCAGCATCGGAACAGATGAGTAGTTCCACAGAGCAGATGAGCGCAGCGCTTCAGGAGGTAACGGCGCAGACGAACGAAATTGCCACCGGTATTGAGGAGTTGGCGGCAACAAGCAGTGAAACAGCACAGAATACGCAGCGATCTGCAGAGGCGGCAACAAAAACCGCCCAGGTTGCGCAGGATGGAAGTCAGGTTCTGCAACAACTGATTCACCAGATGGAAGTGATAGTGGATCGAGTTGGTACGGCAATGGAGCAGATTGAGAAATTTCATAGTGCTACTGAGACGATCGGGACTATTACCCAGGTTATCAAAGAGATTGCGGATCAGACTAATCTTTTGGCGCTCAATGCAGCCATTGAAGCCGCACGTGCTGGAGAAGCAGGGCGAGGGTTCGCTGTTGTTGCAGATGAGGTTCGAAAATTAGCAGAGCGGACGGCAGAATCTGCACAGGAAATTGCACAGATTATCGAAGGTCTCCAGCAAGCGACAGGTGCTGCAGTGGATTCGATGCAGCAGGTGCAACACGTTGTGCAGGAAGGCAAAAAGCTAACCACCTCTGCGCGTAGTTCCCTGGAAAACATTCTGGAAGCTGCGGAAGAATCACAGGTGTTAGCAGAACAAATTGCCAGTGCTATTACGCAGCAATCAGCGACAGTCGATGAGATGGCACGAAGCATTTCCCAATTGTCGCAGGTTATTGAGCAGAGTGCGGCTGGGGTGACCCAACTGGCGCAGACGGCTCAGTCCTTAGCCCAATTAGCGGTTGAGCTGGATTCGATTGCCAAACGGTTCGTACTGCAAAGTACGGAACAGCCAGTGCTGACCGGACAACAGGAAATCAGAGCGCTGGGGACGGCGCGCGGCAGTAGCTGATGAGGAAGTATGCGCATCCTTTACCGGAAGACACCAATGGGGAGTACCGGCTTTCACCGGCAAGCTCCCCTTTCCAGAGAACGAAGGTAGCAGATCTATCTTTGAGAGCATACATTTCCAACGAAGACAAAGCGCGTGTTGCCGGTGAAGAATAAATGCTCCAGTGAGCGATCCACGATACCAGATCGTTACTCGCTGCATCCACACGGCGAAGGGTGCATTTCCCGATGTCGAAAACGAGCGCGATGGATCGTAATGTCAATTCGGCGAACGTCGTCGTACTCAAAGAAGTCTTTTGATCGGATCGCTTTCGGATCGCATTGGGAAAGAAGGGCGGTATTGCGATATCCATAGATTTCTGCTTGTTCAGTTGTGTCTACATATCGTCCTTCCACCAGGATCCAGATGCTGCGGTCCACCGCTTTGCGATAGAAATCCTCTGGTGACTGGATGTCCGTTGGTAACAGCACTTTTCCTGCCGCTTCAAAGCGCTGGAAAAGAGGGCTTTGCCGCAGTCGGTTCAATAATTCCTGGTAGCCATAATATGCCCGCAGCTTGGAAAGCGTATCATTGTCTGTGCCAACCAGGGATGCGTTGGGAGGGATGATGACGGGGTGCGTTCCTGCAAACCGCACCTGGTATGTGGAGCTATCGAACGTTGCAGCAAAGTAGCGAACCGTGTCGCCAATGTACCAGCCCCGGCGAATTGGACGTGGATCGCTGAACGCTGTGACCTGAATGATCAGTTTTTCTTCCGGCACTGCCTGATATGGATCACCGTAAAGTTTACGCAGCAACTGTTCGTAAGCTGGCAATAGGGTGTCACTGATTGCTTTTTGCATAATCCGCAAATTTTTCTCAACGATGCGGGCATAGCATCGGTATTGCCACACTCGCTTTTCCCAGAGTTGTTCAGCAACTGGTCTACCAGCACGGACGGGATGTTCCGGTCCCCAGTACTGATTTTTACGATGGAGCTCGATGAACCCAGCGTCTCGAAAAGCAGCGGTGCGGAACAACGCTAAATGTCGCTCCAGATTTCGAGGAGTGTTGACTTCCCAGAAAGCAGTCTGGAAATAAGGAACGTTTCGGATGAAGCGTTCATCCTTTGTGAATTCACGGACGCACGGCGGATAGGAGATGTACGCTGGAGTAACCCAGATGGTGTCGAAAATGAAAACGTCTTCCTGATAAGCGAAATGGGGATTACACGGAGGGAAGGCATCCCGGGCGGTCAGAACCGAGGGAGCAAACTCGCGGTATGCTGCAACGGTTGTTGTATCCCATACAATGAGCGTGTCTTTCCACCGCAGCGTTGTTGTCACTGTTTTGAATTTCGCTTTGCTGCTATCGAGTTTGCGGCGTGCTATTGCTATCGTGACCTTGAGAGAATCACCATAAAGCTGTACGCCAAGGATTTTCTCGTTTGCCTGCGTCCGGATCTTGCCGAACTGGTTGATCGGAATGGCAAAAACGGTGGTGTCAATGATAGTGATAAAAGCATCTTTTTTGTTTGCGATCACTTGCTGCTGAATTTTTTTTTTGATGTTCAATCACCATTGTATCGATCGGTCTCACTTTTTGCCACGTGTAGTGACTCAAAGCCTGTGGCGCAGGGACGCATTGCACTGAGTCGTATAAAGAGCCGCCGAAAGCAGCAATGTGATCACCACAGCGCAGGCGGAGAAAGAGCGAATCGGTGTAGTAACGCGTGCGTTTGCCATTGACCACAATCTCGATGACCGGCTGGAGCACGGGTTCTGAGGGGTTCAGTGCATTCCGCAGGACGACGGTGTAAAACAGTTGCGGAGGACGACATTCTTCCTGCAGCGGAAAACGATAGAGATCGAATTTGCCCACGTTCTTGATGGCGAAACTTCCGTGTTTGCGAAGTGCATAACGAGCAGTATCCCAGTGTCGGGTCGTATCATCACGGTCAGAGGCAAGGTAGATTTCATATTGACGCTGGTTAAGGTGCGGGAAAGGAATAAACGGGAACATTTCGTTGGCGTCAGCAGTGTTGATCCCGGCACTGTCCTGAGGCAACATTTCAATGGATTTGACCACGATCATCTGCTGACCAAAATTGATCTGCAAAGTCGCGCGGTAGAGATTGAGCTTGCCTGTATTGCGATCGCTGGCAAAGTACAGCTTCGGGGAACGAGGAACGCAGAAAAGGAAAGGGGAGTATTCGTTAGCAACGGTGTTGATTTTTTCACCAAAGGCGGCATTGAGATTTTGCGGCGGTGTCCATTGCCCGTTGACGAAGAAAGCAAAGTACAGATCCGCATTGCCGCTGATGGTGTCATTCCGAACAACGGATTGCTGATTCCGGAATGGGACGCTGAAACCGACGGGATTTCCATCGGATCCTGTGGGAGCAGGGCGGTCAGAGGAAAAAATAAGCAGGAGGGTATCATTCCAGTGTGCAACCGCAGGGTGAGCGTCCCAGTAGAAAGAGTTCAGAGTTCGGAGATTGTGAATTTCATAGCTGCTGTCTGCGTGGAGCATAAAGGAAAAGAGATCAGTTCCACCGACCAGACCACCGACGGGACGACCAGATCGGTTAGCATAGAGCTCATCCAGTGGATGGCCAGTTGCAAAGATCCCACTGGTGTCGGTAAGGAAAGCGATGGATCCGTCATTGGTCAGTGCCAGCGAGAGCAGACGGCTCAGCATTGTCCGATTCGAGCGTGCAGAGTCGAAAGTATTGCCTGCTTTCCGGGCAACCCACAGGTCCTGCTGTCCTTGCCGGTCGGTTGTGAAGTAGAGCAAAGGGGTTTTGGGTGGAATAGCGGGATTGATTTCGTCGGCAGTGGAATTGATATGCTTGCCCAGATTACCGGGCGGGAGCTGAGTTTGCTGGAGTTCAACTTCTGTTTGACAGCCGAGAAGCAAGAACGTCAGCCACCATCCTCCGAGAAATAGTCCCAGACGTTTCATTTGCTTTTCCTCCATTTCTTTACAATGTTACACCGATTCGGAGCCGCCACTGTCCCACGCGTCGCGGCACGGGGATTTCTGTTCCCTGATAGCGTAGCAGATCCGCAATACCCCAGGAACGATAGCCGATATCCGCAGCGATGTCCAGCCAGGAGAAGAGGGGAAACTCCAGTCCAGCACCGATACTCCACGTGATCGGAGGAAGTCCGACATCTAAAAGCAGCCTGAGCGAGGGTAAGATCGCTCCATAGGGCAGATAGAAGTTGAAGCAGGTGGTATCCAGGTCAATAGCATCGACGGCAGCATCAATGTCAGCATCACCGGCGATGCGGAATTTCCATAGCTTACGGGTTGCACGGTCCAGAGCGACCCCCGCCTGGGCATAAACGAAGGGGCGAACGCACGCAAAAGTTCGATCAAACTGGTATCGCAGGTGGAGCAACAATGCTGGACGATTGATGTCCTCAGGTGGCGTGGGACTTAAAGCATTGTAAATACCCAGTGGGCTGGTGAACGCTAAGCCAATGCCCCATCGGTAGCAGAAATCCTGCGGCGCATCGGAGGAGAATTCTGTGAGAGTGGTTTTCTTGTCGCACGGCGGTGCTTTTTCTTTGAGAAAAGCGTCAAACGTATGGACGCCGAACCGCCAGCCAATGGCGATTTCACCGGTGAATTGTTTCCGATATTCCGTTGAAAGTCGCGTGGGATGGTCTGCATAGGAAAAGACCGCTGGGACAGCACGAAGTTCGACAAAGAGTGGGAAACACGTTCGTTTCGGACACTTCCAGCCAATACGGGGACGAAAGTGGAAAGTAAGACGGAGCGGATCACAGCCGCAATCGGTGATCACGCGTACCGGTACTTCCCGAATTTCTGGAATCCCGGTGACGTTGTTGTAGCTTCGGATTTTGTTGATATTGTTCCACTGATTTCGTACCATCGGTGAATCCAGAGCAGGGAGGATAACATCTCGGAGAGGAATGTGCTCAACGCATCGCTCTGGATCTGCTACCCCTTTGTTCAGGAAAACGAAAAAGGTATCTTTACGGGTAGTGTCCTGAGCAAGAATAACCAATTCCAGCACCTGTCCGCGCAGCGTCCGCCCATCCCGGCGGTTTCCATCAGGGTTCGTCGTATCGATACAGGGCGCAACTTCGTATGCGAACTGACGCTCCGGTTTGATGTCCAGCGCATCATCGTACACTGCCATTTGCGGTGCTGAGCAGTGAAAAAGCAGGAGAGCTGGCAAACCGCAGAGAATTCGCCACCACCATCGTTGTAGCTGTTTTTCCATCCTGTTGTTCCTTTACAGTTTGACAAATCCACCAAAGTGTAGACCGAATCCGGAGAGATGAGGGCGATCATCACTTCGCCAGATGCCATTGTACGAATGATAGCGGATCGACACATCCAGAAACCAATCGCAGCAGTGAGAGGAATAGAAGAGCAGGTAGCCAATTCCAATGCCGAAACCGATTCCTGAAGGAGACGGTTCGTCTTCCGTTGCATATTGTTGAGAAAAACGAACGTTGCGTGGCGTATAGCCAACATCGCTGAAGCTTAGATTTCCGGCAACGTAGAATGGAATGTCCGTAGGCAGCCAGGGAAACCATCGAAGTTCTCCAGAAAGTACGGCGGCATTCTGATAGCTAACGGCGAGGGAATCCAAATTCGGTTTTCGCTGAAGAAAGCCATAGTCGAACCGGACTCCGTACCACCAATGACAGAACTGTCGATTCAACAGCGAAAGGGTTGCCGAAGCGTATTCCCTGTTAACCGCTGAAAACCGTTGACCTGATGGGAGCGTATAGCTACCACTGAGTCCGAAGGTCCATTGCGACCATCCTGGCAAAGGTACCAGCAGCATCAAAGTAAGCCACACTGCATACAGCTTTTTCATTTTACGACTCCAGTTGTTGAACACCGTCGCTTCGATTGCAACAGAAACTAAAGATACCGAAACACAGGGAAATCATTGCGGTGTGTTACCTTTTTGAGAAGGTTCTTGTCAAAGCGATATAGTAGCATGTGGTAGCAAGAAGGTACGATTCAGATTGTAGTTGTATGAGAGCAAACGGCAGAAATTGGAATGATGTGGCTTTCAGGTGCAGCGCCATACAAAGAGTGCTGGTAGTTGTTGGTGCACCGTCAGTTCTGGAGAAACCAATAGTACTGTTTTGAGGAATTCGCAGAATGGCAATTTTTCCAAAACAACGGAGCAATGGCAACGTCAACATTGCGAAGGGAAGGAGCGATCGAACGAAGGTGGATTCGTGCAGCAGCAACGGAACAGTGGACTCGAAGCGATTCAGTATCTGAAAGGTGTGGGTCCAGCACGTGCGGAAGCCTTAGCACGTTCCGGGATTCGGAACGTAGAGGATCTGGTGTACTACCTGCCACGAGGATACATTGATCGGACGGCGATGGAATCAATACGACAGTTGCGGCAGCGGCTGTCTGCATCTCACCATTCACCGTTGTTTGAAGATTCAGAAGTCGCGCTCTACTCGGAAGTGACGGTAGTCGGCAGGGTCGTCCAGAAAGAACTCCGCTCGTTGCGGAACAACCGTTCATTGCTGGTGGTGACGATCCGGGATGATTCAGGAGATATGGCGGAGATGCTGTTCTGGAACGGCATTGAGTATTATCGCAAGCGGTTTCACGTTGGGGAGTGGCTTGCTATTAGCGGGCGACCAGAACTGGGACGGTATGGGCAGGTACAATTCCATCATCCGGAGGTGGAAACGCTGGATGAGGAAGATGCGCAAACGTACCGTCAGGGAGGGATCTTGCCAAAATATCCGATGACGCAGGCAATGCACAGGGCACGAATTACTTCCAAAGTGATGCGAAAAATTATTCGCTCAGCGCTGGAGCGTTATTTGCCGGAGCTTCGAGATCCACTACCCAAGAGTCTTCGGGAGAAGTACCGATTTCTGGATCGTGCTACGGCACTGCAAGAAGTTCACTTCCCCACCTCTCCACAACGGTTGCAGCAGGCACGCCATCGGTTAAAATTTGAGGAAATTTTCCTCTTTGAGCTTCTGCTGGCACTTCGCCATCGCGGGTTAAAGTTACGATCCAGAGCTTTGCCGATGCTGCAAAAAAGTCCGCGGGCACGCCAGTTGCTGGACAGCTTGCCATTTGAGCTGACCGGAGCACAAAAGCGGGTGCTTCGGGAAATTATCGCTGATCTCCAGCGTTCAGAACCAATGAATCGATTGTTGCAGGGTGATGTTGGTTCCGGCAAGACGATCGTTGCCGCATTGGCGATCGTTTATGCGGTGGATAACGGATTCCAGGCGGCGATTATGGCGCCAACGGAAATTTTGGCAGAGCAGCATTTCCATACGTTTCAGCAGTATCTGGAACCGCTGGACATTACTGTTGTTCAGTTGGTCGGAGGACAGAAGCAGAAATTGCGGAGGGAACTGCTGGAGCAAATTGCTTCTGGTGAGGCAAACGTCATTGTAGGAACCCACGCCTTATTTCAGCAGACCGTTGAATACCATCGCCTGGGGTTGATTGTCATTGATGAGCAGCACCGATTCGGTGTTATGCAGCGGGCAGCGCTTCGGGAGCGGGCAATGCAATCGTATCAGCAGGCAGATGTGGCGCCCCATATCCTGGTGATGTCTGCTACGCCGATTCCCCGAACGCTGGCGATGACGCTGTATGGTGATCTGGATGTTTCTATCATTGATGAAATGCCGAAGGGGCGGAAACCGGTAATGACAAAGGTTGTGTTTGAAAGCGATTTGCCGGAGCTGTACCAGTTCGTTCGGGAACAGGTGCAGCAGGGGTATCAGGCGTATTTTGTGTATCCATTGGTGGAGCAGTCGGAAAAATTGCAGTTGAAATCAGCAGTGGAGCATTACGAATATTTGCAGCAGAAGATTTTTCCAGATCTGCGGATTGGATTGTTGCACGGACAGATGTTCTGGTACGAAAAGGAAGATGTTATGCGCGCATTCAAGAACCGGGAGTATGATATTCTGGTTGCTACAACGGTGATTGAAGTAGGCATTGATGTGCCGCAGGCAACGATTATGGTGATTGAAAACGCAGAGCGCTTTGGGTTAGCACAACTTCATCAACTGCGAGGGCGGGTGGGGCGTGGCGCTGCGCAGTCCTATTGCTTCCTGGTCACGAAAGATCATTTCCGGTATCACCTTTCGACAAAGGATGCTGCTTCGGAGCGAAGCGCAACGATCGTGCGACTGCGGACGATGGAACGCACTACCAATGGATTTGAAATTGCAGAAGTGGATCTCCAATTACGAGGTCCCGGTGATCTGTTGGGAACACGGCAGTCAGGATTACCAGAATTTCGGTTCATTGACCTGGTTCGGGATGGCAATATTATTTCGGAGGCACGTCGAGAAGCGTTTGCCATTGTAGAACGCGATCCACAGTTGCGAACACCGCCGTACCGACAGCTTCGGGAGGAGTTGCTGTCGCGGTTTCAAGAAGAAATGATGTTGTTGGATGTTGCGTAGGGTGTGATGAAGATTCTGGTTATCAACTGGCAGGACTGGACGAACCCGCTCAGTGGAGGAGCAGAAATTCATCTCAAGGAGATCTTTACGCGACTGGTTCGGCGTGGGCATCAGGTGACCCTGTTTTGCTCCCATTTTCCCCAGGCAGCACGGCAGGAAGTGCTGGACGGCATCACGATCATTCGCCGGGGATCGCGAGCACTGTTTAATTACGTGGTTCCTCTATGGTACTACCGGGTGTTTCGCCATCAGCACTTTGACATCGTCGTCGATGACTTAAACAAAATTCCGTTTTATACGCCGCTTTACGTTCGGGAGCCACTGGCGGTCATCGCACATCATTTTTTTGGTCGCAGTATTTTTCTGGAAACCAATCCCATAGCAGGCAGCTATGTTTATCTGGCAGAGAAATTGGTTGATCGGGTATATCGCAACGTTCCCTTTGCCGTTGTGAGCCAGAGCACGCTGGAAGAGTATGTGCAGCGAGGATTTCCGCGGGAGAATTTCACGATTATTCCGAACTGCATTGATCAGGATGCTTTTCCGTTTCGGGTCGGAGAAAAAACTTCCTATCCATCGGTTGCATATTTCGGGCGTTTGAAGCGGTACAAAAGCGTTGACCACGTGCTGCGAGCGTTTGCCAGGCTGGTACCGACGTTCCCGAAAGCGAAGCTATTCATCTTGGGGCGAGGATCATTCCAGCCCGCGCTGGAGCGGTTAGCGCAACAACTGGGGATTGCCGATCGCACGGTTTTTACTGGTTATGTATCGGAAGAAGAAAAAGTTCATTACCTGTCGAAAGTATGGGTGGTGGCCAATCCTTCGATGAAGGAGGGGTGGGGAATTACGAACATCGAAGCCAATGCCTGCGGAACACCGGTCGTCTCTGCTGACGTTCCCGGATTGCGGGATTCGGTGCGGCATCAGGAAACGGGATTGTTGTATCCGTATGGCGATATCGAGGCTCTGGCAGCAGCCATACGAGCTATCTGGGAATCTGAGCCGTTGCGGCACCGTCTCTCCGAAGGAGCCGTTCGGTGGGCACGCCGATTTGATTGGGAAGATTCGGCAGCGAAGATGGAAACTTTTCTCCACCAGATTGTTGAGCAAGGAGGTGGTCAAGTTCGGTCAACTCCCCAAAAGGAGAAAGCGGAATGCAGCGATTTGTAATATTGAGTTTCGTATATTTGCTTCTTTCTGCGTGAGCAAAGCAAACGATAGTGCTGAATAGAGGGCAGGTAAAGAGCACATCAGTGGAGGAAGAGCAAGGAAGAATTCCGCTTCTTCCGTCCGCGTGGATAGCTCACTGCTGCTACAACTGCTTTCCCCGGTTGCCTCTATGCTGAAGAAACGCTCTTTGCCAAAACTTGCCGAGAAACTTTTGTCGAATAAACAATCGGAGGGCAAGATGCGTTTCAGCATTTTTCTGCCAATCAGCGTAGTGGGCGTTGCTATACTGATTAGTGGCAACATTAGCATTCAGGCGCAAGTCCCAACCGTTATCAGTTATCAAGGTATTCTGACCGATGCCAATGGCATTGCATTGCCCGATGGAGAGTATGATGTAACCTTTCAGCTTTATGCACAGCCGACCGGTGGCGCTACACTGTGGAGTGAGACACAGCGCATTCGGATGGAGAGGGGGGTGTTCAACGTCATTTTGGGCGGTGTCAATGATCTGAATGGTGTGGACTTTTCGCAACCGCTCTGGCTGGGCATTACCGTTGCAGGACAGGAGGAGTTCCGTCCAAGAGTGCAACTGACGGCTGTTCCGTATAGTTTGATGGCAAAGCGCGTGGAGCAGGATGCCATCGGCACTTTTGAGATCGCTGATGGAAGTATTACACTGTCGAAAATCAACACGGAAGGAGCGAGCAAGGGGCAGATAATGAAATTCGATGGCGATCGATTAGTCTGGGATTGGGATCTGGCTGCGGCGTTTACCCTCCCATTTCAGGATACCGTGACGCTTACAGATGTTCCTGCTTTCTGGATTGTGCAAAAGGGAGTGGCGCCTGTTGCCCGATTCGAAGCTCGCAATGATGGAGCCGGAAGTGTGCTCGAAGTCATCACTGAAGGTCCGGCGCCAGCGATTGAGGTAGAAAATCGTTTCCCTGTCCGTTTCGATGCCAGTGCCATTCGGGCAGTGAGTGAAGGCATAGCACCTACCATTTATGTCAGCAACACCGGAGATCTGGCTGATGGTTCCGCTATTGTTGCTTATAGCGAGAGTGACCCTCAGAACAATGATCCGTCGGCGGGTAGTGCAACGATCGTGGCAGCGCACGGAGAGGGATGGGGAGCGGCGATTGAAGCAAGCAACTTTGGCAGGGGTGGAGCAGCAGAGCTGTATGCAGATACCAGCAGTCGCTCAGTAACGCTTAATGTGGAAAGTTTTTCTCGCTATCACAGTACCGTTGCTCGCTTTGCCTACGGTCCGGTAGCGGGCAATTATACGCCGAACCAGCCAGTGGTTGAAATCTGGAAAAGGGGATATGCCTCAGATGCATTGCGGGTGATCGATTCTCTGGGCAGTGGATATACAGCAGCATTCTATAAACCGCGAGATGCTCAGACGGGACAGTTGCGGAACAAGGCGGTGTTGTATGCGGAAGGAGCAACCGATCGGTATTTCGACGCACCGATTGCCCGGTTGAAGCAGACAGGGAGTGGCTATGGTTTGATGGTGGATTTGACAGACTCCGGATCCGTGGCTGCGGGCGTTGTAGTGCGGCATCAGGGACGCGGAACAGGGATGCAAATTGTTACTGAGCGGTTGCAAGAATCGCTTCAGACATCCGATCTCGAGGCATCGTTCTATGTGGAGAACCGTTCTCACTCTTCCAGCCCTGTTGTGTTTGTCTACAATAAATCCAACAACTCGACAGGGGTGGCGTTAGATGTGTTACAGCGGGGAGGTGGTATTGCGTTGCGAGTGGTACGAGCTGATACGAGTCATTCAACTTCCGCAGCTCTTTTTAAGGGATGGACAAACGGCACGCCGGGTTCTGATCCGTACGCTGATGACGCAGTTGTACGTATCGAATCCGACTACCTGGGATTTGTTGCGGGCGTTGCTCTCTCGGTGAAAGGCGGGGTTGTGATGGAAAGTCGTGGGTTTTTCCCGGCGTTGCGCTTGCGTGCCAATCCACCAATGATCACTGCTTTAGTGGTTGATACCGGAAGCGTTGAATTTGGCGATGATCTGCAGGTTGATGGTTCGATCAATTCTGATACGCGTATAACGGTGGGCGGGGTTGGACTGAACAGTGTTGTTATTCAACGGACGTTTACCCAGTTCCCCGGCGATCTTTCCGTTGGAGGCAATGTGGAGATCAGCGGCAATTTGACGGTCTCTGGCACCATTACAAAAGGTGGCGGAAGCTTCCGAATCGATCATCCGCTGGATCCTGAGAACAAGTATCTCTACCACTTCTTTGTGGAAAGTCCTGAGATGAAGAATGTGTACGATGGTATTGTCGTGTGCGATCAGCGCGGGGAGGCAGTTGTCGAACTACCGGAGTGGTTCGAAGCGTTAAACGAGGACTTCCGGTATCAGCTAACGTGTGTTGGTGGCTATGCGCCGGTGTATATCAAGGAAGAAATTCGAGACAATCGGTTTGTGATTGCTGGGGGAAAACCGGGATTAAAAGTGTCCTGGCAGGTGACCGGCATCCGGAAAGATAAGTGGGCATTGGAGCATCGGATGCCGATCGAACAGGAAAAACCCAGAAGTCAACGGATGAGGGTGCAACGATGAAACGCTGTAGAACATTTCTGCTGTGGTGGGTGCTGCTTACCCCAATGTGGGGACAGAGCATTTTCTGGGGTGGAGGCAGTGTTGGCGCCGGTGCTCAGTGGGCAGCAACAGCGCAGCAGCGGCTGTTATCGCACGTAAGCAGCTACGCTACCGGGGTTGCTATGGCGGGTTCAGCATTAGAATACGGGGGATTTCTCTACTGGATTGGAAGACCTTTGCCGCTGGGGGTTGCGGATGCACATTCCTCAGACAATCTGACCATTCAACGGATATGGTACGATCGGGGAATGCTTTTTCTGACAGGCATTGCGCAAGAAACTGGATTTGTTGAACTCCGCCTTATAACGATGACGGGAGCGGTAGTAGCTCAGTACAGCAACCGGTATGCCGCAGGTAGTATTATGCTTGCTCTCCCAGTTCCCAATGTGAGCAGCGGCATATACATTCTCCAATGGCGAACGCCAGAACAGACAGCAAGGAAAATTTTGTCCCTCGTGCGGTGAGAAGCCGTTTGATCGAGTGCTGTATGCCGAGATACAAATTACCTTCACCCCCGTGCACGTTGCGTGTACGTGGTTCAAGAAAGACAGAGCCGGTGCCAGTACGCCATCCCTGTCCTAAACTTTGCGTATTTTTGCCTCCAATTTTGCAAAGGAAGTGGCTGAAGAACCGGAGAAAATGAATGAAGTACGGTTTTGCAACCAGAGCAATTCACGCAGGGCAGGAACCAGATCCGCTGACCGGCGCAGTCGTAGTTCCTCTGTATCAGACCTCGACATATGAGCAAGAAGCGGTGGGAAAGCATCGAGGGTATGAGTATTCCCGGACGCAGAATCCAACGCGGGCAGCGTGGGAAAAGAACTTGGCTGCGCTGGAAGAAGGAACGGCAGCTTTTGCTTTTGCCAGCGGTATGGCAGCGATTGATGCCGTGTTGCGACTGCTCCCGCCGGGGTCCCACGTTCTGGCAGCGGAAGATATGTACGGCGGAACGTATCGGCTTTTTCAGCAGGTGCTGGCACAAACGGGACTGGAGTTCCAGTATGTGGATATGACCGATCTGGACACAGTGCGGGCGGCAGTTCGTCCGGATACCCGGATGATTTATGCGGAAACGCCAACGAATCCCACGATGCGGCTGACGGATATTGCTGCAGTGAGCGAGATTGCACGCCAGCACCGGCTACTGTTTGTCGTAGACAACACTTTTATGAGTCCGTATTTTCAGCGCCCGTTGACGCTCGGAGCCGATATCGTGATCCATTCGGTAACTAAATATCTTGGAGGACATAGTGATCTGGTTGGAGGGGCAGTGATTGTCAAAGATTCAGCGATTGCCGAGCGGCTCCAGTTTCTTCAGAATGCTGTTGGGGCGGTCCCGTCGCCCTTTGATTGCTGGTTATGCCTCCGATCGGTGAAGACCTTAGCAGTGCGAATGGAACAGCATCAGAAAAATGCTCTTGCTATTGCCCAATTGTGCGAAGAGCATCCGGCAGTTCACATTGTCTATTATCCCGGATTACCGTCGCATCCACAGCATACGCTGGCGCAGCGCCAGATGACGGGGTTCGGAGGAATGCTTTCCATCGATTTGGGAAGTAAGGAAAAAGCCTTTGCTTTTATTGAGCGTTTGCAGATTTTTACTCTGGCTGAATCGCTGGGAGGTGTCGAGTCACTGGTGTGTTATCCAGTGACAATGACGCACGCATCGGTGCCGGAGTCGCTTCGACGTCGCCTGGGCATTACCGAAGGATTGGTGCGATTGTCGTGCGGTATTGAAGATACAACCGATCTGATAGCAGATGTGCAGCAAGCTTTAGATGCTGTTGCATAATCGGGAGGAAAGGAATGTGGCGCCGACGATCCTTCTGGCTGGGAATACTGATCGTAATGGTGCTATTGTCTGTTGATCTCTGGCATTGGTATCGACCACCGACCCTGGGATGGTTGGGATTGCCACCGTGGGTGTTCTATATCGCTGCTTTGCACGGTGTTTTAATTGGCATTGTCTGGGCACTGTGGAGAGCAGTTGGACAACAAGAAGAGCAGCAATGATCTATGTTGCTCTGATTGCCTATGTGCTGATCGCACTTGCTTTGGGATTGATTGCCCGGCGAATGGAAGTGGCGAAAACCCCGGAGGATTACTTCCTGGCGAATCGGGGATTGGGAATTCTGTTGGTGTTTTTTACGATGATCGCTACGAACTTCAGTGCCTTCTTCTTCCTTGGATTTGCCGGAGCTGGATACCGCATTGGTCTGAGCTATTATGCGATGATGGCGTATGGTACGGCATTGGTTGTATTTTCCATCTTTTTCGTGGGACTTCCTATATGGCGGCAGGGGAAGCAAACCGGATGTATTACGCCAGCAGAATTGATCGAGAAAAAACTTCGATCCAAACCCTTAGCGCTGCTCTATATGGCAGTGATGGTTGTGTTTACGTTACCGTACATTGCGATACAGCCAATTGGGGCGGGATATCTGCTGGAGCAGTTGACTGGTGGCGAAATTCCCTATTTCTGGGGTGCTTTCCTGCTGACAGCTGTAATGGTTGCTTACGTATGGTTGGGCGGGATGCGAAGTGTGGCACTGACCGATGCGTTTCAGGGGATTATGATGTTTGTTTTTATGTTCCTTGCGCTGTTTACAATTGCCGAAGCTCTGGGGGGATTTGCACAGGCAAATGTGGCAGCGTGGCGCCAACATCCATCGCTGTTTTCTCGTGAAGGAGTCGACGGATACTTTACGCCTCAGAAGTGGATCAGTTTTATGATTCTGTGGATTGTGAGTATTCCAATGTTTCCGCAGATTTTTATGCGGTACTATACCGCCCGGAGCGCACGGGGACTCTACATCACCGCACTGCTGTACCCGGTCGTTACCGTCACGTTGTTTCTCTGTCCGGTATTGATTGGGATCTGGGGACATCTGAAATTTCCGGGGTTGGAGGGGAAAGCCTCAGATCAGATTTTGCCAATGATGCTGAGTGCGTATGCGCCGGAATGGATCCCACCGCTGGTGATGATGGGTGCCCTGGCAGCCTTTATGTCAACGATGGACTCTCAGCTTTTAGCGTTGAGTTCAATGTTGACGCGGGATGTGTACACCGATCTTCTGGCGCCGACAGCGCCGCTGGAACGACAGACAAGATTGGGCAGATGGTTGGTCATTATATTGGCAGTCATTGGATTGGCAATTGCCGTGCAGCCACCAGCGACGATCTTTGCAATCGCGAAAAGTGCGTTTACTGGATTAGCCGTTTTGTTCCCAACGACGATCGCTGCGCTGTACTTTGCAGATCGAGTTCATCCCCTGAGCTGCATTCTGTCCATTTTCTTCGGTGAATTGTTGTTAGCTGGATTTCTTCTGAAGTTGATTCCCCCGGAATGGACGCTTGGATTCCTGGAGGTTGTGCCAATCCTCATTGGTGCAACTGCTGTGCTACTTGGCAGCAATGTACTTTTGCGCTCCAGCAAATGAGGACAGCGTCAAGGGAAGAGTTTTCCGGCGTATTGCTTGGACAGGAAAAAAGACCACCTCCTCGCTGAGTGAGGAGGTGGGGGAAATTGTCAAACTTCTTCTTCTTCGCTGATCACCCAGATTTTCAATGTAGCTATGACCTCCGGATGGAGGCGAATCTTCGCATCGAAGATTCCTAAGGACTTGATCGGCTCGTCAATGATAATCGAGCGTCGATCGATAACGTAACCCAGCAGTTCCAGTTCTTTGGCAATCATTTGCGGCGTAACACTTCCAAAAAGGCGACCACCCTCACCAACTTTCATTGGAATGGTAATTTGCAGGGTACTGAGTTGTTCAGCCAATTCCTGGGCGTTCGCAATTTCTTGCTGCTTCCGCTGTTCGTATCGCTTTTTCTCCTGTTCGATCAGCTTCAGTGCTTTCGGAGAAGCATAATAAGCAAGACCGCGCGGGATCAGGTAGTTCCGAGCGTATCCGTCTTTGACATTCACTACGTCACCGATGGAGCCCAGATCGGGAACATCTTGCCGCAGAACAACTTTCATTGCTGGTTCTCCTCTGTTGTCGGTTCAACTTCTTCGGATGTTGATTCTTCCGCTGGTGAAGAGGCTGTTTCCTCGGCAGGACTTTCGGCTGATACGGCGATTTCTTCCTCTGAGGCAATTGCTTCTTCGATGGCTTCCATCTGGTAGTCGCTCTCGGTTGGCGCCGTTTCATCATTCGCTGAAATCCATTGATCGCGGTATTCGATTCCTCGTTTGTCGAGGCGAACTGTCAGGAATCGAAGAATGTTTTCTTCCAGTCGGAAGAATCGCTCCAGCAGTGCAGGGAGGAGAGGAGGGGCATCATAGTAGACGTAGATGTAGTAGCCGTTGACTTTCTTTTCGATGGGGTATGCCAGACGGCGGCGTCCCATCTGTTGCCACGCGATGATTTCGCCCCCGTTGTTGCGGATGAGGTTCAGCACTTCTTTGGTAAGCTGCTGAACCATAAATTCTTCCAATCCGCCGTTGATAATGAAGGTTGTTTCGTACCGCCGTTTTTCAATCATCATTACTCCTCTGGTTGTGTAACAAAAAACAGCCCTCTTCTCAAACTGGAAGAGGGCAGGAGTTTTTCAAAGACAGACCTAAGACGACAAACAGGAAAAATTCCTGTGTTTACTTGGATTTGGGTTTGCAGCAGTTGGAAGTGTTGCAGACGTGTTTCTTCTTTGGTTTCGCTGGTGCTTCAGCATTATCGGTCGCAGCCTGGTCGCCTGTGCCCAGGGAAACGGTGTATTCGGTTTTCTGGAGAGCAGCAAGAATCTTCTTCTCGTCCACCTTTGCGGGATCATAGCTCACTTTGGCAACACCATCTTTGAGGGAGACATCACAATCCAGAACACCGTCGACCGAGAGGGCTGCTTTCTTTACTTTGGAAACACATCCCATACACGACATTCCTTTGACAGTAAACGTTGCAACTTTCTTCGAGGAAGTTGCCACTTCCGACTGTTGCGCCACTGCTGTAAAAGCGAAAAATGCAAGGGCAAGGAACGCTGAGAGAATGATTGAGCGGTACATACGCTGCTCCGTTTTTTGTTAAACATTTCCAGAAAAGTTGAGCGTTAACACGAACAGGAGCGAGTTTTATTTGTTGTATTCTGCGTGGCGATTGTAACGCGTGGCTGGTTACGAGCTTTGTGTATGCTTCGTTTCGCAACCAGGATAGCTGGAAAATGTTGGCATAGCGATTGGCATAGGCTTACCGGTCAGGGGTAGTTCGGGATTCGTCGCTCTCATCCTGATGATGACTGGCGGCTTTCAGAAGCTGCTGCAGGTAGGCAGCATTGTGCGGCGCATACGCATTGACAGTGTTGTTAAAGTAGATCCATCCACTCTGGATGTGGAGCTGACGGAGACGTTGTGCCAATGAGCGGAGTTCGGTTTCCGAGAAGTTCTGACGATACCACGGATCGCCGTGGATGCGTAGATAGAGCTGGTTGTTGGTCACGATGAACCGGGAAGGAAAGTGCGGGGCAATGATCGAGCAAAACACAAGCTGATGGTGCTCGCACCATTCAGTCCACTCTGGAATCCACCACCCTGGATGGCGAAACTCACAGGCGATCATCGCATCCGTGCGTTCCCGAAGCTGCGCTAAGTGCTGTATCAATGGCTGCTGGGGATACTGGCATCGGGGAAACTGAAAGAGAAACCCACCAAGATGAGGATGAAGCTGGGAAGCAACGGTCAGGAAGTCGTCGATTGACGGGGGAGGAGAGTGCCATTGACGGTGGTGGGTAAACTTGCGAGGAGCTTTCAGGACATAGTAAAAATCTGGCGGCGCTTGCTCTTTCCATCGCTGGATGACGGTAAGCGGCGGGAGGCGATAAAAAGTGGCATTGATTTCAACGGTGCGGAAGTGGCGGGTGTAGTAATGAAACCATTGCGAACGCGGCAGGTCCGGTGGATACCAGCGTCCTTTCCATTCCGGGTAAGCATAACCGGAGCAGCCAATCCAGAATGTTGTATGCATCAGAGTGTGAAAAACTTCGTCTATGCTGTTGCGGTTCAATGTTGGAAAGGAGGAACGCACAATGTTCATTGATCGTGCAAAGATTTACGTCAAAGCGGGCGACGGCGGGCGTGGGATTGTCAGTTTCCGTCGGGAAAAGCACGTTCCGCGAGGAGGACCGGATGGTGGTAACGGGGGACGTGGTGGTAATGTGTTGCTGCAAGCAGATTCGCACCTGACCACCTTGATGGACTACCATTACAAGCGACATTATAAGGCAGAAAAGGGACAGCCGGGCGGAAGCTCCAAAAAAACGGGAAGGGACGGTGAGGATGTTGTGTTAAAAGTGCCCTGTGGCACGGTCGTTTATGATGCTGAAACAGGAAAGATGCTCGGCGAGTTGGTTGAGCCGGGATCGACGCTGGTTGTTGCGCGTGGGGGCAAAGGGGGGCGGGGGAACGCCGCTTTTGTTTCCTCCACGAATCGAGCGCCACGAGTGGCTGAACCCGGAACACCCGGAGAAGAACGGTGGATTATGCTGGAATTGAAATTGCTGGCGGATGTTGGATTGGTCGGATTCCCCAATGCGGGGAAATCGTCGCTATTGCGCGTCATCACGCACGCACAGCCGAAAGTTGCTGATTATCCCTTTACCACCGTGCGCCCTTACCTGGGAACAGTTCGGTATGCGCCATGGCAAAGTTTTGTCGTTGCGGATATTCCCGGACTGATCGAAGGGGCTCATACGGGCAAAGGATTGGGGCTGGAATTCCTCCGCCATATTGAACGAACACGGGTTTTGCTCTTTTTGCTGGATCCTCAGAATCCGTTGCCCGTTGAGCGACAGTTTGCAGTGCTGCGGCAGGAATTGGAGGCTTACCATTCGCAACTGCTTGATAAACCCTTCATCGTTGCCATTAGCAAAGCAGATCTGTTGTCCGCAGAAGAACGGCGGCGATTTGCCCATCATCCGATCGGGGAACAACTTCCATTGCTGATCTCCAGTATCACCCGTGAAGGATTGGATACTCTGGTTCAGCAATTAGCGCAGCAACTCCAGCGTGTGCCAGCACCGGCGTATGCTGATCGGTTCGCAGAACCCCTGCACAGATGACGGTTTTACCGCTGGGGCAACATCTGGAGGCGGAAAGGAAAGGCTTGGAAAGTTGCCGGTGTTGCGCTGAAGGGGATTTCGATCAGTTGCCCGAAAAGCCAGAATGGCAACTGGTCGCTGTAGAATCGATGGAGTGGATGACCGGATTGGCCACCGGGTAGAATACACCACCATCTGGATTGACGGAGATCGGTGAGGAAGCGCATAGAGGGTCCAATGACAGGATGAAATGGCGCAAGGTACGACCATTGTTGATGGTTGATGGTTGTATTGTCGCCGCCAATAGGGTAGGGTCCTAAGTTGACCAGAGAGCGGAAGAATTTGACAATACCCAGCGGATGGTAAAGCTCCAGTTGGTGGAGCATTCCGTATCGCAGCGAGTCTGTTTGATACTGGACAGCCTGTTGACGGTACTGGTCGACTGCTTTACGAAAAGCCAGAGTGAGTATGTCGGCGACTGTTTCCGGCTGCGGAGTTTCTTTCCGGTCAACCCACCACTGGTAGGTGGTATCAGTGAGCAAAAATGGCAGAAGGCGTGTGGGCAGGCTGGCGGTGAAGCAATAGAGATCATAGGTGTTGCCAAGTTCATCCTGAAGCAGTTGCCGGGTGAGTTCGACGCGTAAAATGCTGTAGAAAGCTGCTTCAGGCGATTGAGGATCAAGAATGCCATTCCATTGCTGCAATCGGTGCAGCCATTGCCGCATTGGAGCGGACCACGAGGTTGTATCGGCAGCAGCAGCGATCAGGCGGATGAGACGAGCTGCATAGGGTGATTGCACATCGTTCTGCATCAGCTCCATATCAGCGAGCGTGGGATGATCGAGGCTTGAAAGCCACTGCTGGATCCGGCGGGCACGGGAAAGAGGTTCCCACAGAAATCCATTATTGAGCCGGGGAGCTAACGGGTTGTTCGCAGAAAACACAAATCCCGCTGAGGGATTTTTTTGCCGGGGCAGTTGCGGTGTCGTCCAGTATCCCTTCCAGTCTGCGGTAGTGTCCCATCCGGGGCGTGGCAGCACGGTCAGCCCGT
>JALWJX010000022.1 GCA_026996895.1 Candidatus Kapaibacterium sp.
GCTGGATGGAGCGTCACCATTGTAGGATGGGAACGCAATTCTGCTGTGCAACGGCTTTCTGAGCAGGGATTGGCTCTGCTTCCCGTTCAGCCGCCGAAAACCCGAATGCTATGGCAGTGGTTGCATTTCCTCACCGTGGCACTTGTGAAAGCGCCGGCGGCGAAAATCTACTGGGCAGAGGATCTTTACACGCTTCCGCTGGCGCTCTGGTTACGCTATCGCAGAGGTGCGCAGGCGGTGGTGTACGACGCCCGCGAACTCTACTTTGCCCTGAGCTCGCTGGCACATCGCCCGGTGATTCAGCAATTCTGGCAATGGCTCGAACGGCGCTGCCTGCCGTATGTCGATGGGCTGCTGGTTAGCGGCGAGCGGGATCTTCAGGCAATGCAACAGCAGTATCAGCAGTTGCCAGATCAAACGCTGGTGCTGCGCAACGTGCCGCCGTACCGACAGGAGGGACCAACGAACCGTTTGCAACAGCATTTCCAGTTGCCTCCGGACGTTCCCATAGTGGTCTATCAGGGAGTTTTGCTGCCCGGTCGCGGTATCGAAAAAATCATTGCAGCACTTCCTTTGCTTCCGAACTGGTTCTTTGCCATTATCGGCGCGGGACCGGAGGAAAACACCGTGCGTCGATATGCCGAGCGGTACGGCGTTGCGGATCGTTGTCTGTTTCCGGGGGCTGTGCCGTACGACGAGTTGCTGGAGTGGACCGCTTCAGCCGACGTCGGCGTTGCGCTCATCGAGCCGCGATCGTATAGTTATGAACTGGCGTTGCCGAACAAATTGTTTGAATACTGCCAGGCACGTATTCCCGTGCTGGCAACTCGTTTGCCGGCGATGCAGGAGGTGATTGACGCGTACAATCTTGGACTCACCATTGAACCATCAGCGTCACCTGAACAGATTGCGCATCACCTGCAGAGGCTGTATCGGTGGAAACGTGATCCTCAATGGGTGAAACAGTGCGCCGTTGCTGCCCGGCAATTGTGCTGGGACCAGCAGGAAGCGGAGTTTCTTCGCTGGGTAGATGCGTTGCTGACTGCAACGGCTTCGCCAGCATCGAAAGCAAGTTCCACAACGACACAATACACAGATGCTCACATTTCAGGGTGAAATTCACGTTGCAGGTGGAAAAATTCGGAGCCTGAAACCGCAGTTCCACCAAAGTATTGTGCGAACGGAGCAGAAGGAATACCAGTTTGACAACGGGTGGATTCTACCGGGATTGGTAGATACCCATATCCATCTGGTCGGACTTGGAGAAAGTCTGACCGCTCTGGTCGATCTTTCAGCCTGCCGGTCGCCGGAAGAATGTGTTGCGGTGTTGCAACAGCAGCCGGCTGGACGTGGCGAGTGGTTGTTGGGACGTGGCTGGGACCAACAGCGCTGGGCGTCGCCACAGTTTCCAGAAGCGCAGTTGTTAGATCAGGCTTTTCCTCAGCAGCCTGTTTTCCTGCTGCGCTCTGATGGACACGCTGCATGGGTCAATACCGCTGCGTTGCGAAAAGCGGGTATTACGGCACGAAGTGCGGATCCACCGGGAGGGAAAATTCTCCGCAACGAGCGGAGGGCGCCAACAGGTATTTTGCTGGACGAAGCAATGGAGCTGGTGCGCCGCCATATCCCGCCACCGACACCGGAAGAAATCCAGCACTTTATTCAGGTTGCAGCGCAATCGCTGGTGCAGCTTGGTATTACCGAAGTGCACGATATGGACGTAGATCCGCAATGGGTTCCGATTTTCCAGCAATTAGCAGAAGAGGGCAAGTTGCCACTGCGTGTGCAGAGCTACATTCGGGGACAGCACGACGAATGGCTCAGTGCACGGCTACTGCCCGCCCGAGGCGAATTTTTTCAATTAACCGGAATCAAGCTCTATGCAGATGGAGCGCTGGGGTCCTATGGTGCTGCTTTGCAGCAGCCGTACGCAGATCATCCCGAAACATCAGGGTTGTTGCTGCTTGACGAGGATACGGTGTTTGAGAAACTGGGATGGATTGTTGAGGTAGAATGGGACGTGACGATTCACGCTATCGGAGATTTAGCGGTGCATAAAGTGCTGAACTGGTATGAGCGGTTGCGGCGGGAACATATTGCTGATCCTGCGCGCCGCTTGCGTATTGAACACGCTCAGATTGTCGCTCCTGCCGACTTGCCTCGCTTTGCAGAGCTGGACGTCCTCCCCGCTGTCCAACCATTGCATTGCCTGGAAGATGCGTCGATGGCAATCCAGCGGCTGGGTGATCGTGCACAGTATGCCTATCCGTGGCGGAGTCTGCGGAATGCGGGGACGGTTTTTGGTGCCGGATCCGATGCACCGGTGGTTTCAGCAAACCCGTGGCTGGGAATGAAAGCCTTTATTGAACGCCTTCCGCCTGGCTGGGAACAGCCGTTCTTTCCGCAGGAGCGGCTGACGATCGAAGAAGCCCTGCTGGCGTATACCGAATGGGCACACCAATTGAGTATGATGCACATCCGACGGGGAAAACTCCGGGAACAGTTCGATGCTGATTTCATTGTCGTCGACCGAAATCCCCTGCAAACTCCGGATCCAGCCCAGGTGAAGGTCCTGGCAACATTCGTTGCTGGCGAATGTGTCTATGAGGCGGCATCGGCAACGGCATAGATCAACTGACTGTGTGGATTGTAGAATGGAAAAGATCGGGTGACACAGTATGGAAAGGGTAGATCGATGAAAACACTGAATGCGACAGCTTCGCAAACCCGGATTGTAACGCTGCGCGATGGTTCAACTGCTGAGATCAGCATTCTGGATGCTCATCGTCTGAATATGCTGGAAACATTTTTTTCAAAAGAGGTGTCTGCAACATCTCTGGAGCGATTTTTTGGCATTCCTGTTGGTGAAGAAACGATCCAGCGGTATCTGCGCGACCTGCACGTTGAAGTTCAGGCTGATAAAGCGGTTGTTTTTGTCGCCCTTACTGGCTACCCGCATCGAGTGGTCGGTTTTGCAGTGTTGCATCAGCAGAAGCCGGAAGAAGCCATTGTTCGTTTTCTGGTTGCTGACCACTATCAGGGGCTGGGAATTGGAACGCACTTAGTATCGACGGTGGCGGCATTTGCGGAAAAAGCAGGGATCAAAATCCTCTCATCGATCATTGCACCGGAGAATCAGTCGATGCTCCAACTGGTGCGCGACGCTGGATTTCCGGTCAATGTGGATATCCGCGATGGGCAACTGGTGGTCAGTTTCCCGGCAAAATTGACACCTGAAGCAATTGAGCAATTCGAGCGGCGAGAGCAGATTGCAGCAGTAAATGCCCTGAAGCACTTCCTGGAGCCTCGCTCCATTGCGGTGATCGGCGCTTCGCGCAATCGCAATACCATTAGCGGCAAAATTTTTTACAACCTGATCAACTATGGCTTTGCAGGACCTGTTTATCCGGTCAATCCGTCTGCGAACGTTGTCCAGAGTGTACCGGCATATCCTTCGGTCGAAGCAATTCCCGATGAAGTTGAGCTGGCATTCGTGGTGGTCCCGGCACGGTTCGTACCCGCCGTTGCGCAGCAGTGTGCGCGCAAAGGCGTCAAAGCATTGGTCGTAATTTCTTCGGGTTTCGCCGAAGTTGGTGGCGAAGGCGTTCGGCTGCAAGAGGAATTACTGCACATCTGTCGGGAAAGTGGAATGCGGCTCATCGGACCCAACTGTATGGGGATTGCCAACACCGATCCTGCAATCCGACTGCACGGCACCTTTGTCCCCGCTCCACCGCCAGCGGGACGGATTGGGTTTCTTTCGCAAAGTGGGGCGCTGGGCGTTGCCATTATGGAATATGCGCAGTTGCTGGATCTGGGATTGTCTTCGTTCGTTTCCGTGGGCAACAAAGCGGATATTTCCGGCAATGATCTGCTCCAGTACTGGGAAAGCGATCCACGGACCGATGTAATCCTGCTCTATCTGGAATCTTTCGGCAATCCTCGAAAATTCTCGCGCATTGCCCGGCGCATTGCGCGCACCAAACCCATTCTTGCTGTCAAAAGCGGACGTTCCCCCGCCGGAAGCCGGGCAACGTCTTCTCACACCGGCGCACTGCTGGAAGCGTCGGATGCAACCGTCGATGCCCTCTTTCATCAAGCGGGGGTGATTCGCACCGATACGCTGGAACAAATGTTCGATGCTGCCGCTATTCTGCTCCATCAGCCATTGCCCGCTGGCGATCGGGTAGCGATTATTACCAATGGCGGTGGTCCCGCGATCCTCTGTGCCGATGCGTGCGAGGCGGAAGGGTTGACAGTGCCAGAGCTTGGAGAAACCGTTCGGAAGCAGCTCCGTGCCTTTCTGCCCCCGGAAGCAAGTCTGCTCAACCCCGTCGATATGATTGCTTCCGCTACTGCCGAAGACTATGAGCGAGCGATCCTTGCCGTAGCGCAGGATCCCGGCGTTGATTCCCTCATTGTGATCTTTATTCCGCCTCTGCTGGTCAAACCGGAAGATGCAGCGCAGGCAATTGTACGAGCAGTCCGCCAGTTGCGACAGCAGGGGAATCAAAAACCGGTCATTGCCGTGTTTATGTTGTCCCGCGGCGCTCCTTCCCAGTTGCGAGCGGATGATATTCAGATTCCCGCTTTCACTTTCCCGGAAGATGCCGCTATCGCGCTGGCGCGAGTGACTCGCTATGCTTTGTGGAGACAAACGCCGGAGGAGCCGCCGTATGATCCAGAAGATGTGGACATCCATACGGTTCGTTCCATCGTAGCGCGTGCCCTGCGGGAAAAACGAGAATGGCTGTTGATGGAAGAATGCCGAACCATTCTGGAAAGCTATCACGTGCCGGTCGTGCCGCAACGCGTTGTGCCAGCGGACAATCAGCAGGAACTGGTCGCCGCTGCGCAGCAACTGGGCTATCCAGTGGTACTGAAAGCGCTGGCGCCCACGCTCCTGCACAAATCGGATGTTGGAGGAGTGCAACTGAATATCCAGTCAGAGGAGCAACTTGTTGCAGCAGCAGCCAGAATGCGGGAAAAGTTGCAACAGGCGGGGCATCAGGTGCAAGAATTTCTCTTGCAGCCAATGCTGCGTGGAGGAGTTGAAATGCTGGTTGGCGTAGTGCACGATCCGCACTTCGGTCCCGTTGTAGCTGTTGCAACCGGCGGTGTATTGGTCGAATTGCTGAATGACGTGGCGTTGCGCCTTACGCCCCTGAGCCGTCGCGATGCGAAGGAAATGCTGCGAGAACTCAAAACCTTCCCATTGCTCACCGGGTATCGAGGACAGCCAGCGGTCAATATCGAAGCACTGGAGCACGTCTTGCTGTCCATAAGCGCATTGGTTGAAGATCTACCGCAGATTGCCGAGCTGGATTGCAATCCGATTATTGTCACGCCGGATAATGCCGTCGTGGTTGATGCTCGCATTCGGGTGGTAGATCCACATCAATGGAAACAGCGATCTGCAAAGCGAACAGGTGAATCTGTAGCAATGTCATAAAAGGGAGACAGCGCAAATGGATAAAGAGCAACGCATTCGACAGGCGATTGAAGCAATAAAGGATCCGGATCTTGATCAAACCCTGAGCGAATTGAACGCCGTTCACGAAGTCAAAGTTGCAGATGACAAAGTGGAAATTTTTCTCCGGCTAATCCAGCCGCTCCATTTCGTTGCACAAACCATTGATGAGCAGATCAAGCAGGCGGTACAGGAGATTGTGCCCGGAGCAGAAGTTATCTCGTACGTTCGGGAAGTAGAAGCGCCCCGACCGTCGAAAGTGCCGGTGTTGCCGGATGTCAGGAACCTCGTTGCCATTGCCTCTGGAAAAGGTGGGGTTGGCAAGTCCACCGTTGCTGCGAACATTGCCGTTACCTTAGCACAAAGCGGCGCGCGGGTCGGACTGCTGGATGCCGATATTCACGGTCCCAGTGCACCGGTGCTCTTTGGCTTGCAGGGAGAGCAAATGCCGGCGCGGAAACTAGAAGATGGTCGCATCTTGGGCTACCCGCTGGAAAAGTACGGCGTGAAAATTGCTTCGATGGGATTTGTGATGGCAAGGGATCAGGCAGCGATTCTCCGGGGACCGCTCCAGGCAGGGTACTTTACAACGCTGGTGGAGCAAATCGAGTGGGGCGAGCTGGACTACCTGATCTTCGACCTTCCCCCCGGCACTGGCGATATTCAGTTAACCCTCACCCAGCGTGTTCCGCTCACGGGCGCTGCAATCGTAACGACCCCGCAGGACATTTCGCTGGCAGACGTGCGCCGCGGAATCGCAATGTTCCGGAAAGTCAATGTGGACATTCTGGGAGTCATCGAAAATATGAGCTTCTACATCTGTCCAAATTGCGGACATCGGGACGAAATTTTCCAGCACGGGGGTGGCAAACGTATTGCCAAGGAGCAGAACGTGCCATTTCTGGGACAGTTACCCCTGAATAGCGCCATTTGCAGTGCCAGCGATCAGGGCGTTCCCGTGGTGCTCAATGCGGACATTCCATCCGTTCGCGAAGCGTTCGTCGACGTCACCCGCCGGCTGGCGCAAGAAGTTCGCCGGGTCAATGCCCGGCGGCTCCATCAACCCCCCGTCGAAATTTCGCTGTGACGTGGGAGTGCAGTACCGGGGTGATGTTACACAGACATCGCGTCTACACGTAACCAGTCAAAAGGATACACACCCGCATCTATCAACTACGGCACCCTCTACTTCACCACCCACACTGGCACCACCTCCATATACCGCCCGCTCCGCAAACGCACAAAATGTAGCCCGCTGCTCAACTCCTCCGTCCCTACCCGCACTTCTCTCCACCCCGCCTCCTGCTGCCCTCTCGCTATCACCACCTCCTTCCGCCCATACCCGTCATACAACACCACCTCCACC
>JALWJX010000023.1 GCA_026996895.1 Candidatus Kapaibacterium sp.
CTTTTGGAGAAAATCGTCCAACTTGAAGTTACGAATCCCTGTAGTTCTTTTCTCGTAGATTCTGGTTGCACCTTGCTCGTATCTGAGTTGCCAGAATATTCGGAAGTAAAGAGGGGTAACTATTTCTTCATTAACCCGAATCCGTTTTACAAAGTTTGAGAAGGCAATGGGCTTTGCTTTGCCTGTGACTCTTTCTGTCACTAGCATGATGCGCCCCGTAGGCTGTTTCTTGCTACCCCCCGACAGCTCAACTAAAAGATCGCCTTGACGGCAAACTCTTTTCGCCACGCTTCTTTCCCTCAAGTATCGAATGGGGACACCATTGAGAATACCCTGCTCTGCTAGCGGAAAATCTGTCCCACGAATCACATAGCACTCCACCGCATCTTCCTCTTGCCCAGGCTTCCCCCAATCTCCAGATTGGATATCTTCCACCACCTCCCCCAACCGCACTACCCGCCACTCCTCGGGCAAGGGGCCGAGTTCGGTCATGCGGTAGCCGTCGGGCAAATCGTGTATGTCGGGATGGAATTTAGGCATCTTGTCCTCTGTCCACATCGTTTTGTCCCTTTGACCCCTTTGTGACCCCATTTCGACCCCTTTGGCCCCCTTTCGGTTTGCCCGTGTCCCAAATGGCTCATATATGTCCGAAACCCGTCCGATATGACCGATAAATGTCCGTTACCGCGCCAAAGCATAGCGCCTCCCCTTTTTCTCACCCGACGCTTTTACCAGACCCTTTTCCACAAGGGCCTGCAGATCACGCTGGAGAGTTTTGGTCGAAATGTCCCGAAAAAACCGATGCAATTCTCCCAAAGATGCGCTTTGCACACTCCGCAGGATGGTTATGATCCGGGTTTGCCGTTCGCTCAGTCCCATCTTGCGCATCCGCTCCGGTGTGTAGGGGTCTTGCAGGAAGGTCACCCGGACGCCGCCCTGCCAGTTGGCGAAATCGGGTTTCGGAAGCCCCTGCTCGTGGCAGAGGCGGATGATGCGCGTGGTGCCCGTGCCCCAGCGCTCGATGACGCCAGCAAAGTAGAAGGCTTGCGCGATGAGCGGGTTGCGAAGCACCGACGAGTGTGGACCGTAAAGCGCCTCCGGCGTCAGAGGTGGGGGCAGTTCACCCGGACTCCAGACCTCAAGACGGTCTCCTTCCAGGCGAATCTGGATGTCCGCCGGATAGGTGTAGTCCCGGTGGATGAGGGCGTTCACCACCGCCTCCCGCAGGGCCTCCAGTGGATACTCCCATATCTCTTTGCGCTGAAGCCCTTCCAGGGAGGGTTCTTCCACCTGGATGTCAAACCGCACCTTAAGGACCTGGCGAAAGCGCGCCATCGCGCCGTCCAGTTGGTCCCACAAGGTGCCTGTGAAATCGTGGCTGTCCAGAATCTCCGTGCCACGAAAGATGCCGATGCGGACCTGCGCCTGGGGGAAGAGGCGCTGGGGCTGCTTTCCGAAAAGCAAGACGCCCGCGTTCTTCAACTGCTCGCCTTCCAGGAGATTGAGGTTCCGCAAACTTTGTTCGGGGTTGGAGGGGTCGAAATGGGGAAGTCTCGCCTGAGCCAGGCGGGCAAACCGCCTCAGAGCCTCCAGGTCAACATCCTCTACGGTCCACTCGCTGGGCAGGCTGTCCCAACTCCTTCCGGAACGCATTAGGACGTGTTGGGCCAGTTCATCCGGCGAAAAATCGCGGTTCGTCGTGCCCACACGGCGAAGATACCGTCCACGGTAAGGGACCAACCCCTGGGCCGGATCGACCCGAATTTCCACCACTGGGAACCCTTGCATCTCGATCACCCGAATCGATGGGGTAATGCCCAGATGGGCAGCGATGCGGTTGGCAATCCGCTGCAGTTCCTGGTCGTCGGCTCTGGCGCCCACGATTTCGCCATCGTCCCGAACGCCCAAAAGAAGCGTGCCGCCGTCCGTGTTGGCGAAAGCTGCTAGGTCCTCCAGGGCTCTATCAGTCCATTGCCTTTTGAATTCCAGGGTTTGGCTCTCTGCGGCGTTAATCTTTGGCATGCTTGCTTCTCCATTTATACCGGTTTGGATGTCTTTCGCGGTCCGCGTCACCGCGTACTATGTGCCACAGGTCGCGGGCGCGGGGATCAGGACCGACCGCATCGAGGTTGTAACGGTCCAGATGCCCGCGCAGAGGGTTTTCGACGATGTACCGTCGGATGGCGGTCAACGCCCGGTTGGTGCTGATGATGTGTTCATAGTAGTTGCGTTGCCAGACGGGCGCGCTGGGTGTACCGCGGTGGACGTTGATGCGTTTGGTGACGATGGATTTGAAACCGGCTGTGAACGATCCCAACGAACGGGCTGTCGGTCCCCGGGGATGGGCGGGTTGTAGAGGCGACCGGCCGATCGTCCCTACAGCGTCCACGATCCAGACAATCCTATGGATATGGTTGGGCATGACCACAAATTCATTGGGACACAATGCAATCCCGGCACGAATGTCCGTGGAATGGAACCATTTTTCCTGCACAATTTTGCCCGATTTGTTCAACACCATTTCCTCATTCACCACTTTGCCGAACAAGGGCGCGCGTTCGTCGGTGCAGAAATACGCACCGGGTTGGGTATAATCATACCCGCGCCACCGAATGGAACGCCGATGGTGACGGTTTGGGTCATACCCTTCCATAGCGGGTCCCCGGTCGCTGTAATCCCAATTCCCGTAGCACCGCCTGCAGCGCCCGATCAGCTTCGGTGCGCTCCTCCTCGGCTTCCTGGAGTAGCACCACCGCCTCTTCCAGCGGAAGCACTTCTTCTTGATCGTTCTGAGCCACGTAACGACTGGGTGATAGATTGTAGTCGTTCGCCGCTGCTGCTTCGTTCGTGATAACGGTGGAGATGCCCTCTTCCGCTCTCCATTCGTGGTAGAGCGTTGCGATCTTCTCTATGTGCTCCTCGGTCAGGTAGTTCTTCGGACGACCTTTGGCGAAGAGTTTGGAAGCATTGATCAAGAGGATCTCCCCAGGGTGACGCTTCTTCCGGTTGATAGTAATGATAATGCCCGGCGCCGTGGTGTTGTAGAAAAGGTTTTCGGGGAGCAGGATGACACTGTCGATGAGGTCACGTTCGACGAACTTGCGCCGGATGTCTCGCTCCCGGTTGCTTCCCTGATTGCCGCTGCCACGGCTCGCAGCGCCAGTGTCCAGAACCACCGCCATTCGTCCCTGGTCATTGAGTGACGCCAGCATGTGCTGGAGCCAGCCCCAGTCGGCGCTGGAAGCAGGAGGAATGCCGAAGCTGAAACGATCGTATGGGTCGTTCTCATACACGTTCGTGGGAATATCCTGATTCCACATCGGGTTTGCAACGACCAGATCGAAGCGTTTCAGCCGCCCTGCAGGGTCTTTGAACGCAGGGTGTCGCATCGTGTCACCCAACCGGATTTCTGCTTCCATATCGTGGATCACAACGTTCATTACCGCCATAGCGTACGTTGCAGGATTGATTTCCTGCCCGAACAGTTGCAAAGGGGCGTGTTCCAGCGGTAGGCGGCGATGACCGTTTTCCTGAACTCCATAGGTTTCCAGCAGGCGAAAATGGGTTTTAATCAGTAGGCCGCCAGAGCCACACGTAGGGTCGTATACCTCCATCCCAGGTTGAGGATCCAGAATGCGTGCCATCAGGATCGCCACTTCACGCGGTGTGTAGAATTCACCGGCACTTCTGCCCTGATCTTCAGCGAATTTCCGCAGCAGGTACTCATAGGCACGTCCCAGAATGTCGGGTTCTACATCCCGGAGTCCCAACCGATGGCGAGAGAGAACATCTACCAACCGGGCGAGGTATTCATCCGGTACGATTCGCTGTCCTGCAGTTGTGGCGTTGAAATCTACAATGTCGATAACACCCGCAAGGCGAGGATTTTCGCGGGCGACGGACCGCACCGCATCAGTCAAGTATTGCCCCAACCCTGTTCGATGTCGCCGAATTTCTGTCCAGCGAGCATTTTCAGGGATGTAGAAACGCACCGAACCGCGACGTTCTGCGATAATGCCCTGTGCTCGCTCTTCCTCAACAATCCGGAGGGCAAGTTTGCGGTCACCATATTCTTCCGCTAAACGTTCCAGCTCATCCTCAAACACATCGGACAGCCGTTTGAGAAAGACAAGGGGCAGGATGTAGTCTTTGAATTTGGGTGCATCCACCGGACCGCGGAGGGCGCAGGCGGCTTCCCATAGCCAGTTTTCCAAAGTGGTTGTGTCCATTCGTTCTCCCGGTTTATCGGAATTTTTTTATTGCCAGCGAAGGGAACGAATTCTGCGGTCGCTCTATTGTCCATCTCGAAGCGGGATGGTGTGACAACCAGCAGTGTCGAGCAACTTTTGCGTGCATTCCCTGAAAGCGCACACCTTAGTGTGCAAGATGCCGGCTAAAGCCGGCGTTCCCAGTCGGCGCGACCCGGCTGGTCGCCATCGCCCACACCCGTAGGGGCGACCGGCCGGTCGCCCCTACACATTTACGTCAGTGCATCCTTCCATTTTTTACCAACTAAAGTCGGCGCTCCCAGCAATTGCCGGCAAACGTCGGCACTTCCAAGGAGGCGCTACTGGTATACCGGCGAAAAATCGACACTGCTGATACGCTCCACTTTCTGCCCGCTATCCGCCGGGAAAGTGGTACTTTTGTAGTTTGGCTTTTTTGGAGAAACGAAAGGAGTTGCACGATGGGAAGGCAGCGGGTGCGGAAGGCGAAAGCAGTGGAAGTTAATGGGCAGTCGAAAGAGAAGCTTCCTTTTGATCGAGAGACGATCATCCGGGATTATCGCATTGCGTACCAGAGCCGGCAGGCAAGCCTGATCGGACGGAAAGAGGTGTTGACCGGCAAGGCGAAGTTCGGCATTTTCGGCGATGGAAAGGAAGTCCCGCAGGTTGCTATGGCGCATTTTTTTGAGAAAGGAGATCTCCGGGCTGGCTACTACCGGGATCAGACGTGGATGTTTGCGCTGGGCATCATCACGATCAAGCAGTTCTTTGCACAACTCTATGCCCATGCCGATGTGGAAAAGGATCCCGCCAGCGCAGGGCGGCAGATGAATGCACATTTTGCAACGCGAGTGCTCAATCCTGACGGCTCCTGGAAGGATCTGACGCAGCTCTACTACATCTCTGCTGATACCTCTCCCACCGGATCGCAGATGCCGCGGCTGGTTGGCTTAGCTTACGCTTCGCGGCTGTATCGGGAGCTGGAGGAACTGCATTCCTTCACCACCTTTTCCCGCCAGGGTCGGGAAATTGCCTGGGGTACCATTGGCAACGCCAGTTGTGCCGAAGGAATGTTCTGGGAAGCCGTCAACGCTATCGGGGTTTTGAAAGCACCAGCGATCATTTCCATCTGGGACGATGGCTATGGTATTTCGGTGCCCAATGAGTATCAGATCACCAAATCGAACATCGGCGAACTGCTCAAAGGTTTCCAGCGGAAGCCGGGTACTCGCGAAGGGTACGATGTGTACGTGGTCAAAGGGTGGGACTATCCAGCCTTAGTCGAAACGTACCGTCAGGCGGCAGCGACGGCTCGCACTGAGCACGTGCCAGCGCTCATCCACGTGCTGGAACTCACCCAACCCCAGGGACATTCTACTTCTGGCAGCCACGAGCGATACAAATCGCCGGAGCGGTTGCAATGGGAACGTGAACACGATTGCCTGCTGCGAATGCGCCAGTGGATGATCGATGAAAAGATCGCAACGGAGGAAGAACTGCAACAGTGGGAAGAGGAAGACCGCAAGCAGGTGCGGCAGTGGCAGGAAGAAGCGTGGAATGAATACATCACGCCCATTCGCGAAGAGGTGCAGAAAACAGCGGTTTTTATTCAGCAACTGGCACAGGAGCGACCGGACCGGCAGGCGGCACTGGAACAAATCCGCAAAGAACTGCTCTCGATCCGGGAGCCGTATCACAAAGACAGTCTGGTTGCCATTCGCAAAGCATTGATCGAAGTTCGCGATCGCGAAACGCCAGCTCGAAAGGCGCTGGTGCAGTGGAAAGAACAGATCGAGGCGTGGGGAGTGGAGGCATACGATTCCCACCTGTACAGTCAATCGCCGAAGGCAGCGATCCGTGTGCCGGAAATCAAACCCGTCTATGATGCTGATAGCCCCAAAGTCAATGGGTTTCAGGTCATCAATGCCTGTTTCGATGCCGCTTTAGCCCGGGATCCGCGCGTGATCATCTTCGGTGAGGATGTCGGCAAACTTGGCGATGTGAATCAGGGCTGTGCGGGATTGCAGGCAAAGTATGGCGAGCTGCGGGTCACCGACACTGGCATTCGGGAATGCACGATCATCGGACAGGCAATTGGGATGGCAATGCGGGGACTGCGCCCCATCGCCGAAATCCAGTATCTGGACTACCTGCTCTATGCGCTGGAGATTATGTCCGATGATCTGGCAACGGTGCGGTGGCGTACCAAAAGCGGGCAAATGGCGCCGGTGATCGTGCGTACGCGTGGACACCGGCTGGAAGGTATCTGGCATTCCGGATCCGAAATGGCGGGCATCCTCAACCTTTTGCACGGAATGTACGTGCTGGTCCCTCGCGATATGACCCGTGCGGCTGGCTTCTACAACACAATGCTCCAGTCCGACGATCCTGCGCTCATCATCGAAGTGCTCAACGGCTATCGGCTCAAAGAGCGATTGCCGAAGAACATTGGCGAAATGACCGTCCCGGTTGGCGTGCCGGAGGTGCTCCGCACTGGTACGGACGTGACCATCGTCACCTATGGCGCCTGCTGTCGAATCGTGATGGCAGCAGCCGACGCACTGGCAAAAGTCGGGATCGATGCCGAGGTGATCGATATTCAGTCTCTGGTTCCCTTCGATCGCCGTCATCGCATTGTCGAATCACTCAAAAAGACCAACCGACTGGTGGTCGTGGATGAAGATGTACCCGGCGGCGCCACGGCGTACATTCTACAGCAAATCCTGGAAGAGCAACAGGGTTACTACTGGCTGGACTCACCGCCAAAGACGATACCGGGCAAAGAGCACCGTCCCGCCTATGGCACGGATGGGAACTACTGGTCCAAACCGGAAGTGGAGCACGTCTTTTATGGCGTCTATGAACTGATGCACGAGGTCAATCCTCGCAAATACCCCAAATTCTTCTAAGGAATCCACTTGTGCAACGGACGAGGTGGCAAAACTGCGATGGCAGACGTGGTGGCAACTGCTGAAATTCCGGAAATTGTTCCGACCAGACTGTTGAACGACCAGCAGCGGGTGGCACTGCTGCGCTGGATGCTGCACGCCCGCATTTTTGATGAAGTAACGATCCGATTATATCGGCAGGGCAAAATGTTTGGCAGCGTCTTTGCGCAGATTGGGCACGAAGCCATTTCCGTCGGATCTGCTGCTGTCTTGCAGCCGGAGGATGCAATCTTCCCGATGCATCGGGATCTGGGCGCCCATTTTGTCCGGGGTGTGCCGTTACGCACCATCGCGCTCAACCATTTGGCGCGCCAGGGAAGTATGATGCGGGGAACGGATGGAACGGGGCACTACGCCGATCCGCAACGAAAGCTCTATGGGAATATCTCCCACCTGGGCGCAATGATCCCGGTCGCCGTCGGCTATGCACTGGCAGCGCAGCTCAAAGGCGAACCGATCGTGGTGTTGAACTACATCGGGGAAGGAGGTGCCCAGACCGGTGAGTTTCACGAAGGTTTGAACTTTGCCGCTGTCCGGAAAGCACCGTTTGTGCTTATCATTGAAAACAACCAGTACGCATACTCTACACCGACGACCGAAGAGTACGCCTGCAAGAAACTCTCCGATCGAGCGATCGGCTACGGCATCCCTGGCGAAACCATCGATGGGACGGATGTGGAACGGGTATACGAAGCGACGTTCTATGCCGTAGAGCGTGCCCGCAACGGCGAAGGTCCTTCCCTGATCGAAGCCATTTGTATGCGAATGCGTGGCCACGCTGAGCACGATAATGCGTCGTACGTTCCTCGAGAACTGCTGGAGTACTGGAAAAAGCGAGATCCGCTGCTCCGCTACCAGCGATTCCTGATCGACAATGGCATCCTTTCCGAAGCAGAAATTCAGCAGATGCGTCGCGAGATCGAAGCAGAAACGGTGCGTGTGCTGGATGAAGTGTTGCAATTGCCATTTCCACCGGCGGAAGAGGCTTTCAAAAATGTGTTTTTGTAAGCCAAAAAGGGACGATCTGCGATGCCAACGATGACGCTGTTACAGGCGATTAGCGATGCGCTCCGATATGAAATGCGGCGGGATGAGCGAGTCTTTTTGCTGGGTGAAGACATCGCCGAATTTGGTGGAGCGTTCAAAGTCACGAAAGGTTTTGTGGAAGAATTTGGCAAGCAGCGCGTGATCAATACTCCTATTTCCGAAGCAGCGATCATTGGCGGGGCAATTGGTGCCGCGCTGAACGGCTTGATCCCGGTGGCTGAAATGCAGTTTATGGATTTCATCACCAACGGCTTTAATCAACTGGTCAATGTCGCTGCTACGACGGCGTACCGGTGGGGGCTGCCGGTACCGATTGTTGTCCGTGGACCGGTTGGGGGCGGCATGAGCGCTGGTCCCTTCCACTCCCGCAGTGCCGAAGCCTGGTTTGCCCATACGCCCGGACTGAAAGTTGTTTTTCCTGCATTTCCAGCAGACGCCAAAGGGCTGCTGATTGCCGCCATCCGCGATCCCAACCCCGTGCTGTTTTTTGAACACAAAGGGCTTTATCGAAAAATTCGAGAAGATGTGCCGGAAGGTGAGCACGTTGTGCCGCTGGGCACAGCCCGCATCGTTCGTCCCGGAGCGGATCTGTCTATCATTGCCTACGGCAGGATGGTGCACACGGCGCTGGAAGTAGCAGCCCGACTGGAAAGTGAAGGCGCCAGCGTTGAAGTTGTCGATATTCGCACACTGGTACCGCTCGATGAAGCCACGGTTATCGACTCTGTCAAACGGACCAATCGGGTTGTCATCACGCACGAAGCTACCCTGACAGCGGGTTTCGGCGCAGAAATTGCTGCCCGGATTGCTGATAAAGCCTTTGAGTATCTGGACGCTCCCATCCGACGCGTTGCCGCTTTTGATGCGCCGGTGCCAATGGCGCCACCGCTGGAGCAGGCAATGCTGCCGTCGGCGGAAAAATTATTGGACACGTGCCGGCAGGTGCTGGAGTATTGAAGCCCAAAAACCAGAGTACCAGTCGATAGGCTATTTTTTCTTTCTGACCCATTTGCTTTTGTGGCAGAAATTCCGTATTTTTGAAAATGGATGACAGAGAATTTGGCGATACCTCCCTGCAGGTACCCGCCAGATTCTTTGCCTTCCGGATCACAGTCTGTTCTTTCAGGGTGGAGGATCCCGATGCGATTTCACTACCTTTCACCGTCAAAAATTCGCCATCTGTTCGGAGAGCTATCAGCTCAGGGGCATCGCATCTCCCGACGTGACATTCTGAAACTAAGCTCTGCTTTCCTTGCCACCGCTCCTGCTTTATCGAAAACCTTTGAGAGCACGGTACTGCCGCAGCCAACCCTCCAGGTTACCGCTGATCAAGTACTGCTTTCCTTCGGTACTACCCGGTGGCTGGTGGATCGACGATGGTTTGCCGGACGTCCCCGGATCATTGCCGACCAGGAAGGGGATCGGATTCAGATTCAGCTCCGGAATGCTGTTGTACCCGGAACCGATTTCTCCCTGGATTTCGATGCCCGAATTACTCCGGTCGGTAATCGCTTCGGAATTACACTGCAATTTGCAAATGGCTGGGTGTTTCGCGGCGACCTTCAGCAGTGGCTATCAGGAACGCCACTCCATTGTTCCTCTGCTCCACTTCCGGTGCTCCATCTGGGAGAGAAGGCAACGGTGGCGGCAAAGGGAACGATCGATCTTTGGTTCAGCAAAGATTGGACATTCATCGGAACTGCTGCTTCAGAAATCCTGCTGACAACGCCGGTGCTGCGCGCCACGTTCCGGAAACTGACCCTGCAGGTGGGGGATCTGCCAACTTCTATCTTTCAACAGCCGCCAACGCAGCGGGCAGTATGGATTGCCGATGCGATCGATGCTGCACGGTCTACGTTGAGCATCCCAAACACCCGGTGGACATTCCGCAACTTTCCTTTCCAGCGTCTGCGGATCGAAACAGCGACCACTCGCAATCGTGCTGCCCGATGGGCAATCGGCGGCATAGCTGCCGAAGAAGCGGAAGTTATCGCTGCGTCCGATCCGGCAATTCGTCTGTGGCTTGACCATCTTACCATAGGATGTGCTGGCACGTCTTCCCGTCACGAATGCTGGATCTCCGGTGACTTTAGCGATAAACGGCGGTGGTGGATCCACCTGCCCCCGATGAGTTTTGAGCTGGGTGGTGGGGCAGAAACCCGCCCGTTCGAGCTGCGCGTTGTGAATGATACCCCAATTGTTTCTGCAGGATCACCGAAGCTGCACCGGTTTCATCTTGCTATGGCAGATGCCGTTACGGAACCGGCAGCTCCCCTGTTTCCCCTGACGGTGCAGATTGCAGAGCAGGGACGACAGCAGCGCCGGGCAGTTCGTGGGACGAAATTGCCAACGATTACCTTAGGACCCGTGGTTCGTGGCGATCCCGGCAGCACGCTCAGCTTTGTGGTCCTTCGTCCCGAAGATCTGCTCTACCTCCGCTTTGATTTTTTGAATGTCCAGCTTCGTGGCACCACGCTCCTGCTCAATTCCCAATCCCGAATGATTGTCACCTTCGCTCCCCAGAGCATAGCGGAGCGCGCCTACTATGAATCCGGATCGCCGGCGACGAGTGAGAGGCCGGAAATGCCGCCGATTCCCGCGCGGCTTTCTGGAACGAGCCGGCTGGTCTTCCGCTTCCCTGCGACCATTCGCAGCCTGCCGTTGCAGTTACCCAAACTTCTGGAGTGGAACAAATTCATTCCGGTCGTTGCAAAGAATGCGTTACCTCCGGACCTTGCCGATGCAACGGAAACGGCTTTTCACCTGGTCGGCATAGCATCGGCACTGACAATGTCGGCAAAGCTCTGGCGCCGGGCGCTGCCCCAGCCGACGCAGCAGCAGCGATCAGCGTTACAACCTTCAAAGCCGCAGCAGCAGCGTCCGTCACCGATGCCCCGGATGCGACCGGCAACGGTGGTGCAAAAGTTCCGGCGGGAGACGCTCCGTTTCACAGCGCCGAAAGCACAACCTGCGCTCAATTTTTCCATCCTGAGCGTCCAGGACTTTGTGCAACCACCGCCAGCGGCTCCTGCCAAACCGCAACCGCTGAAAGCAACGGAAACTGCCATCGAGCTACCGTACCGTCTGTTCCTGTCGCCGCACCGCTTTGCTGCCTGGGCACATCGGACGGCGTTGCCACCGGCATCGGAACACTTCAGTGTGGAGCTCTGGCACACTCGCTTAGGCGTGCGTGCGAAGGATGGATCTTTCGACGAAGGTAACGCGCCATTGCGCACCGTTCGGGCAATCTGGTCGTGGGACGTCACCTCCCCTCGCCCGGATCCCAACGATCTGTGGCCCTTCAGAACCAGTTTGACCCGCAACGATCGGTATCAAATCGTCCACCTGTCCTCGAACTTTATCATCAGCAACTACACGCCCCAGCCCATCCGCGTTGCAAAGCTGTTCCTTTCCGCCTTGGGTGGATGGCTGGATTCGCAGGCTGCCTGGGAACCGCCAGCAGGATTCAGCGTTGAGGAGTGGCTGCACCGCGCAACCTTAGGACGGGATCATTTTGTCCGGGTGGTGTATGCTGGTTTCCTCTTCCCCTTCGGGCATCGGGCATCGCTGGTGAAGATCACGGAGCGGAAATTCCGCCGCACACCTCGAGGGCAGATGGCAGCATACCTGATCCAGAAGCAGTTCATTATCGTTCGGCAACCGGTCAAAATTTTCCCCGCTTCCGGACTGCCGGGGCAACGGTACGAGGGACGAAAATTCCCATTCCGCAGAGTCGAACTGCGAACGCTAATCACCCCACCACTGGACAAACCGGAAACCACAGGCATCGATGGTCTGGGGAATCAAGCCTTCTGGCCCCGCGTCGGTGGCAAAGACGTGCTGTTTTCCGTTGTCGCAACGGATTGGGAAGGCAAGGAAGTGGAATTTGTGCTCCCCCTGATCTTCATCCAATCGACAGCGAACCAGCGTTCGACGTTGCTGACCGTCCAGAATGCCTACCATTCAGGCACGTCGTGGCGAACCGTGGACTTAGCCGGGCAATCGGTTGCTTATGCACCGCCAGCACGGGCGGGGGACACCCGTTTTGAAACGGCGGCGATGCGGTTTAATGTCTTTATCCCCGATCCCGGTGCAGCCATTGACACAGCGAAGGAGCCGTACTTCTATCCGGAAATGGAGCAGGCGGATATCCGGATTCAGCAGGTGGAGGCGCTGTTGGGTACTGGTGCCACGACAACAGTGGAACTGTTCGGCGAAAACTCCAGAGGATTTCTTCCTGCTGGCTTCGATCCTGCCGGTAATGCTGGTGAGGTGTTCCTGAAACTCCGCAACCCCGTGCAACTCAATTTCTCGCAAAACACGGATAAAGCCGGCGGGCTGGCGGCTCCGAACCTGAAGATTCAAGCCATCTCGCGGGGCGTTGGACCCGTGGGTGCAAATTCCCCCTTCGATGATTTTCTCAACGGTACCTTTGATCCCTCTAAGTTTTTCGATCAGGTCTTTGAAGCAACCATCGTTGGGTCGGTCAAACTCAAGCATATTCTGCGCATCCTTACTTTTGTTGCTATGGCTGCGTCCGAAGCGGATAAAATTCCCAAATTGATCCAGAAAACCGTGTACGACTTTGTGGAAGACATTGACCAGATCAAAAGTGACATCGAAGATCGCTTTGAGTCCGTCATCAACACGATCGAGGCGCTGCCGGGGGCGGTATCCTCAGCCGTTCAGACAGCAATCAATGAGGTCAAAGGTGCCCTCAACGATGTCAAGAACTTCGCCAATACCATCTGGACGACCTTCCAGACGACCATCAACGATCTGGGAACACGCAACATCGCCGAGCTGATCGAATTGCTTAAGAAGCGCACCGATGCGACCAGTAAGCAGTTGCAGCAACAACTGGAGGAATTGCAGCGGCGCAAAGAGCGGGTGGAAGAAAAAATCAACGAGCTGCGAGCACTGGTGGAGCAGGAAATTAAAGCGGCAAAGCAGTTAGAAAAAGAAATCCGGCAGAAGTACGAAAAGTGGAAGCAATTCATCGACGACATTCGGAAAGGGTTGTCGCTGGAATACAAGTGGGAAACGGACAAACTCCAGAGTTGGCCCAGCGGTAATCCATTGTTTGAAACTTTCGACACCAGCAATCGCAAAACCAGATTGTCACTCAAAACATCGGCGCACCAGCCGTGGAAACCAGAACCGCCCACGATCAAGATCCAGGGAGAACTCCAGGACTTTGCTGTCCATCTGATCGCTGGCATTATGGAATTTCTGGCGGTGGACTTTACACGGCTGCGGCTGCGGTCGAAAAATTTCGAGAAAGTCAAGGTTGATGTTGACATTGCCAATGTTGAATTCAAAGGCCCATTGAGCTTTGTGAGCAAGCTGCAAGATCTCATTCCCAAAGGAGGGTTTGGCGATTACCTGCCCAAAATCGAACTGCTGAAAAATCCCGGTCTGCTGGTGTACTACAAACTGGGACTGCCCTCCATTTCCGTCGGGGTATTGAGCATCCAGAATCTCTCGCTCTTTTTCTCACTCAAAATCCCGTTCATTTCTGAGCCGGTAACACTCCGGTTCGGATTCTGTGAACGGCACGATCCGTTCCGGCTTACGGTCTACATCTTCGGCGGTGGCGGATTCTTTGCACTGGAACTTACCCCGGCTGGTGTGACGTTGCTGGAAGCTGCTTTTGAATTCGGTGGGAGCTTCGCCTTCAGTGTTGCCGTCGCTCAGGGATCCGTTGGAGCAATGGTGGGCATCTATTTCCGGATGGTTTTCCAGAATGGTGGTAACATCGCCACGCTGGAAGGCTATTTCCGGATGTGGGGCGAACTGCGAGTGCTGGGGATCATCAGTATCTCTGCTGTGCTCTATATGTCGCTCACCTGGCAGTCCAACGGGAAAGTCTATGGGCAGGCGTCGCTGGTGGTGGAAGTAAATGTGCTGTTTTTCAGCAAGTCCGTTTCGATCAAGGTTGAGCGACAGTTCAAAGGATCTTCGGGTGATCCAACATTTGCCCAGATGTTTCCAACGCCCGAACCGTGGAAACAGTATTGCCTGGCTTTTGCATAACGGCACGTTGACCAACATAAAGGAAACGAAAAATGCCACTGTCGCAACAGGTGATGTGGACCGCTATTCCACGTGGATGGGGAAGTGGTGATCGCCTTCGCTGTTCGATCGTGATCTCGCCCCGGCTCCGCTCCACGGATACGGCATTGAAAAAACTCAGCCAGTACCCCGACTGGGTGAACTGGGTTTCGACGTTGCAGCAGGTGACGCTTACGCTCGTACTGAACGGCAAACACCTGATGCCCGGTGATTATACGGTGCTGACTGCACCTCAGCCAGCGATCTGGGAAGCGGTATTTCAGCCGGATACCCCCGTCCAGCCCTACCAGTTTCCGATGTATGCGCAACTGCCCATCAGCTCCTATCCGGTCAAACCGCTGGTGGAATTTGTGCAGCAGGTGTACCAGACCTTTGGACAGAACGCACCGGACAGTGTTCCGCAGTGGCCCAGCCACCGGGATGAGAAAGTGCCATCGTGGCTGGATAACATCTATGAAGTGCTCAGCAATCTCGCCCTGGATGATTACGATCGGTGGCAGAAACGACGGCGGCAATTACGTGCCCGGTTGCAGGAACAGAAAGCAATTGCCTGGCAGCGCCCTGATCTCCGTACCACGTTTGAGTGGATTCAGTACTTCCACGAGCCAATGAATGCGCCAATGCCGCACAATGCCAATCCAACGTATGCCGCAGCGTATTCGCCGTATAAACGGGCAGTCATTGCTTTCCCCAAACCCGATTTTCACGAAATTCTTTCGGCGCTCCTCAACCATCCCCTGCTTCTGGAGCGGCTGGGCATCCTGATGATCGTCGAGTTTCCCCGACCAGCGGGGATGCCAGCCACCGGTTGGGTGCAGGTTCAGCCGCAATGGACGCCAGCGATGAGTGCAACGGTCAACCTGACGCCGCAGGTGCGATACCAACTGGACGCGGCAAAACGCCTGTTTCTGCCCCAACCCGAACCTGGTTCCGACATTGTAGAAGGACTGGTGAACCTGCAAAACGGGCGGTACGAATTTGTATCTGTTGATCCCGACGGTGCTGCCCGCAAATTGCTGGGCTTTGCCAGCTCCCTGCGCCGCCTTCGGGAAGGATTTCAGGCGCCATTTCAAACAAAGATTCGGTTAGGTGGTCCGCACGCCGTTGATCCAGAATCCCGATCCGTCGGCACTCCGGCGCTGCAAAGTGTAGGGTTTATGCTGGTTCGCCACAACCTCGCTTTTGTGCTGTTCCAGCATTTGCAGCGGGCGCAAACGAAGAATACGACGCTGGAAAGTACGGGAACCGAAACCCTGTTTGCCGATGACCTGCTTCGCGGCTACCGCATCGACGTGTGGGACTCGATAACGAACCAGTGGCATTCGCTCTTCGAACGGCTGGCGACGTACAAACTGCTGCGGACTGGCGATACCGTTACCGGTCAGGATGAAGGAACGCTGACGCTGGGACCGGTAACACGCACCGATGCGCCGCCAGACGAGATGCGATTGCACGAATCCTTAGCGGTGTGGAAAGGCTGGAGTCTGGCAGTGCAACGTCCCGGTAAAACCATCGATACGGAAGACAATCCCGCTGATCCGGCAAACGATCCGCTGGATAAGTATCAAATTAAAGCCACATTCGCTGTGCCTGCCGGTTCACTTCCCCGCCTGCGTTTCGGCAAGCGATATCGGTTTCGGCTGCGAACGGTCGATCTGGCAGGTTACAGTCGACCGCTGAAAGACATCGATCCGAACGACTTCAGCAAAACCTCTGATGAGCTGGTGTACTACCGCTGGGAACCTGTTCCCAATCCCGTACTCCTGATGCGATCGCTACCAGATCCGGATCTGCAAACGGGTGAATCACTGGAAGTAATGGCAATCCGTTATCGTGCTTTTGATCCGGAAGCGCCGGCTGCAACGACGCAGATCAGCGAGCGACACGTCGTAGCACCCCGTGGCAGTGTTGAATTAGCGGAGCAGCACGGTAAACTGGACACCGCACCCGGCGGGAAGATGGACCCGGCAACGTATGCGATGCTGGTTTCTCGCGAAGACACTCTCCCCGGCGGCTCTGCCCTGTTTCCGGAAGCACAGTGGACAAATCCAGTCACGGGGGAAACCGTTGCTTATCCGGTCAAAAGTGATCCGCAGGTCACAACGCCATATATCCCGGATCCTCTGGCTCGTGCGGCGGTGTTTCAGAATGTGCCCGGCTTGCCACCGGGCAGAATTCTCTGGATCCATCCCGATGGGTCGATCGAAGAGCGAACTGTGGTGGGAACCAAAAACGCCGTGATTGTCAATTTTGGCGAGCCATCCGATTGGCCCAACGTTCCGGGATTCCGGCTGGTGCTTGCCGAAGGCGATGGTCTCCCATCCTGGGATCGGGCGCAGCGAGTGCTGACCATCTATTTGCCAAAAGGACGGGAAGCAACGCTTCTGTACAGTTGTGCCCTTGGTGCGACGCCGACGGAAGCGGAGCAAAATCGCGAACTGCTGGCACTGTGGCATCTACTTTCGCAAGGAGCGCCGCCAGCGGTTGCCCAGAAGCTCCACGATGCCTCTCTGTACGGATGGCACTGGATGTTGACCCCGCCGCGCAAGTTAACAATTGTCCACGCTGTCAGCCAGCCATTAGCAGATCCGGTGATCACCACCATTGCGCAAACACCGCAGCGGACGTTAGGCGACACGAAGGCGCCGTTGCAGTTAGACCTCACTATCGATGCAAAATCCACGGGCAAAGTCACCATCAACGGTGAGTGGAACACGCCCGTTGATAATCCGGCGGAGCCGGAACCTCGCGATGGCAAAGATGGAAGAGATCCCGCACCGCAGAGCGGGACAACGGTAGGGGAAATCATCACCGATAATCCGACGCAGGATACGTTGACCAATCTCCACTTTGTCCACGAATTCGGGGACACCAAACATCGCCGCGTCCGGTATCGAGCGACGGCGATCAGTCGGTATCGGGAGTTTTTCCCACCCCGACTATCGGAGGAATTCTTTGCACGCAGCGGACCGGAACAGACGCTGCAAATTCTCAACACTGCCCGTCCTGCCGGTCTTTCGATCCCGTACGCCATTCCCGCTTTCCGATGGCAGCGGCAGCGGGACGGGAATCGAGTGATCAGCGAGCGGATACCGGTAACCCGAATCTACATTGAGCGCCCGTGGTACAGCTCCGGCGAAGATGAGTTGCTGGCAGTGCTGTTGCCAGCCGCCGGGCAGCCGAAAAAATGGCTGGGTGGTACTTTCGCCGCAAAACTCCTTGGCGGACCTTCCCTGCCACCACAGTTGCAGCCATACGTCACCTCGTGGGGTTTGGATCCCATCTGGCTCTCTGCTCCAACTCCCACGGACCTGACTCCAACGCCGGTGTTGTTCAGTGATGTTGTGCAGACCGGCGATCAACTGACGCTGGAAGAACTCAAGGGAACGAACTACAAGGTGACGGCGGTCGGCTTCGAACCCCGATATGACACCGAACGAGGACTCTGGTATGCCGACATTCCGCTGGATCCGGGTGAGTCCTACTTCCCCTTCGTCCGATTTGCCCTCGCTCGTTTTCAGCCCTATGCGGTCGATGATGCCCATTTGTCTCGCGTGACAACGCTGGATTTCCTTCAGATTCTGCCACGGCGCAAAGCCACAGTGGTGCAGGAAGGCAAGCGAATCCGCATTATCGTTGAGGGACATACTTACCGGGCGGGATTTGCGCTGCACGCTAACAGCGAAATGGAAGCGACCGTTGAAATGCTGCTGCCCGATCAACCACCAGTGCTTGGCTGGAAACCCCTTCTTACCGTTGGGCTGGATCGAATAGAAAGCCGCACGCCGGGCGTCTGGGTGGGCAATATCGATCTGCAGGAACTCGCGCTCCAGCCGGGCGCCAAACTCCGCATTGTCCTGAAAGAATTCGAGCAATGGTTTGCCGATGCGCCCTCCCAGAGCGGATCGCCAGAGTTGATCACGGCGAAAATTATCGCCGATCCGATGATGGGAACGCGGCTGACTCGACGACTGGTCTATGCCGATGCTGTGAGCATCAGTGCAGAATAAAACGAAACAGCAAGTGTCACAGGAAGGCGGTCAACAATGAAGGGTTTCAAAATTGCCCTCGCAGGACTTTTGAGCTTCGTCACCGCTGTTGCCCAGATGGTGCAGGTGCAACTTTTCCAGCCTCCACCGAATCAGCTTCGGGAATCGGATTTATGGCGCGTCCGCCTGACCAATTTCTCAAATGAAACCCTCGAAATCTACCTGGAAGGCACAGTGGATGAAGCCCGTGATGGAAGAATTGCGCACGCTCGCAGCGCGGTTTTCTCCCTTCCGCCCGGCACCCATACGATGACCGCCACACAGTTTTCGCCCATTGAAGTGATCCAGGTTGATCAGCGCTACCGGTCCATCTTCGAACGAACAGGACAGGTTCCTTCGGGCGAATACACCGTTTGTGTTACCGCTTATGAAGCGTCGACGGGGGAAGAGCTGGGCAGTGATTGCTTTGAACAGGTGATTGAACGGCTTTCCCCACCGGTCCTGATTGAACCGGCTGATGGGGACACGGTGCAGGAACAACGTCCAACCTTTACGTGGCTTCCGCCGACGCCGCTGCCGATGGGACAACGTGTGACGTACACCCTTCGGATCGTGGAGGTTCTGGGACGCCAGACGCCGTACGATGCAATGCTGCGCAATCCTGCTTTCTTCACTCGCCGATCCATCCCCACAACGCTGCTGGTCTATCCGCTTACTGCTCGTCCTTTTGGAGCCGGGAAGCGATACGCCTGGCAGGTACAGGCTTACGCTGGTACCACGCTGCTGGGGGAAAGTGAAGTCTGGTCCTTCGTTTTCGCACCACCGAAGCCGCCGAAGCGACCACCGAAGCCGGCAGCCGCCATCGATGTTTCACTCTTCACCGCTGGACTGGCTCATTCGTTTGCCGTCAAAACCAACAAGCCGGCGGTTACAGATCCAATTGCTTTTCGCACTGAGTACCTGCTTCCCCAACTGGCAACGCAAAAAGTCCGGGTGGATAAAGCCCTGATCAAATCCATTGCACAGGCGGCACTCCAGCGGCAAATGCCGCAGCCGTCAACGCGCCGGACAGCCGTTGCGAAGCCACTCCAGCAAATCTGGCAACTTTATCTTCAGGGAGCCCTCTACGGATGGGGTAGCAATCGCTACCGACAGGTGGGACAACAAAACGTAACGATTCCGCAGCCGATCCTTACCAGCCTCTCCTCTGTCGTCGCCGTCGCCGCCGGCTACTGGCACTCGCTGGCAGTGCTGAAGAATGGCAAACTGTATGCGTGGGGAAAAAATGACTATGGACAATGTGGGAATGCCACCGATGCGATCCTTGATCAACCTAAAGTAGTCGCTCATCCGCAGCAAAAGAAATTCATCGCGGTCGCCGCCGGAGAGCGTCACTCCTTAGCGCTGGACGAAGACCGGATCGTCTGGGCGTGGGGCATCAACATCAACGGTGAGCTGGGCATCGGACATACCAGTGCAATGGAATCCACACCGGTCAAAGTAGCCAGCTTTGTAAAATTGGGACCGGTCAACGGTATCGCCACCGGCGTTGCCCACTCGCTGGCACTGGCTGGAGGACAGGTCTATGGCTGGGGATCGAACGCCTATGCGCAACTGGGATTCATTCCCTCCGAACTTCCAGATTACCGCGTGCTGAATCCTCGCCGTATTGAAGGGCTACGGAACATCATCGCCATCGCTGCCGGAGATTACCACAACCTTGCTCTCGATAAACAGGGATTTGTCTGGGCGTGGGGGCGAAACAGCAATGGACAGGTGCATCCGGATTCCGGCGCCATTGTTGCCAGACCCGTGCGCGTTCCGGGACTGACAGATGTCGTGGATATCGCTGCCGGCAGTTGCTTCTCTGTCGCCCTCCGCCGGGATAGTACCGTCTGGGTGTGGGGCAGCAACGAAGTGGGGATCGCTGAAACAGGGGAACGATGGAATCCGGTCAAACCGCAGAAGGTGCCGGGGCTGACCGGTGTCGTTCGCATCGCCGCCGGCGGGAGTCACATTCTGGCGCTCCGGGCAGATGGAACACTGGTCGCCTGGGGTAACAATAGCAAGGGACAGCTTGGCAGGGGAAGCATTACGGATATCCTGAGCGATCCTTCCCTGCCTCCTGTGCCCATCGCTCCCGTGGCTTTACCGTAATCCCGTGCTGCAATGCTCCTGAGTCGATGGATACGGCAATGCCCATAGCACAGCATCGGATACGATACCGAAGGACCACCATCGCCATTGTGCTCCTCCTCTTCACCACCTGGCTACCCAGCCGGGCGCAGAGCTCGTGGATCCAGGTGTCGGGCAGCAATCGTTTCCGGATACAGGTTGCCGATCAGCGGAACACTTTTCAGGAGTACCGCCCTTTCTTCTGGGAATGGATCTTTGAACCAACCGTCACTGTTGCACACCTGCCCATTTCCTTCTATCTGCTCCTTTCGTCCGAACGACAGGAGTTCCGTCAGAACATCAATGCGGTGACAGGATTGTTTGAACCGGAGAATGTCAAACAGCAACTGATCGACCGCATCCGCACCCAACTGGAACAGTTGCGCCAGGACCCGGAGCTGGCAGCACTGGCATCAGCATACGATGATATTCGCGACTCCTTAGCGCAGGTGCAACCAGAGAAATTAGCACAGGTTGAAAAACTGCGGCGATTGGAACAACTGGCACGCCAATCTCCGGCTGAGCTGGCAGCACAGTTGAGCGAATTAGAGCAACTGGACGTCATCTCCTCCGTTGAGCGATTTTTGCTGTACCTGCCGAAGATTGAGGTTGGCACGGTATATCCCCGTTTCTCCCCGCTTTCGCTCAACAGCGTTGCGCTCGATGGCGTCAGTGTCGATTGGACTCCCGGCAGCTTCCACGCCAGCTTTGCCTCTGGAACGACACGACAGCCGATCATCCGGACAGATAGCATCCAGCAATCCTCATTTGGGCAACGCTTGCACGCCCTGCGGTTCGGCATTTTTCACTCCCCATCCGATTTCGTGGCTCTCGGCATCCTTTCCGGCAAAGAAGACACAGAAAGCCTGCCGGATACCGTGGTGCCAGTTACCGGAGGACCGTATGCCACACACGTGTTAGAACTGCAAGCGGGGACAGAGCTCATTAGCCGCCGACTGTTCCTCTCCGGCGCCGTTGCAACGTCTCTGGTAACGTGGGATCTTCGCAGTCCCTACGTTGCTGAAGAGCGCTTTCCCCGATGGCTGACTCGTTTTCTGGAACTCCGCCTGAGCAGCTCCTGGGACCTTGCCTATACCCTCCAGCTCCGCACCACCCTGCCGGAAACAGGGACGCAGGTGCATCTCCGGGCGCAGATGGTCGGTCCCGGTTTCCGTACCTTCGGTAATCCCGTGCTGCGGACTGACTGGCAGCAGCAATCCGTTCAGCTTCAACAACATTTATGGAAACGACGCGTGGCGCTCCGGCTCCGATACAGCGAGGAAAAAGACAACATTCTGGGAACGAAACCGGTGACGACACGCACGCAGCGAATGGGTGGACAATTGCGACTGCGACTTCCGCGCCTCCCCACCCTTTTCATTGCTGCCCACCGTTCAGCGCAGCGACAGGATACGCTGGTTTTTGCAACGGATCTCTGGCGCGTAATGCTCAGTTACCCGCTGCGGATCGGTCGAACCGGACTGGTTACATTGCTCAATTATTCTCAGCAAACGCAGCAGCGATCGCAGCGATTCGTTCTGCATACCTTCACTGCCAATCAGATCTTGAGTTTTGCCTTCCCCCTGCAACTCCAGCTCGATCTGTTCTATACCGTCCCCACCGGTGATGGTCCAGACACCACGATCGGTGAATCGTATCAGGTGCAACTGATGCCCAGCTACACGTTCAGTCCCAACTTCGCCCTCTCCCTCAGCCTCGGCTTCGGTGTTGAGCAATCCCTCCGCAACTATGCTGCCCTGCTGCGTGGACACTACCGCCTTGGAGCGCTGGGCACACTCTTTCTGGAAGCGGCTGCCCGACTGTACTCCGATCCCGCACTCTCAGAGTACTTCCTGCAGCTCCGCTTCGAACAGCAGTGGTAACAGGGGTAATTCGCAGAGAAGTCAGTGTGGAGTGCTATCGCTGGCGCGGTTGGGAAAAGTGGGAATGGGAGCAAATTCGCATAGAAATCGGTAACCGCATATTCCGTTTCCGTAGAGGCAATCGGTAAGTTGCCACAATTTCCGCCGGTAGCGGCAACCCGCTGGGTCGCCCACCGGGCTTCGCTGAGCAAATACTGGATCTGTGTGTCTACAGAATACCAGAGGCTATTTCCGGGGCAGTGGCACTGCAATCGCTGGTGGAATCCGGGTCGTGTCCTGAAAAGTGAGAATGTAGATCCAGATGCGGGCGGCGGTCGCAGAATCAGTTTTGGCTTCCTCTACCATCTCCGGAAATTCTTTTACCCACGTTTTCAGAGAAAATTCCCACGGTGGATAAGCACGGTGACAGCCGCCGCAGTTCTTGCTATACAGCACGCGTGCTTCTGCCAGAAACGTTGAATCTGCAAACTTCCATCGCTCCTGCGCCCGCTGCACGTGTGGCGGCGTTGGCAGGGGCAAAGGAGTAACGCAGTGAACGACCAGAAAAGCAACCAGTCCTATGATCACCCAGTGAAGGCGCAGACGTCGTCGCATCAGAAGATCCACGAAACCAACAGACGCCACTGCCACCGATCAAAGCGCTCCAGATTCAGCGCTTTCCTGTGTACATCGACCAACTGCGGCAGGAAGGTCATCGTTGCCCACCATCCGGACTGGCGGACGGAAAACACCGGACCAGCAAACAGCGGAGCTCCTGTCACTACCTCCTCTGCTACATTATACTGCTGCACAAACTCGATACCCGCAGCGATTGCCGATGACAACGGTATACTGACTCCGCCCGTCACTGCCACTGTCCGCTTGACTTCCCATTGCCCCTTCTCGCGCTCCCATGCCTGCTTACCCAGCAGATTCCAGCCGACCAGCAGATTTCCAACAAACGTATGCCCCAACCAGATCAGCTCCAGCTCCACCTCGTTTGCCGCCAACGTCCACTCCCCGTAAAGACCGGACGCTATGCCGTGTTGCCCCACATCCAGAAACTGATACACCCACGCGTTGGAAATGCTCAACTGGGTTTTCCCGCCCTGCTCCCCCGAACTGGACACAGTGTTCAGATAAAACGCCGTCTGCACATTGCTCCCCAATCCCCATTCCAGCTCAATTCGGTTCGCCAGACGCAGCAGATCCGACCGATAATGGTACGTAGACCAGATTTCAATTTCCCGCACCCCTTTCGGTAACACCTCTGCCTCATACGTATACACAAACCGTCGTTCCCCGGCGATAGCAGTCGCCACACAGAGCACCGCAGCACCGAGATAGCCCATCCAGTTTCGCATCATCGTTGCATTCCCTTTCTTGCACCGTCACATTTCCACTCGCCAAAATGCAAATATACACATTCCAGCCGTTATTTGGACAAAGTTCAAATAACTCGACAGGTAAACAGTGCAGAGAATAGGCACTGTCAGCCACCAGAAACGGCTACCTCAGTATCTCCTCATCGGTAGGAAAACCCTCTGGATAGTCCAGCACAAGCCGGGAGGCTTGTGCTGCTCTTTTCTTGCCAACGAATGTCGACGCTTCCGGCAGGGCACTATTCCCGGGCACTAGGAGAGCATACACTTCAGCGAGCATTCCTCTACTGAGAGATTCAGCGATCCCGACACACCGCAAACACACAGATTTACCTCGACGGTCAGATGGCACCTTCCTTCCTACTTCACCACCCACACCGGCACCACCTTCATATACCGCCCGCTCCGCAAACGCACAAAATGTAGCCCGCTGCTCAACCCCTCCGTCCCAAGCCGTACTTCCTTCCACCCCGCCTCCTGCTGCCCTCTCGCTATCACCACCTCCTTCCGCCCATACCCGTCGTAAAGCACCACCTCTACCGCTCCGCTGAGCCCAATCCCGTACCGTATCACCACCTCCTCCCCTTCCTGCTTCGCCTCCAAGCCATACTCCTTCCCCAGCCGGATCTCCCGCACGTCCCGCAAACAGTACTCCCCTAAGCGCACCGTGTCCGATCCCATTTCCGCCGCCACACACACCGCCCGATCCCCAACATCTACACTGCTCACCTTTACCTCGACCGCTTCCCGATCCGTTCCGCCATACACCCCATACCACAGCCGTACCACTTCGCCACTGCTAAATCCTCCCGACCGCTGCCCCGCAAGCCGTACCGTCCCCATCCCTTCCTCCAGTACCTCCCACTCGCCTTCTACCG
>JALWJX010000024.1 GCA_026996895.1 Candidatus Kapaibacterium sp.
GTTATGTTAAACAAACCTCTTCCAGTTTTCCACAATCATCCACAAATCGAGCGTTTTTGAACTGTGGAAATCCGTGGAAAACTTACCACTTTGTCCACACTTTTACTGTGGAAAACTTGTTTATCCACAACGCTGTGGATAACTCCGCACTTTTCCACATCATTTTCCACATACGACCAGTGTTCGCTCTCCCCTTGATTCCGTAGGAACGAGCACTTCTTCCATCCCGGCTTTTCCACTTTTCCACATCTCCTGAAACTACCACCAGAGAAGAGAAAGCTCAATTCCTGTAACGGAAAATGAAGAGCAACCGCTTCTCTCACGGGTTTTCCCTATATTCGCAACATTGTAGAACAAAGTGGAGCAAACAGAAAATGCAACGGTTTAGCCTGATTCTGCTTCTCAGCCTTGGAGTGACCATTGCACATGCGCAGTTATTCTATCCGCTTGGTGTCGGAATTGGTCTAACAGGACAGATGGGAGTCAACGCCGGCGATATTCCGCAGGGAGAAAAAACGGAGCTTGCAATTGCGCCTTTACCGAATTTCTTCGCTTCTGCGTGGTACATTGTTTCACAGAAGGAAGACTTCGGATTTGCGCTGGATGTGGGGTACACCACGAACACGTTCATAATGAAGCCGTACCAGAATGTTACGGACCAAAACCGCTTCCAGTATATTCTCAGCTACCTGAGCGTTCATCCATACATCCGGTTCAAAATGTTTAACCTAGGCGTTGGGCTGGGATTCCCGCTAAGCGGCAAAAGAGAGAACGTTGCCGGAACAATCTCACAAGAACTATCAAACCTTGCAACGGCGATAGAACTCCGGTTCAAACTCTCGGTTCCCGTATACCGGGATGCAACGGGTAAGGTGAGTTTCTGGATTACCGGAGCGTACCAGCTTAATGGGATTTATGCATCAGACGTTCCCAACAATCCCAAAGCTGCCTCCGCAGGCATTGGGTTCAGCTATCACTTTCACTTCCGCCTGTGGGAATACTAAGTCCGGTGGTTATGCACCGGCAGGTGTGGAACGTCCTTTTTGCTGGCATTCTCGGATTTTTCGGCGTATTCTCCCTTTTTCAGTGCGCACATCCGTTACCGCCACCGGGAGGACCGCGGGATACCATTCCGCCGGTTGTTTTGCAAACAATTCCCACCAGTGGAACTGTTCGATGGGAGCGTCCACAGATTTCCATCGTTTTCAGTGAGGAAATCGCCGTTCAATCTCCCGCCAGGTACATTACCATTTTTCCCCCCACGAATTTTCGTGCTGAGTGGGTTGAGGATGACGAGTTGGAAATTCATCTGGATTCGCTCCGGAGCAATCAGACCTATGTTGTTACTGTGAGTCCGGCGTTTCGGGATGTTGAAGGCAATACGCTGGAAAAGGCGGTAACGCTGGTTTTTTCGACTGGTGACACGATCAGTCAATACGGCGTTGTGGGCAGGATATGGGGGAGACACCGTGGGAGTAAAACCATCGTGTTGTTAACGCAGGAAGGCACGAAGTGGCAGGATTCATTGTGGTATCAGCAGCCGGACTATTGGCTGGAGGTGGGAGCCGACGGAACGTTCCAGTTTCCTGCTTTGCTTCCGCGGCGATACCGTATCGCTGCTTTTGAAGATCGGAACGGCAATGGTCGGTACGATCGTGGATGGGAGGCAGCGACGGTTGGATGGAGAGAAGTGGTGCTGGGACCGGTGGTGACCGATACTATTGAGCTGTGGATGTCACCCGTTCCAGACCGGGAGCCGCCGAAGCTCATTGGAGCAACGCCGCTAACTGCTCGATTGCTCCGACTGCGGTTTTCTGAACCAATCGACACCGCTTCGATTCAACCGGCAGCATTCTGGTGCCGGGATACCGCAACAGGACGGATGCTCAAACCATCGGGAGCAGGGCTGGAGCCGGGGAAACAAACGACTGTTTTGCTGGCATTTGCTACACCTTTGGCATCCAGCGTCTGGGATGTTGGCGCCAGCACCGTAGCAGACACCGCAGGAAATGTGCTCGACACCCTCCAGAATCAGGTGCAGTTTCGAATGCCCATACTCGCCGATACGCTTGTACCACGCATCGCTGAACTTCCCCTCAAGGGTGACAGTTTGCAGCTTCTGCTCCCGTTTTTTCGATGGGTCTTTGCTTTTTCTGTTCCAATGGATACGGGGGCAACGGCAGCGGCAATTTCACTTCGTCGATTGGACAGTGGGCAGACGGTACCGTTGCAGAAACGCTGGAAAAGCCAGACCCACATCGAACTTCAGCCGGTGGATACCCTTTTACCACAGCAGTGGTATGAGCTGCGCATTGATACGGTCGCCATCGCTGTTGGAGGGGTATCGTTGCCCTCTCCGGTTCGCATTCGTTTCCGCACGCCCGATCTTCGGGACTTTGGAGAATTCGTCGGGGAGATTCAGGATGCGCATCCCGGAGGACCGTATATCCTGATCGTTCAGGGAATCGGTTACGGTGTTCAGTATCGGCATACGCTTCAGCAGCCGGGCACGTGGCGTATTCCATCGGTGGTGCCCGATCGGTATCAACTGTGGTGCTTTGAAGATGCCAATCGCAATGGACGGTTCGATGTTGGACGCATCGATCCGTATCAACCGTCAGAGCGCTTTGCGGTGTGGCAAACGGTCGTGCGGGTAGCACCACGGTGGACTACTGAAGGAATTCAGATCCGGATGCCGGGACATCCCGCCGCTTCTCGATCAGAATAAGGTACGGAGAACGGTCTGAACTGTTGAGTCGGCGATATTGCACTGCTATAGCGATATCGCGGGGAAAGCGACGACTCCAGTGGATGAGCGCTTCGGATTCCTCTGTCCCCGCCGGATGACCGGGATACACCACAATGCTGATGCGTCCACCGACGTTCAGCAGGTGGAAAGCCGATCGCACCGCCGCCATCGTGCTTTCAACATCGGTTGTGATACTGCGGTCTCCGCCGGGAAGATAGCCCAGGTTGAACATTACCGCACGGATGTGTTTGTGCAGGGAAGCGGGAATATGATCCAGAAGTTTGCTATGGCAAGCGCGGATAAGAGTGCAGCGATGGTTGAGGTGGAATTCCTGCAACAGCCTGCGAGTCCGTTCTAAGGCGATCTCCTGAATGTCAAAAGCATACACGTGTCCCGTTTCACCCACGTGCTCTGCTAAGAAAACCGTGTCTTTGCCGTTGCCAGCCGTTGCATCAATGGCGATGTCGCCTTCGTTGAGAACCTGACCGATAAACAGTTGTGCAATGTACGTGACGGTTTCCAGCATTTTATCCGAACCGATTCAGATGGACTTCCGAGGGAATGGAATCTTTACCGGATAAAGCCTCAGCCAGCACGGACGCTAAGAAAGGAGCGTACCCCACGCCTTTGGTTCCCAGCCCTGTAAAGAGCCAGAGTTGGGGATACTGAGGATGGGGACCAAGAGCTGGCAGGTGGTCGGGAAAAGTGATGCGAACACCTGAATGGTGCGCCAGAATCGTTACTGGAACAGTGGCAAAGTTCTGGAGCGCAGAGCGGAGTTGACGGTAGCCTTCAGCCGTTGGCAGAGCAGTTGCATCGTCCCATCGGTAGGTGGCACCAAACCGGAATGTGTGATTTCCCAACGGTGCCCAGTGGACACCCCGATTGAAAATCAAATTCTCTGGTAGCGATTCAGCAGCAAAGGTCAGCGATTCGCCTTTGGCAAACTGGAACGGCAGCAAGGAGTTCCAGAAATGAGAATGGAGGATAGAGTCGCCGGGACAAAAAACGGCGAACCGTGCTCGCACCTGACGATTCCAGCGAACGCTCCGGTGATCTAATTCGAGTTGAGCGTCGGTGTAGCGACTTTCGATCAGAGCATCGTGGTGGAACAGAAATTGCCGCCAGGAGTGTAGAAATTTCTCTGTCTGGAGAAGAAAACTCTGGCGGGTTAGGAATCCACCCAGCGGAGCAGAAACCCATTGGGCAACTTCTTCGGGAGAAAGAAAGCGATCGATGAACTTCGCAAGAACCGTTTCCAGCTTCCGCTGCTCCCACCGCTTCTTCTGTTCTTCGTCTTTGAAGAAACGAGCAATGGGCAGCGGGAAGAGAAATTGCGTATTGAAGAACCGCTCAATTTCCGTAACTGCTTCAATGAGAGCGTCCCGGCAATCGGGAAAGTTCCAGAAGGGCGTAAAGCGGTATCCGGCGATGGGATTGAAAGTCCCGGTGCCGGTCGCAGAAGCCGGAAGGATTTGAGGGGAGTCCACAACCAGCACGTCCACGCCGCGACGAATCAACCAGAAGCTGAGAAAAGACCCTGCAAGCCCCTGTCCAATAATGAGGACGTCCACCGAGCGCATTGTGCATTCTTTTGCTGCTGTGTATAAAACACAGAAGCGGCGCCGGGCGCCGCTTCTGGCAAGCAGGAGGTTTCAGTTTATTGTGAAACACTGCTACGCATTGGACGGTTCTTCTTTCCTGCAAAAACGTTCAAAAGCTTCAACCAGTGTATCGGCAATTCCTTCCGGATCAAGCATTTCAATGTGATGGCGGTGCATCATAAAGACCAGCTTTCCATCCTTCAGCAGGGCAAACGAAGGAGAAGATGGCGGCTGATTGGTAAAGTACTCCCGTGCCCGCGCCGTTGCTTCCAGATCCTGTCCGGCAAAGACGGTAACCAGCCGGTCCGGTAATACCGTCGCTTTTTGAAGAGCTAAAGCAACGCCGGGTCGGGCAGCGGCAGCGGTGCATCCGCATACGGAGTTCACGACAACAAACGTTGTGCCCGGCAGCGGCAGAACCTGATCGACCTCCTCTGGTGTTCGGAGTTCCTGGAATCCGATCCGGGTCAGTTCTTCTCGCATTGGCTGGACTAAGAGTTCATCGTATGGCATCGATGCTTATCACCGTTTGTGGAACACAAAGTCGAATTTCCAAAGGACGATTCATCGGGAACGCCAGTGCGTTGGAAGAGGCGTTTCTCAGAGGGAAGCTCCCCAGTTCCTCGAAAGTACCGACGATAGGAGTCCCACCTCCCGCCGGTATATCCTGGGAGTGCCGACTTCAGCCGGCAAAAATGCACGCCTAAAGGGTGTGCTCCCAGTAGATGCACCCCAAGAGCGTGCGTTCCCAGTAAACTCCACTGGGAGCGCCGACTTTAGTCGGCGAAAACCTCTCTCTTCCTCTGGGAGAGGGTTAGGCTGAGGGGAAATGCACGCTGAAGCGTGCGCTCCCAGTGAACCAAAAGCGCTGACGCTGAGAGCGCCGACTTTATCGGCAAAGGGTACAAGGGGGCACACGGAAGGGTGCGCTCCCAGTACCCTGGGAGTGCCGACTTTCGCCAGCCTCATTGCACATCTAAGAGTGTGCGCCTTCAGCAACCCCAGAGTGTCTCGCAGAGCGATGGGTGAAACCAGTGCTTCACCCAAGGGATTTCGATAAGCATTTCATCGTGCTTTTGGTTTTTTGCGAGTTTTGTATATTTGCTGCTGGTGGAGGTGGAGATGAGAAGGATAGCGAAAGAGATTCTGTCCAACTGCGGATTGGAGCGGATGTGGTCACGCAGCCGATATTTGTCTGGTAGCATTGTCTGGATGCTGCTTTTGCTGCTGAGTGGTGGGTGGGGCGGATGCCGGGATGTTCCCGTGCAACCGTCCCCACCGCCATGTGAATGGGAATATGATAAGCTCCGACATATTGTACCGCCATCAGGGCATATGGTCATAGGAGCATCGCCGGATGGCAAGATGGTGGCTTACTGGAGCATCCGGGAGGATAGCCCATTGCGCATTATGAACGTGGTTACTTACGAAGTTTCCGAGTTTGGAGCTCGACCGTATTTGCCGGAAGGAGAGTCTTCCGCTGGAATAGAGGGAGTGATATGGTGTCCGTATGATCATCGTCGCCTGATGGTATTGGTCAAGTCGATGGATCAAGAGGGAAGATTCCGTGACTATGCGTTTGTGATCGCTTTTTCAGGGGGTATGGCGGTTCAAGTGGAGAAGGTGATACCGGAAAGTCCGGGGGATCGCATCTTTCTGCACTGGATGGCGATCTCCAGACCCGGAGAAGATTATTTTGTGTTGTCAGGAGAGCGGATGTACTGGTTGCAGCAGGATACGATTTTGCCGCTTCCGGAGAAGTATCGCGGAGAGCCGCAGCGACGGGTGTGGAGTCCCGGCGATCAGCACTGGTTTGGTATCGTAGAGGATGAGAACGGTCAGCGGCGGTTTTTGCTGGATGGGGTGGAGATACGATTACCGAGGGGAGTTGGTAGGACAAGCTGGGCACCCAATGGGCAGAGTTTGATCTTGTCGCTCTATAATGATAAGAGTTGGGAGAATAAAGGTCCGGGCGTTGACCGATTCTGGATTATCACGGATGTCAGTCAGGTGTTGAAAAATTCATCACCTGTAGTGGAGCCAGATTATGTGATTGATCCATCAGAGCAGTGGTGTATGTATTCGATGGACCCAGTGCCGCGGTTTACCAGTGATACAACCTTTGTGGTGTCCCTGTTTCCGCCGGGGTTTTTCACCAGTTACATATATGAGGTTTCGGTTGAAGGACGGATTTTGCGGCAGTTAACATTCGAGTTGTGAGGGAGTGATGAGAGTTGGGAAGAGGAGGCAAAGTGGAGCAGAGCGATGGTGGTTTGTGATTGTGGGGCTCATCGGGCTGATGCTCGGAAGTAGCGGGTGTGAGGAAGTGGTGGCGCCGAGACCGTGCTTTTTCCCGCACAGTCTGGGGGATAAAAATGCGCAGTTTCCGGAAGAGGGGTATCATCAGGTGCTG
>JALWJX010000025.1 GCA_026996895.1 Candidatus Kapaibacterium sp.
ATCAGGAACTGGTCGTTTTTCCTGCCGTTCCGCCAGAGGCAATGTACCATCCGCTGATGAAACTGTCCGGTGACCCCAACGATGTTCGCTGGTGGAATCAGCTTCCGCCGATTTTCCGCACAGGAATTTTTGCCCTTCCCAAACCCGGTGCGCAGGTACTGGCAAAGATCAAAATCGGACAACGCACCTTTGATGATCCGCTGATCATCGCTCAATCTTTCCAGCAGTACCGAAGCGTCGCCGTCCTGGGATACCATCTGTACCGCTGGAAACTGCTGGGATACGCTGCGGAACGGGCGAAGGGACGACCGGTGCCCGATGTATTTTCTCGCTTCTTTCAAAATGCTCTCCAATGGCTGACCGCAACGCAGGTCGACAAACTGGTTCGGATTCATACGAACAAAAAACTGTACGCTCAGGGGGAAACCGTAGACTTCATTGCGCAAATCTACGATGAAGCGCTCAATCCCATCAACGACGCACGCGTCGAAGTCCATCTTCAAAGTGCAGCGGAAAAACGCACTATTCCCCTCCTGCCCCTGGGTGCCGGTCGTTACATCGCGCACGTCAAGGGACTGCCTGCCGGGACTTACCGATTCACCGGGACAGCATTTGTCGGCGGACGTCAATATGGCACCGATCAGGGACGCTTCCGAATCGGTAGCCAGTCCATCGAATACCTGGACATCCGGGCAAATCTCCGCTTGCTCCAGACCTTAGCGGAACGGACAGGCGGAACGGTATTCTTCCCTTATGCACTGGATACCTTAGCTGCCGCCATCCACCGTCACCCCCAATTCCAGAAGCGATCTGTTACCACGGCGCAAACGCTGCCGTTGTGGCAAAATCTATGGTTCATCGTCCTCATTATCACGCTTTTTGCCATCGAGTGGTTTTTCCGCAAACAAAAGGGGTTGCTGTAAATGCTCATCGCTCCCGGACAACTGGCGCTGCAACGAGCAGAGCAATATGGCATAACGTACGATGAATTCCTGCAACAGTGGGAGCTGGAAGTCCAGACCCACCGGAGAGCAGGATCGAAAGTACAGGGTGAAAGCGATCCACTCCGCTTGAACCTTGCCCGTATGCTCCGCATTCAAAAAACCTATGTGCCACCGGAAGCGCTGCTCCAGCGGCTTGCGGCACTGCCACCGCAGCGATGGATTGTCATTACAGAACCGTGGTGTGGGGATTCGGCGCAGTTTCTTCCCCCACTGGCTCGCTTAGCAGAATCCCAGCCGCATATCACGCTCCGAATTCTGCGGCGCGATCAGCATCTGGACCTTATGGACCTGTTTCTCACCAATGGCAAGCGGAGTATTCCCAAACTCATCGCCCTCGATCCGGAAGGAAATGTCCTTTTTACCTGGGGTCCACGCCCAACGAAACTCCACCAGCAGTTTCTGGAAGAGCGCGCTAAAGGCGTTCCCAAAGAGGAGCTTCTGAAACAGCTCCAGCAGTGGTACAAAGAAGACCAGTTTCAGTCTTTCCACCAGGACTTACTGGCGTTGCTGGAAACGCTGTAAGATGCACGCTCTCTTCCGGCAATCCGGTGCTTTTCTGCTTACGACTCTTCGCCGCGCTGTTCCGCTTTCAACCGTTGCCACGCTGCTCGTGCTTCTTCCACGGATCCTTCCTCTTCGATGGTGGTAATATCGCCGGGATCTTTGTCCAGAATCACCGCTTTGAGCACTCGCCGCATAATCTTTCCACTGCGAGTTTTCGGTAGCATTGACACAAAGCTCAGCTCACCAATGACGGCAATCGGACCCAGCTCTTTGCGAACCGTTTCGATCAGCTCCTGCTTGAGCGTTTCTGACGGCTCATAACCGGGTTTCAGGACGACAAACGCGGCAAGGACCTCACCGCGAAGCTGATCGGGGCGACCGGTCACGCCGGCTTCTGCAACTGCTGGATGCGTCAGCAGCGCCGTTTCCACCTCGATCGTTCCAATCCGATGACCGGCAATATTGACGACTTCATCAGCTCTACCGGAGAACCACACGTAGCCATCTTCATCGACGTGCGCTGCGTCGCCGGTGAAATACACCCGCCGTCCCGGTATACGCTGCCAGTAATCCTTCACATACCGGTCGTGTTCGCCCCACAGCGTTGAGGTCAAGCCGGGAAATGGGCGCTCAATGACCAGAATGCCTTTCTCTCCAGTTGGCACGTCCTCTCCTTCCTGGGTCACGATCCGGATATGAATGCCCGGCAACGGAATCGTCGCAGATCCGGGTTTGATCGGTAGCATTGCTAACCCGTACGGATTGCCAATGACCGGTCCTCCTGTTTCCGTCTGCCACCAGTGATCGATCACCGGAACACGATCCCGCAGCACTTTTTTCTGCAACCACTCCCACGCCGGGGGATTCAAGGGTTCGCCAGCGCATACTACTCTGGTCAGCGATCGCAAATCATGTTCGTGCGCAGGAGCGGCACCGTAGCGCATCAGCAATCGAACAGCGGTGGGAGCGGTAAAAATTCCGGTAACGCCAAATTCCTCGATCAGCTGGTAAAACGCCTCCGGACCCGGATAATCCAGCGCCCCTTCGTAGGCGATCGTCGCTGCCCCCAGCATCAGGGGCGCATACACGATGTAGCTATGCCCGACAATCCAGCCAATATCCGAGGTTGCCCACCAGACATCCTGATCGTTGAGTGCAAACACCCACTGCGCCATCGTGGTGATCCACACACCGTAACCACCGTGGGTGTGAACGGTCAACTTCGGCCGCGCCGTCGTACCGGACGTTGCCATAATAAACACCGGATCATTCGCTTCTACTGGCGTCACATCGCCCGACTGTTCCGCTCCCTTTGCCAGAAAATCCTCCCACGTCAGATCCCGCCCTTCTGTCCACGGAATATCCTCGCCGGTTCGCCGGAGTACCACAACGTGCTCAACGTGGGAAAGTCCCGCCAGCGCTTCATCGACAATATGCTTCAGCGGCACATTTTTCCCCTTCCGATACGTCACATCAGCCGTAAAGACCAATTTCGACCCACTGGCTTCAACCCGCCCTCCCAGCGCCTGGGCACCGAAACCGGCAAAAACGACCACGTGAATAGCACCAATGCGAGCGGCGGCAAGCATTAGAAAGATCGCTTCCGGGCACACCGGCATATAAATGGTAATCCGATCGCCCGGCTCCACTCCCATTCCCCGGAGTGCGGCTGCCAGTTTCGTCACCTCGCGGTACACCTGCATATAGGTATACAACCGCCGCTCTCCCCGCTCATTGGCGTAAATCAGCGCGGTTCTCCCTCCTTTCCCTGCCGCAATATGTCGATCCAGTGCATTGTAACAGAGATTCGTATAGCCTCCTACAAACCAGCGATAGCGCTCCGGGAAATTCCATTCAAACACTTTGTCCCACGTCCGGAACCAGTCCAGAACCCGCGCCTGCTTCGCCCAGAACTGCTCCGGCGACTCATCCACTTCATCGCGCACCCTGCGCACAACCGGGTTCAACAGCTCTACCATCACCAGCTCCCCATTCGTGAAACATCCCCACCAACGGAAAACAAAAGTTACGAAAAAATTCGCAAAAAGCATACGGGTACAGTAGTGCGGTGCGCTGGCACATTACACCACCAGGTTCATCTCAGCAGGAATCCCCCTTATCTGAACCCTCTGCAAAAAGGCGAGGAAATTTCTCCTATCGCCGGAGGAGCATATAGCGGTGCATCTGCAGGGGTGCAGCGGCGCTGCGCCCCTACCATTCGCAACGTTGCCGGCTGAAGCCGGTGCTCCTTCAGCACTGGGAGCGCACACTTTAGTGTGCATTTCCACTCCTTCTGCCGACGAAAGCCGGCGCTCCCGATCACACTCCACCTTCCGCTACTGCACCACCCCCACTGGCACCACGATCACCCGATCCCCTTTCCATAACCGTACGTAGTACGTCCCACTTCTCGAAAGCTCCATCCACACTTCCTGCTCTCCTGCGTCCTGCTGCCGCTGATATACCACTCGCCCTACCAGATCCTGAATCTCTATCGCCCAGCCTTCCTCCGACGGATACCGCACCCGTATCCATCCCCGACTCGGATTCGGACTCACAATTCCTGCTATCCTCTTCAGTCTCACCTGTCCCATCCCCGTCACCACATCCGCACTGCTGCCTTTCAACTGTACCCAATTACTCACTCTCCCTCCTCCCTCTGCCCGAAGGTACACCGCCACCAGTTCCTTCTTCGGATCTACCCAGATCCCGATAGTCGTATCCACCACCACCGTATCCATCACCTTCTTCGGCAATCCCTTGGCGTCTGCTATCATATCCTCGTCCTCGTACACTACCACCCGATACTGCTCTGCTCCTTCCACCGGTTGCCACCGGATCGGAAACGGAATCTCTTTCACCCTGAATTCCCGATACACCCAGTACCACAACGTGTCATACCCCGGCACTTCCCTGACCTGATACTGATGCTGATCATACACAAACGGTCGGCGCAGAAATTCTCCCGGTCGATACACAAAGGCATACTCCGGTCCTCCTATGATGATCCGATCCCTGCCGCCATACGCACAACTCCGAATCACACTGGTCAAAAAGGAACTTACCAGCGGCTCAAAATCCGGGATAAAATCAATCGCCTGCCGTTCCCAGCTTCTGCCTCCATCGCCGGTCAACCATACCTGTGATGGACTGCCAACTACCACTCCTCGAAGCGTGTCCAGAAAGTCGATCTGATATGCGGGACCAGCGAACCTCACATCCCGCATTCCGCCCCACGGCACCTCGATCGATATCGTGTCCAGCAGCTTCCGTATCTCCTCCCCCTGCTCGCGAATCTCCCACACGATCAATGCCGCCGGCATCGTTCCGATCTCACCCCGCGGGTAATAATTCGCCACCACGTACCAGTGATCCCAATCCACCACATCCAGCCAGCCAGTCACATACGCTGTCGGTGACCAGTTGTACCGCGCTTTGACCAGCGAATCCAGATCGATCACCTCCCAGTGCTCCCCATAGTCGCTGGTCCACCAGATCTCATCGTAATTGTGTACCACCCATTTGCCCGCTCCCGCTATGTCCACCATACTATATCCCCATCCCACGCCTCTGACTGTATCAATACTTGCCCACTGATCTTTGGTCACCAGCAAATAGGAACTTGCTTCCTTGGTCCCCTGAGCCGTATCCTTCCACACTACAACAGCCGGAACAATTCCTTCCTGCGCATTCATCATCTCAATATCATACGACGCAACTGTCACGACCTTCCCTTCCCGTTGAAACCATTGCGACAGATCCACGTTCTGCCAGGTCTGTCCCAGATCTTCAGTCCACCACAATACCGGATCGATCAACACATACAATCGCCCACTCTGCGCTTCCCAATCCATTGCAATGAACTTCTCCGGATCCCGCAAACGCTGATCCACCATCAACACCGAATCCCACTGTCGACCGTAGTCAGTGGTTCGGAGAACAGTGACAAAACTTGCAAGATTGGAAAACGCTAAAAACGCCGTATCCTGACCAGCGAAGGTAATGGCGACCACATATTTGCCGGGGATGTAATATCGATAAACGGAATCCACAAACATCCGGCTGCCTTTCTTCCACCGCTCTGGTACAACGTTGGAGACATATTGTGTCTCCCAATCCGTAGTCCACTGCGAGTAGGCTGAGAGCACCAAACAGATCACCCCAACGATCCCTGTTGTATACCACCTCATCTAACCACTCTTTTTTTGTTGGACAAATGCAAACAGTGGCAGGGAAGAAATCTTCCCTGCCACCATCCAGAATATTATGCTGAATCTTAATCACATACTGCTTCACATTGTGGCCTGGGACCCGGCGTTACATCGCAAACTCCTGGATCAATGACTTCTCTGTCAACCACAATTCGCTCTCCAGTTTGTGGATCCCGGCACACTGTATACCGGTCTAAACAACACTTCTCATAAGCACAGGGCTCGAAGGCATTCCCATTGCGGTACCAGCACGGTCCTCATCATTACTCGCCAGTTATCAGCGCAATCCCCGGGCTTATCCGGAGGAAATCCCGCTGGATTGATTTTCAACAAGCACTCAGTAATCGCTTGCAACAATTCTTTGAGCCCACCGTAGTACTGCAAACACGCATCTACAGAGCCACCAATTACCTCAACACGCTCCAGATAGTAGTCGTACCACTGATTACAGGCTACGCGAGCTCGCCAGAAAATCCGAAAGGTTGTCCCGCAGTCCTCCAGTTCACACTCAATGGTGCCTACGGTATTCGGTCCCGGAATATTCCATTGATCATTAAAACAATCCGGAAGACACGGAGTGCTGGATTGCGCCATCCCCCGCTGAATACCCAGAACATTCCACATCAACAAGATCGCCGCCATTCCGGCTATTGCTTTCATAAGAGTCTTGACTGTTTTCATTTTCTTTCTCCCTTGTTTGTTCTTCATTTCAGTTTCGTTGTGTTGAAGTTGTTGTTTGTTGAAAAAAGTTTGAATGAAAAAGTTGATCTGTGATGGTTTACCACCACTCCAAACCTTTCGACCACTTCCCACCTTTTATTACCGGCACACAACCGAGAAACGGAGCGAAGGAATCACCAGCAGAAAGCAATCAGAGAAGGAAGGGTAGGTGGGGGTTCGCGCCCCAAATGCAGCATGCCCCAAATGCAGCATGCCCCAAATGCAGCATGCCCCAAATGCAGCATGCCCCAAATGCAGCATGC
>JALWJX010000026.1 GCA_026996895.1 Candidatus Kapaibacterium sp.
TGGGGCTTTCGAGAAGTGGGACGTACTACGTACGGTTATGGAGAGGGGATCGGGTGATTGTGGTGCCAGTGGTAGTGGTGCGGTAGTGGAAGGCGGAGGTGTGACCGGGAGCGCCGACTTTCGCCGGCAAAAGATAAAAGGATGCACTGGCGTAAATGTGTAGGGGCGACTGGCCGGTCACCCCTACGGGTGCGGGTGATGGGAACCAGCTGGGTTTGCCCTTGCGGGATGGGTGACCAGCCGGATTGCGCTGAACTGGGAGCGCCGGCTTCAGCCGGCAAAGGGATTCCCTCTTCCTCGGGGAGAGGGTCAGGGTGAGGGTAATGCGCGCGGGAGCGTGCGCTCTCCTGTAAATTGGAAGCGCCGACTGAAAGCGCCGGTTTTTGCTGGCGAGCGATGCTTTCAGGCGGCTTCGCTCTTTTTCGCCTGAAGTGCCGCCTGTGCCGCTGCCAGCCGGGCGACGGGAATGCGGTAGGGGGAGCAACTTACATAGTCGAAACCGAGCGAGTAGCAGAAGTGGATGCTGTGGGGTTCGCCGCCGTGTTCGCCACAGATCCCGATTTTTAAACCTTGACGCGTTGATCGCCCTTTATCCACAGCGATTTGCAGCAGTTGTCCCACGCCCTGCGTGTCCAGGACCCGGAAGGGATCTTCCGGCAGAATGCCGTGTTCAATGTAGTTTGGCAGAAAACGGGCACTGTCGTCCCGACTCATCCCTAAGGTTGTCTGGGTGAGATCATTCGTGCCGAAGCTGAAAAACTCGGCGATGTTTGCAATCTGGTCCGCTACCAGACAGGCGCGTGGAAGCTCGATCATTGTGCCAACGGAGTAGTCGACAGAGATTTGCTGTTCTGCAAAGACCGCTTTTGCCGTCTGGTGGATGATATCGGTCAGGATGCGCAGCTCTTCGGGAAAGGCGACCAGCGGGATCATAATTTCGGGGATGACCGTAATGCCTTCGGATACGGCTTTGCAGGCTGCTTCAAAAATTGCCCGGCTTTGCATCTCCGCAATTTCTGGATAGGTAATGCTGAGCCGGCAGCCGCGGTGTCCCAGCATTGGATTCGCCTCGCGCAGCCGTTCGGTCTGTCGCAAAAGAAGCTGCTGTTCAACCAATTGGTTGAGCGTTTCATCGATTTCCTTGATGGACTGCGCCTTCTGCAGGGCAAATTTCAACTCCGCCTGGGATTGCAACAGCTCTTCATAACTGGGCAAAAATTCGTGCAGTGGGGGATCCAGCAGGCGGATGGTGACCGGATAGCCGTCCATCACTTTGAACAACTGGTAGAAATCATCCCGTTGCATCGGCAGCAGTTTTTCCAGTGCCGAATGGCGGGCGCCGCGATCCGGTGCCATTATCATTTCCCGAACCAGCGGAAGGCGATCCTCGCCAAAGAACATATGTTCGGTGCGGCACAAGCCGATACCTTCTGCACCGAAGGAGCGAGCAGTCTGCGCATCCTGCGGGGTGTCGGCATTGGCGCGAATCCCCATTGTGCGCACATCATCCGCCCATCGCATAAACCGGTGAAAGTAGGCATCGTACTGCGGGGGAATGGTTGGCAGCTTCCCGGCATAGATGTTGCCGCTGGAGCCGTCGACAGTGAGCCACTCTCCCCGTTTCAGCTCCAGTCCATTCACCAGAAGAAGATTGTTCCCTTCTTCAATGCGCAAATCGCTGGCGCCGACCACGCAGGGTTTCCCCATTCCACGGGCTACTACCGCTGCGTGGCTGGTCATCCCACCCCGTGCCGTGACAATGGCTCTGGCGGCAACCATACCGTGAAAGTCGTCGGGGCTGGTTTCTGGACGGACCAGGACGACGTCTTCTCCCTCCTGTGCTAACCGTTCCGCTTCATCTGCGTTAAACACAATTTTTCCAGCGGCAGCGCCGGGACTTGCCGGCAAACCCGTTGCGATCGGCGTCGCTTTGACGGAGGGATCGATCGTGGGATGAAGCAGTTGTTCGATATGCTGCGGCTCCACGCGGAGAATTGCTTCGGTGGGTGTCAGAATTTCTTCGTCGACCATATCCACGGCGATACGGATTGCTGCTTTGCCCGTTCGTTTCGCAGAGCGGGTTTGCAGAAGCCACAATTTCCGATGCTCGATGGTGAATTCAACGTCCTGAACGTCTTTGTAAAAATGTTCTAATCGGTCAGCAACTTCTTTGAGCTGGGCATAAACATCGGGCAATTTCGTTTCCAGCATCGAGATGGGTTCGGGAGTGCGGATGCCGGCGACAATATCTTCGCCCTGGGCATTGAGCAAAAACTCTCCGTACAATTCTTTCTCTCCCGTTGCAGGATTCCGTGTGAAAGCAACGCCGGTGCCACTTTCCCAGTCCAGATTGCCAAAGACCATTGCCTGAATGTTGACGGCAGTTCCAAGGGAATCAGGGATGCGATAGATTCGGCGATAATTCACCGCCCGTTTGCCCATCCAGGAATCAAAGACGGCAGCAATTGCCATCCGCAGTTGTTCATACGGATCTTGCGGCAACGTTTTTCCGTGGAGCTCAGCGAAGATGAGGTTTTTGTAGGCTTCAATGAGATCCTCAAGCTGCGTGATGCTCAGTTGCGATTCATCCTGGTCGGGTGTTTGCGAAACGAATCGTTCCAGAATATTGGAAAATTTTTCCCGGTCGATGCCCAGCACGATGCTGCTAAACATCGAGATAAAGCGGCGGTATGCATCTAAAGCGAAGCGGCGGTTGTCCGTCATCCGTGCCAGTCCTTCGACCGTTTCATCGTTCAGCCCCAGGTTCAGGACGGTATCCATCATTCCCGGCATTGAAAGGGGAGCGCCGGAGCGGACCGAGACCAGCAGGGGCGTGTCGACATCACCGAAGTGGCGATGGAGCGTAGCTTCCACGGTGGAAAGTGCCTGTTGCGTTTGCGACCACATTCCTTCGGGAAAAGTGCGGTTTAGACGATAGTACTCGCGGCAGGCTTCGGTGGTAATCGTAAAGCCCGGTGGAACTGGCAGCTCCGCCTGCGCCATTGCGGCTAATCCAGCGCCTTTGCCACCCAGTAGTTGCTTGTTGGTTGGATCACCTTCCGTGAACAGATACACCCATTGCCGCTGCTCCGCCATCTTCCGCTTCCGTTTTTTGCTGAACAAAACCGCTCTTCCGAACAGAGAACCGAAAATAAGAAAATTTCCGAAAATGGCAGTGCAGAAAACGCTGCAATGTCGTAGAAACATCGCTGGCACTGAATGAGAGAGCGGTAGATGGCGTGGTGCCGGGAAAATAATGCCACCGTGGTCAGTGGCGCTGTTAGACACGCAGCGATGGTAATGCTGAGATCAGCACTGCTTCACGGGCGGATCATTTAATCAACTGACTCCAGCGAAACTCTTTCGGTGTCCGCCGTCCCCGCTTTGCCTGTTCGATCAAAAACCGAGCGGAATATTCAACAACCCATTCAAAGTTTTCTTCCTGCACCGAGTACAGCTCAGCGTCCGGAGCGGGATTCAGAAAATCGATTGCATACGGCGTTCCGTTCTGGACAGCAAATTCCACGGTAAAAAAGTCGTACCCTGAGGCTTTCGCAATGCTAAGGCAGTGCCGCTCCATCTCTTTCCGCAGTTGCTCGGAAGGCGTAAACGAAGCAACGTAGCGGAGATGGTGAGGATTCCGTGGTTCGTACGGCATAATCCGGATGTAGCGTTTCCCGATAACGTAGCAGCGGTAGTATTCTTCAAACTCGATCGCCTGCTGCAACACCATTACCGTATCGCCCGTTTGATCGTAGGTCGCAAAGAACTCCTCGACAGATCGGACGTAGAAAACTTTTTTCCACCCTCCTCCTAAGTGGGGTTTCAGAAAAGCAGGAAATCCCACGTAGTTGAAGACTTCTTCCCAGTTGAGCGGATAGATAAGGTTGCGGAAGGATTCGCTCGTGGTGTCCGGCGGATGCTCTTTGGAGGGCAGCAGCACGGTTCGAGGAATCGGAACACCGATTTTATGCATCAGGGCATAGCTGAAGAATTTGTCATCGGCACTCCACCAGAAGGGATTGTTGATCACCCGCGTGCCGTTGAGCATTGCCAGTTTCAGCATAGATCGGTAAAACGGCACATCCTGCGAAATACGGTCCAGAATCACGTCGTACGGAAGAATTGTTTCCATCGTCAGGGCGCCAACCTTGACAAATTCCGCCCGAATATCATCGATGCCTTTACTGTTGATGCGTTCAACCAGCGCCGGCGGAAAGCTCTGTTCCATTCCGAAAAGGATTCCAATCAGTCGCATTGCTCCGTTTCCCTTCGCTGTTTATGGAAATGGCAATATACGATTTTCCGGGCTTTATGCAAAAATTTTCCGAATGATCGACTCGATTGGCACTTCTTCGACCGTCAGGTCGATAACGGGAAACTCCAGCAGCAGTTGGCTGGTGATGGATGCAACATCGGATCGGGGAACTCGCAACACCGCTTGCAGAGGTTGCCATTCCTCAACGATCCCGTATCGGGCAAGTTCAGATCGTTCAACCGTTGTGCGAAAAGTGATGCGGATGATTTTTTCCTGCACGTAAGAATGGATCAACTGTTCCAGGCTCCCGTCGAACGCAATAGTGCCCTGCTCCAGCACCAGTACGCGTTCACAGAGTTGCTCGATGTCTTCCATATAGTGGCTGGTGAGAATGATCGTTGTGCCGGTTTCCCGGTTGTATCGCTTGATGAAATCTCGCACCGTTTGCTGGGAAACCACATCCAGTCCCAGCGTGGGCTCGTCCAGAAACAGCACACGGGGGTTATGGAGCAATGCTCCGATGAGTTCACATTTCATCCGTTCGCCCAGCGAAAGGCGGCGGACCTGAACGTGGAGTTTGTGAGCGACATCCAGCATTGTTGCTAAGGCGGTGAGTCTCTGGTGGTAGTCTCTGCCAGGGATCTGATAGATTTCTTTGTTGAGCAAAAAAGAGTCAGCGGCTGGCAGGTCCCACCACAGTTGATTCCGCTGTCCCATCACCAGAGAGATTCGGCGCTTGAACTCGTTGGATCGTTCCCACGGAATATATCCCAGCACCTGAGCAGAACCACCCGTTGGGTACAAAATGCCGCTGAGCATTTTCAGCAGGGTCGTTTTGCCAGCGCCGTTTGCGCCTAAGATGCCGATAAGCTCTCCCTGAGCGATCTGGAAACTGACGTGATCTACAGCAACGTGGGTTCGGTATTCCCGGTGGATCAGGGATTTGAGCGAGTTCCACAATCCTTCTTTCTTGACGTGCGATCGATAAATCTTGGTCAGGTTTTCCACGACGATAGCTGGCGCATTCGCCATTAAGATGAGAGTGCTGGTGTCACAGCCTGACCACTTTCTGCTGATTGGTAACACGCTTCCAGCAGTTGCATCCGCTCCAGTGCTTCTTCTGCGGTGGAAGCTGGGGGTAAGATTGCCCGAACAGCGTTGATAAAATGCTGGAGTTCATTCAGGTACGATTGCTGATACAGCGCGTACTGGTTGCGGGGGCGCGCCGGCAGTGGCAGCGGGGCAAGGTGTCCATCCTTGGTGGTGAGAATCCGCAGCGGACGGAGCGATGCAATGCCTTTTTTCCCGTATAGTTCTATCTGATATGCCGTCTCTGCTAAGGGGAGCGACCAACTGACGGTAAATTCTGCAATGGCGTTGTTCTCAAGTTCCAGCACCACAACGGCAAAATCTTCCAGCTTCCGAAGGCGTAAATGGCGGGTGGAACAGTAGAGCGATCGAACGGTTGCGGGAACGAACCAGAGGAAAAGGTCTAACAAAACGATGCCCAGGTCTGTCAGGACGCCGCCGCCGGAGCGTTCTTTTTGTGCAAACCAGCGACTACTACTTGATGGTTCGGTGTGCCAGAACCCGTGGAGATACTGGAGTTCTCCTAACTGCTGTTGTTCCACTTCGGTTTTAAGCAGCAGCAGGTCATTGCGGAAGCGGTGGCGCATTCCGACCATCACGATGCGTCCGGCTTTCCGCGCAGCTTCCACGATCTGGTAGGCTTCCTGCGCCGTTCGGGCGATGGGTCGTTCAATGAAGACGTCGCACCCGGCTGCTAATGCTTCCAGCGCCAGATCTTTATGTGTGTCCGTTGGAGTGCAAATGTCGATGGCATCAACTTCTTCATTGAGCAGAAGATCAGTGAGAGAGTGGTAGACGGAGGGGATCCCAAAACGTTCCGCAACATATTTGGCTTTCGTTTTCTGGCGGTCTACCAACGCCACAACCTTTGCCGCCCGGATCTTCTTGAATGCTGGAAGGTGAGCCTGCTGGGCAACGTTTCCGGCCCCAACCACAGCAATACGGACTTCTTCCATATCCCTGGAATTTTTTCGTAGGACTTCGTAAAAACCAGAGTTAACGAGAGTTATAAGGTTTTAGTGAGTGCAGCGTTGCGCTGATAACAAGCTGTTAAGGGTGCTGATACCGTACGCCATGGAGGAGCCGAGAATAGCGTGATAGCAGTTGCGGTTTCGCGTGAGATTTGAGAAGATTCTCAGCGTTCGGTACAATCCACATTCAGCTCCATTGCTCTCGTTTTGGCAGCATAATTTCCAGATAGTAAGTTGGTGCAACGCGGGAGCAACACTGATGTGGGAGAGCGATTACCTCAGGGGAAACTCGGATCTGCGGAATGAATGCTGGTGTATGCTGGCTGTCCATCCTGCCCAGTTTGCCAGCGGTGAGTGCTGTCTCATTGTTGAAGAGAGCGTGAAATTTGAATTGATGATTTCCCTGTGTCCTGCACGCTTCCATCGTTTGTTGGGGGCCCATTGAGTTTGACAGTAAAGAATTCGAGGTAATAAGTGTTGCAACCTCCGGTATAAGCAATCTGGAAGTGAGGGGGAGCGAGTTTGTGGTAGAGCTTTCGTTTACTGTCAGCATGAACAGGATTGAGGAGTTCATCGAGCATCTCGAAAACGAGGAGATCCTTCAGTGGCTGCAAAGCAACGTTCCAGAAGAGTTTTTACCGCCGCCACCACCGAAGCCGGGAAAGGGGCGCAGAACAAACACTTTTCGCTGGTAGAGGATGCAGGGAGGGATTGCGCGGAATCAAATTTCCTGTGTCACTGGGCGTTTCCCTTCTCTGTGCTGGAGTGAGAAAGGGCATAATGATTCGTTGGTGGATTGCGCACTGGAAGTGTCGGCGGCAGCAATTGCCCCCGGAAGTATGTCGGTATCTGGAGCGCATGGCGGAGCGCAACCAGCATCACTTGCCTTTGGATCAGGTTCGTTTTGTGGTACTGGATACGGAAACCACCGGATTGAATCCTCGCAAGGATCTTTTACTCTCCATCGGAGCGGTGGCGATTCGCCGTCTGGAGATTGTCATCGAAGATTCGTTTGAAGCTATTATTGCGCACAAGCAGCAGCTTTTGCCGCAAGAAAGCATTTCGATCCACGGGTTGAGACCCAGGGATATTGAGGAAGGAGAAGCCCTGGAAACAGTTTTGCGGCGATGGTTGCAATACGTTGACAACAGCGTCCTGGTTGGACAGCACATAGCCTTTGATCGATCGATTATATCCGCTTCCTTACGCCGTTTGTGGGGCATCCGGCTTTATAACCCGGCAATTGATACTGCTCATCTGGCGATGCGGATTGAGCATCCGAACCGATCGATGGAAGAAATTTCCAGTAGTGACTACAGCCTGGATAAGCTGGCGAAGCGGTATCATTTACGTCCGGAAGAGCGCCATACGGCAATTGGTGATGCGTTTCTTACCGCCCAGCTTTTCCTTATTTTTGTACATAAGCTGCAACGCAGCGGGGTGCAGACGCTGCAGGATCTGTTGCGGTGGAAGCGATTGTGAAATATCAACAAGGGATCAGAAAATGCTCAGTGCGGCGTGGAATGGTGAACAAACATTTCCTGTTCCGGAGTCTGTGCGGCAGTTGCTGTCCGTCCACGATTACGATGCTCTGTATTTGCATTCCATTACGTTTCCCGAACAGTATTGGGGAAGTGTCGCATCAGAATTGGTCTGGGAACGTCCGTGGGAGAAAGTGCTGCATCGCCGCAGCGATGGCAGTTATGAGTGGTTTACGGGCGGATTGTTCAATATCACGGTCAACGCTTTAGATCGACACGCCAGCGGAAAGAATCGGAACAAAGTCGCGCTAATCTGTGCGTATGAGGACGGCAGCGAGTTGCTGGTTACGTACGATCGGCTTTTGCGGCGCGTCAGTCAGACCGCAAACGGGCTGAAAGCGGCAGGGGTGCAAAAGGGGGATCGAGTGGCGATTATCCTGCCGCCCGGTCCTGAAGCGGTTGGAGCGATGCTGGCAGCGGCGCGAATTGGTGCGCTCCACGCTTTTTTGTATCCTGAACTGGGTGTTGCACCGTTGCGGGCACGACTGGAAGCCCTGGCGCCGAAGGTGGTGATCTGTGGTGATGTTTTGCAGCAGGGAGGACAGGTGCATCCGTTGTATAGCATTGTCAGCGCAGCGCTGGAAGGACTGGAAAGTGTGGAACTGGTGCTGGTGCATCGGCGGGTCAAACCGACGCTATCCCTGACGGGCGAGCGAGAAAAAGACTTTATCGATTACATCGATGAATTTCCGCAATGGTGCGATCCAGTGCCGCTTCAGGCAACCGATCCGTTGTTTATTGTCTTTACCAGCGGGTCAGGATCAGCACCTCGCGGCATTGTGCATTCGCACGGCAGTTATGCGGTTGCTGCGTATCATTTTGGGAAAACGCTCATAGGAGTGCAGGATTCGGATATTCTGTGGACCCTTGCAGAGCTGTCCTGGATTGTTGGGCATACGGCAATGGTGTATATGCCGCTGCTCTGTGGCAGTACCAGCTTCATTCGAGCGGGGTCAGTGTTCTATCCTGAGGATACCGTTTTCTGGAAGCTGGTGCAGCGGCACGGGATCAATGTGGTGACAACGACGCCGCGAATGTTGCGAGCGCTCCGCCAGTCCTTTACAGAGGAAGCACAGCGATACGATCACAGTTCCTTGCGGCTCCTGCTCAGTGCTGGCGATCATCTTTCACCGGCTTTGCATCAATGGTGGCAAGAAACAATTTTGGCAGATCAGGGGGTGGTGGCAAATAGCTGGTGGCAAACGGAAGTAGCAACGCCAGCGCTGGCTTCCCTCCCCTTCTTTGCCGCCAAAGCAGGAAAAGTGGGCAAAGCAATGCCCGGCGTGATAGCCGATGTCGTCTCCGAAGAATGTGAGTCCCTCTCTGCTGATGTCGGAGGCTATCTGGTCTTCCGCCGTCCGTTGCCGGCGATGTTAAGTTCGGTGTGGAATGAACCGGAGACTGTGCAGCAGTACTGGAATCGATGCCCGGAAACCTTCTGGACGGGCGATCTGGCGATGTACGATGATGAGGGGTATTTTACCATTCTGGGACGTTCTGACGAAAGCTTCAAACTGGAAGGGCAACGGATTGATCCTGCTGAAGTGGAGTTGCTTCTGCTCCTGCATCCTGCAGTCGATGAAGCGGTAGCTTTGTCGTTTTATCTCCACGATACCCCGACCCTGGTAGCCACGGTGGTGCTTAAACCTTCTGAGCACCCATCGTCTCATCTGGAACAGGTGTTTCGAGAGATGCTGCAGAAGGAATTCAGATCGTTGCCTGCTGTGCGACTGGTGTTCGTGAAGCAGTTACCGCGGACAAAGAGCGGATCAGTGGATCGCCGCACTTTGCGAATGCAGCTTGAGGAGCAACTGTTGCAGGAAGCGGAAGGAAAGGAATGAGTAGGGTTGCCAGCGATGGCAACTGAAGCAGTGTCTGGTATCCTTACGCGGTGGCATTCTTTGCATCAACCGGCAGTTGAAATCGTACGGGAACTGCTTCCTTCACCACCTGCCCTTGCTGTGCTCCTGGGAAGTGGGTTGCAACTGGAGCTTCCGGCAGCAGCGGAAATTCCGTATGAACGTATCCCGGCATTGCCAGCGCCGACGGTTACCGGGCATCAGGGAGTGCTGCGAATTCTGAAGAGCCGTCGGTGGAACAGAACGATATTGCTATGGAGCGGGCGCTTTCACTGGTACGAAGGATTCCCGGTAGAAGTCATTGCAGCACCGGTCCTCATTTCGGCTGCTGCGGGATGCTCCAGCGTGCTGCTGACGAATGCGGCTGGCGGACTGAATCCCCATTTTGCCACCGGAGATTTGATGCTCCTGCTCGATCACCTGAATTGCTTTCCGCCAATCCCTGAGCTGGCAGCATTTTCTCTTCGGCAATCACCATATTCAGCGGAAATCCGCAGAACGTTGGTCCAGATTGGGTTGAAACTGGAAATTCCCTTTCAGCAGGGAGTGTATGTGGGGGTCAGTGGTCCGAATTACGAGACGCCGGCAGAAGTGCGATTTTACCGTACTATGGGCGGTGATGCGATCGGAATGTCTACTGTCATTGAAGCAACAGTTGCCGCAACACTGGGAATGAAGGTAGCTGGGTGTTCCGTAATTACGAATGTGCTGTCGGAATTGCCAGCAACCGGAGTGAGTCACACAGAGGTTGTGCAGGCGTCAGCCCTGGCGGCGCCGAAGCTTGGGCGCATCCTTCAGGCAGTATGCGATGATCATTTGCCGATTTTTTTGTAAATTTTACTTTTCGGTAGTTGAGCAGTGCAGAGGATAGCAGTATGCGATGGATTCTGCTCGGAACGGTCATACTGGTACAGTGTACGATGATGGAGTCGGGGAAACAATATCCAGAGCCACCGGTAAAACCAACGGTCACAGCGAAGCGGGGAGGACAGGGAACCGTCAGTTTGACGGTAGCGCTCAGTGGTAGCGGAAACGATCAGTCGCCGTCACTCCGCTTTGTCCGTTCGCTCAAAGATATGCACCTGATTGTACACGTGCCGGGAACTTCTTTCTACGATACCCTGCATCCACTGTTGTCTTCATCGGGGCAGATTTCTGAGGAACTCAACACGGCATCGCTTACGATCCACGGTGAAGCTGCGTGGGAGAATCCGCAAGGAGTAGAATTTTCAAGTCTGGAAGTGCACGTATTGATCACCACCTTCGATGGCAAGAAGTATGAAAGCGTACACCAATTCCAATTGCCGCCGCCGCAGCCGGCACAGCGGGCGCAGCCACCGTTGCGGCTGGAGGGGCGAGTGGAGTTTGAAGGTGACTCCGTGGTAGTATTTGTGGTCTTAGCCGAACGGCTGCGATTCTTGGAGCGCGAATATTTCCCGACCTCCGAGCGGTTGCGGGTCAAGGTGTATGACGCCAGCGGGAATCTGATATGGAATTCTGCGGAAGGGCGAATGTTTCTGCAGGTCATCGGTCCTGTGGAGCCGCAACGTATCGGAGAATTGCACCGGTACGAACTTCGATGGGCGCTAAGGGATCGGCGGGGACGAAAAGTGCCGCTGGGAAAGTATCGGGCAGAGCTTATTTTACCGATTGTTCCTGCTCCACTGAAGACAGAGGTTGCGTTCAGAATCGGAGAGGGTGATGAGTGACGAGCAAGCAATGTGGCGGGCGCTGGAATTGGCGCTCAAAGGGTCAGGGTTTGTGAGTCCCAATCCGCGAGTTGGCTGTGTTATTGTCAAGGATGGAAGGGTCATAGGTGAAGGATGGCATCGATATGTTGGGGGTCCACACGCCGAGGTTGAAGCGATTCGGAATGCAACAGAAGATGTTGCTGGCGCAACTTTGGTGGTCAATCTGGAACCCTGCGCACATTATGGCAAAACACCGCCGTGTACGGATCTGATCATCGAAAAAAAGATTGGTCGTGTCGTAATTGGTATGCTCGATCCCAATCCCGTTGTGAACGGCAAAGGAGTGCAGCGGCTTCGAGAGGCAGGGATTGAGGTGAGCGTTGGGGTGCTCGAAAAGGAAGCGCAATGGATTAACCGGTTTTTTACCAAGTACGTGCGCACGCAGTTTCCGTATGTGATCCTCAAAATTGCCCAGACCCTCGATGGATACATTGCCACCAGTCGAGGAAGCTCCAGGTGGATTACTGGACCAGAAAGCCGGAAGCGGGTGCATCAGTTGCGGGCGGAAGTCGATGCAGTGCTGATCGGAGAGCGGACTGCTCGAGTGGATAATCCATCCTTAACCGTTCGAGAAATTCCCGGACGATCCCCAAAACGCATTGTGCTGGATCCTGAGCTATCACTGCCGCTCCAGTTAAATTTGTTTTTAGATCCCTATCGGCGGCAAACGATCGTGGTGTGTAAGGAGGACCGTGCAACATCGCATAAAGCAAATGATTTGCAACTGAGTGGTGTGACCGTGCTTCCAGTACCGGAAGCGGAGCCAGGGCAACTGGATCTCTGCGAGCTACTGCGGAAGCTGGGGGAAATGGAGATTACCTCCATTCTGGTTGAAGGGGGAGCCCAGGTGTTTAGCAGTTTCGTTCACAATGAGCTGGTGGATGAGTTCCACTTTTTTATTGCGCCGAAGTTTTTCGGGAAGGGTTTACCGGCGTTCAGCGGATTGGAAGCGCAGAACTTGGCGCAGGCCTATCAGGTGTTTCCAATTTCCTGTGAGCCAGTCGATCGAGATTTTCACTTGTTGGCAACACCATTGTCCATCGCTGTACCGCAGTGGTGTAAGCAAAACAGTTGATTTTAGAGCTGAAATGCCGATGATGGCATTGGATAGGTCAAAGCAGCAAGATGGAAGCTCCGGTAATCGCGCAACCAGTCATAACGTATGTCGGTGGGAGGCGCAGTGAGCAGCATTTGCTGAAGCGCCTGGAGCAGCAGTATGCTCGATTCCGCCGACTCCAGCAGGATTTCCGAACGTTGCAGCAGCAGGCACGGTGGGGTGGGGAGTCGCAGGGGGATTTATTCAAAGTCCAGCAGGAGTTGCGGCAAGCGCATTCTGAGTATCGCCAGCTTCAGGAGCGGTATGATCGAATCCGCCAGTACCGGGAGCAATTCCAACAACGCCGTTTTTCCGCCTCTCCATTACCCGATGCGCAGGAATTGACCGTTCCATCGACCTCTACCTATACAGCCCTGGCACAGCCTTCAGCTCTCTCTTTTAGTGCAGAATTTGCCAAAGGGGTTTTTGTCGACCTTTACGTGTAGAAGAGTCCTGCTATCTCCTATCAGGGGATGCACAAACGGTGGAATACTATGCTTTCACCAGAAGCGGTGCTGAGGAAGCTGGAGAAAAGACGCGGGATACAATGAGGGAAGGATCACCAGTCAGTTTCGGAATCTTCGGTAAATTTGGGAAACCCTTAGAGAATTGTCAGGCAAAGTGGATGGCGGAATGATGCGGTTCTGGATGATTGTAGCTGTTTTCGTGCTGCTGGGTAGTGAGCTGTTTGCCGGAATGCGGCCAGCGCTGGTGGTGTTGCCAGCAGATCCTGCGGTGGGACGAAGAGCGCCGGTGGTAGCGCACGCTTTGCGGATCCGATTCCGTTCTGGAACACTGCCATCGCTGGATCCTCAAGCAGTGGTGCAACTGATCCCCGAAATTCGGGAAGCGAAACCGGTGCTGCTGCCACAGCAGACGGTGTTGTATAATCCCAAGGAGCGACAGCGGCTGGGTATTCAGGTGAATTCAGACCGGTATTATCAGATGGTAGCGCTGGAAGAACAGTTGGTGCGCAGCTTTACAGTGTGGTATGCGGAAGATGAAGTGCCGGAAGTAATGGCACAGCGACTGCTGGAAAAATATCCAATTCTGGAAATTGCAACCCCTTTCTTCGCTGCTCAGCCGTTAGGACCACCCAATGATCCCTATTATCCGCAGCAGGAGATGTTGCAGGTGATCCGGGCAGAAGAAGCGTGGGAACAGTTTCCCGGTGATACCACTGTCGTCATTGGCATTGCCGATAGTGGGGTATTTCAGGAGCACGAGGATCTGGAGCCGTCGTTGTGGATCAACCGGGGCGAAATTCCCAACAATTACGTTGATGACGATGGCAATGGATATGTCGATGACTGGCGAGGATGCAATTTTACGTGGCAAGACGATGGGAGCGATCCAAACAGGACGTTTGGTAATGGACATGGGACTGCAGTATCAGGCATTGCCGGAGCAACGGTGAACAATGGCAAGGGAATTGCGGGAGTTGCGAATCAATGTCGGATCTTCCCAATGAAAACGATGCCGGGCGGCTCCAACTTTATCATCTATGGCTACGACGCCATTTTGTATTCCGCAATGATGGGATTTGCTGTTGTCAACTGTAGCTGGGGGAGTTCTGCTGCTTCGGTTATTGAAGAGTCCATCGTCAATTATGCAACGGCTCGAGGAACAGCAGTGGTCGCTGGTGCTGGCAATCACGGCACCGATGATCCTTTCTATCCCGCCGCATTTCCCGCTGTGCTGGGCGTCGGCGTCTGCACGGTGAATGATGGAGTAACCGATGCATCTGCCTATGGTCCCCACGTGCCCATCTTTACTCCTGCCCAGGGAGCGTGGACGACCAAAAACAACGGTGGATACGGCACATTTGGCGCAACCTCTGGGGCAACACCAGTAGCGTCGGCTGCTGTGGCACTGGCGCGGGCAAAAAATCCGGCATTGACAGCAGAGCAAGCCCTGACGTTCGTCCGCCAGTGTGTGGTTGATATTACGGATAAAAATACGCGCATTGCACCGTATGTAGCGCGCCGGCTCGACCTTTATCAGGTTGTGACCCGCGATCCTTTTGCAGCGCCGGGATTGCGATACCTGAGGCATAGCTTCCAGTCGCCCGATGGCGCCGAACCGCGACAATTTGCACTTGGGGACACAATGGTGCTTACGGTCGTGATGCGGAACGACCTGGGTCCCAGTAACTGGTTGTTAGCAACGCTGGAGTTGTTCCAGAACCAGAGTTCGCTGGAGCTTATTCAGGCGGAGGATTCCGTCGTTAATGTGCGGAGTGGGGATACGCTCCGCTTTCGCTTCCGGATGATCCTGCGGAATACGCAGGGACAACCGGTGATCTTTCGACTGACCTTTGAAGATGATGCCGGACAATATCTGGATTACCACTTCCTGAAGTTTACACCCACCACCGCTCCGCTGCGCACGTACACCACCTTTGACAACCGCGTAGTGCGTTTTTCGATGGCTGATCGAGGTGCCATTGGATTTGCGTCGTTGTCGCCATCCCATCGGACCGGCGGTGTTGGATTCCAGATCGCTCCTTGGGGAAACATTCTGTTTGAAGCGGGCATTTTTGCAACTTCCGGGGGAAAGGTGGTCAGCAGCGTTCGGGGAATCCAGAGCAGTCTGGATGACGATTTTCGCCCTTTGAAAGGATTCATTCCACCTGATGAGCATACCAGCATTATCGAGGATGATCGTGCGGCAACACCCATCGGGATTCAGGTAACGCAAACGGTGCTCCTTCCGCCCCAGACGGGGATTGCAGCGCTGCGAGTGACGGTCAAAAATGTCTCAGGGCAAACACTCCCCCATCTTGCTGTTGGCTATTTCTTCGATTGGGACATTGGACCGTTTGGCGATGCGAACCGGATCGCTCTGCGGAATGATCTGCTCCGAACACTCCAGGCGCTGGGCGCTCTGGGTATAGCGTGGCGCGACGGCGATTTCCCGGTGGCTGTGACCGGCGTCTTGATCGAGGATGGTCAGGGACGGCCCCAGTTTGCGGGATTCAACAATAATCAAAATGCGGCAGGTACTCCTTTTGGGACGTATGATGGGTTTACCAATGCTGAGAAAATTCAAGCGTTGACTTCCGATACCACGCTCCAGTATTCGGGAGCTGGCGACATTGCCTGCGTGACGGGAGTGTACTTTGATACCCCGATAGCCGATGGAGAAGAGCGGCATTTTATTCTGCTGTTTGGTGCCGTTCCGACTGAAGCCGAACTCACTGCGCATTTACAGCGGACGCTGGCAGCGGTCAACCTGAGTGCTGTTCATACGCCACTATCTTCTGCTCCGGCATTGAAGGTGCGAATTATTGATAACCACCTCTGGATGAAGCCAGCCATTGAAGTACCAGCAACGGCAACGGTAGGAATCTGGTCTCTGGATGGGCGATTGCTTTTTCACCGTTCAATGCATTTTGTGCCGGATCGATGGACAGTGCTCCCGATTAGCACATTGCCTTTTGGGCAATATATCGTAAATTTACGTTTTGCGGAAACAGCAATGTGGGGCTTGTTCCGAAAAGAGTAAATGAGCGAGACAGAAGAAAGGAGCGACGTCGTTTCGACACCCACGCAGCAGGGGGAAAAAGGCGAGCCGAACCTGCAACAGCGGATTCCGTGGTGGCTGGTGTTGCTGGATCTCATCACCATTCAGCTTGCCATCGGCATCGTCATTGCCTTCCGACTTTCAGAATTGGCACATTTGATCTCTCCCAAGTTTACCGCCCAGTTTCAGTTATCCACAACCATTTTCTACAGCGTTGCTGGATTGGTGGTACTGGGAATGTTCCGGGTAAACAATTTGTACCGGTACAAAGTCATTGTTTCGCTGGCAGATCAGTTTGTCCAGATCCTGAAATCCTTCGTAACGGTGGCAGTAGCAGCGATTGTCCTGCTCTTTTTCCTGAAAGATTCGCCATTAGCGACCTCTGCACGTGGCTATCTGTTGGGCTTTGTTGTTGGTGGCGTTGGACTGGTGATGGTGGAGCGATCCATCATCCGATGGTTGGTGATTCGGAAAGTTATCTCCTTAGGAGAAGGGTTCCGCAAACGGGCGCTGGTGGTTGGCGCAGGGCGGGCAGGAGAACAGTTTGCACTGCGGGTGCTGAATGATCCGGAGCTGGATATTGAGCGAGTCTGGTTTGTCGATGATGATCCGAACAAAATTGGCAAGACCTTGCTGGGATTTCCTATCCTGGGTCCGGTTGATGATGTGATGACTCACGTGCTGTCTACGGGGGCGGATGAGATCTACATTTTTATGAACGCCGTTGAGTACGATCGATTGCTGGAAATCATTCAGCGCTGTAAAGCAACCGGCTTGCCCGTGATGGTGCACTCCCGCCACTTTGAAATTATCCTCCGGGAAGGCAAAGACCTCAGCCCTCAGGATGCCTTAGGCTATATTCAGTTGACCTCTCCCTTTGTCATTCGCCCCAATGATCTGGCAAAGCGGCTATTAGACCTGGTGCTGGCATCCTCAATGGCAGCAGTGCTGCTGCTGCCCTGTCTGGTCATCGCGGTGTTGATCAAGTTGACCTCCAGAGGTCCAGTGCTGTATACAACCTACCGGGTGGGACGTGGCGGGAAGCTGTTCAAAATGTTTAAGTTTCGCACAATGTACGTTGGCAGTGAGCATCTGCATCAAAAAGTTGCACAGGAGCGGTTGAAACAGGGCAAGTTTATGGGCAAGGTGGAAAATGATCCCCGCATTACGCCCATCGGTCGCTTTCTGCGGAAGTACAGTATTGATGAAATTCCGCAATTGATCAATGTCCTGCGCGGAGAAATGAGCCTGGTCGGTCCGCGACCGTGTTTGCCGTACGAAATGGAATACTTCGATGACTGGCACAAACGACGTTTCTTGGTGCTTCCCGGCATTACTGGACTGTGGCAGGTAACGGGGCGTGAAAAGTCTGAGCAGTTGAGTATCCACGAAGCGATGATTCTGGATGTGTTCTATGCAGAAAACTACAACATCTGGATGGACATCAAAATCTTGCTGAAAACCATTCCGGTTGTGCTCCGGGGCAAAGGAGGGCGCTGAGGTAATGCGCATCGGTTTATGGGTTTGTTGTGTAATGGTGCTGGGCATCCTGACGCAGTGCGATCGGGGAACCGAAGATCGGTTTATCCGTACGTATCGGGATATCCTGATCGTTCGAGAGCTGTATCCCGATACGGCTGTTGCCAATCCGAAGGTGCGGGAGATTCTGCGGCAGAATGGGTTTACCAGAGAGGAGTTTCGACGAGTGTACATTGAAATGGCGAAAGATCCGGAACGGTTCCGCCGGCTCATCGATTCGCTCCGCCGCTATGCTCACCAATACGTTCGCTCAATGCAGGATACCGCGCGATAATGGCAACGACAGTGCTGTTATCGTGGAGTGGAGGGAAGGATAGCGCGCTGGCGCTCGCACGACTGCGGAACGACCCGCGCTACACCGTTGTTGGACTATTGGTGACATTTCGCCAGCAGGATCGGCGAACGCCGTTTCACTATGTACCCGAATCGCTCATCCGGGCACAGGCAGCAGCCCTGCAATTGCCGGTTGTGCCGTTTTACATTCCTGAAAATGCGCCGAATACCGCATACGAAATGATTATGCGTCAGGTGCTGGTGCAGCAAACGGTGGACTATGTCGCTTTCGGCGATATTTTTCTCGAAGATTTGCGGGAGTATCGGGAACGTATCTTTGCATCCCTCCCGCAGCAATTGCTGTTTCCGCTGTGGGGCGAATCGACAACGGATCTTTTGCAGGAATTTTTTGCTGCACAGTGGAAATCAGTCGTTGTGTGTATCGACGCTTCCAAACTTGACGAATCCCTGCTGGGGCAACCCTTCACGCCGCAGTGGATAAAGCAATTGCCGCCAGCGGTGGATCCCTGTGGAGAGAACGGCGAGTTCCACACTTTCGTCTGGGCAGGACCGCTGTTTACCCATCCCCTCCCAGTACGGTGCACCGGTACAGTGGAAATTGTGCCGCCCTACAAAAATTGCCTCCTTGTGCTGGACGATGCTGGCGAGAAGAATAAGTCGTTCCAGATGCAATCAACCCCACTTTCCAGATAACAGACAAGATGTTCTCGCTGATTCCTTGATCATTTGCCGTTTGAAGGCCGTGATTCAACCTTTGCGTAGCCAGCAAACCGAAGCGGCAACCTCTCTTTGTCGCCCTGAGAGAACAACCGTCAAACTTTCTGGTCAACCAGTCGTGCAACGGTTTCTACCGATGGTTCTGTCTGTGTTGCTTTATTTTCTTCAAGCACCTGTGAGAATGCAATGGACGGTGGTGTGAACACTTCAGAGCGGAGATCAATTTTCCCATCGTGATCGCGATCGAAAGCCATTGTTCCGTTGCGGAGATCCGTAAAAGGAATGAACAGTTTTTTCAGTGGCAGCGTGGATGTAAGCTGAAAGCTGAAAGATTGGAGTTCCACAGCAGTAGCGCTAATGGCAATGCTCGGCCCACCGCGCGCTGTCATCGATCGGTTGCCAATTTGGACATTGACATTGAGTACTTTGGCGCTCATCTGCTGGATCGTAAGCTGGAAATGAACCGATTGCCCATCTGAGGTTGCAAACGTACCCTCCAGCGATAGCGATTCTGTGTGTGCTTCCACAACGGTCGTTTGCAAAGCGGTGGTTTGCAGTGAATACTCTCGCAGAGTCAAGGCGATGCCAAAGAGTTTTTCCAGATAGAGCTTGATTTCCTGAAGTCCAGCAGGAAGCGATTCCTGAGGCGGTTCAGTGACTGCTGGGGTATGAATGGAACGGCTCTGAGTTGCTTCTATCTTCTGGCGCTGGCGGTGCACCGCTACAGACGCTAAGGTTTGGAAAGTGCCGCCACTTCCAGAGTGAATTTGTCGGACATCCATCGTTTGTCCCACATCCTTCGGGAACAGCGGCAATCCTTGCCGACATTCTTCCACACTGCTATTGTCGTCTAAAGCGGGAAAAACTTAACGGAAGGGAGAGCCGACCGCCGGATTCGAACCGGCGACCTGCGCATTACGAGTGCGCTGCTCTACCAACTGAGCTAGGTCGGCTTTGCTGCAAAAACACGGCATAGAGACGAAATTTCAGCGAAATATTTTGAAGGCGTTGCAGAGAGAGAGGCAAAATTCGTAAATTGAAATTTTGGTAGTGTCCATCGAGAAATCGGCAAGGGAATGTGGTTAGTGCCCTATGAGCGGTGGGTGTTAGAAACCTCGTTGCCGCGGGAAGTAGTACAAGAACGACTTCGTCAGTTGCTGATGCAACAGCGGCAAGAGCACATTGTTTTTCAAGGAGATGTGTTCGAGCAGGGATTTGAACTCTGTCGGGTGATCCCACAGGTGCCTGCATTTTCGCTCCGATATCGCGGACGATTCCGGGATCGGGAAGAAGGAGGAACGCGTATTCTCTTTGCCGTGCGATTGCCGGATCGAACGCTTCGCTGGCTGATCCCAATCTTTAGCATCCTGGGATCGTTTAGCTTGTTATTGCTCCTCCAATTTGTAGCGCCGTTTCTTCCGCCCATCGGTAATGTCATTGCCGCTGTGCTCATCCTGGGATCGATGATGGCGTATGCCATTATCTGGGGATTGTTCAAAGCAGAGTCGGAAAAAGGGAAGGAAATTTTGTTCAATGTGCTGGATGTGGAGCAGGTCCGAAAGCCTGAATACCATTTTGGCCGCATGTGAGCAGCCGTGGCAGAGCTACCGGTTGTTTCTCAGGCTCCATCAACCGGTTTCTGTGTCCATTGCGAAAACGGCTGCTCGACTGCCCGCCGGTTGGTATGTGTATGTTGGCAGCGCGAAGCGAAAATGGGCATTTCGGTTGCAGCGGCATTGCCAGCAGCAGAAAAGCGTTCATTGGCACATTGATCAGTTGACCACCCACCCGGCAGTGGAGATTCGGGCGTATGTGCTGAGCCGCCTTCCGGAGTGTGAACTGGTACGCCGTACCAGAGGAGCGATTCTCATTCCGGGCTTCGGTGCCAGCGATTGTCGCCAGCGATGTGGGGCACATTTACGGTATTTGTCGGATGTTGAGTGAATGGATCATCGGAATCGCGGCTGTCATTCTTGCAGTCACTGCCGTGCTGTGGTGGGGAGCGTCGCAGATTATTCGTCCCCGTCGGGCAAATCCGGAGCAATCTTCGTGGTTGCCATCGACCGATCCACGAGCGTATGGGATTGATCGGTGGAAGCCTTTGCAGGTATTCACTACAGATGGAGTGCAGTTGCAGGGCTGGATCCTGTATCCCGAAGTACCGCCCAAGGGGAAGGTTCTTCTGCTGCACGGCATTTCCAGTTGCAAAGAGTATATGTTGCCAGTCGCTCGCCATTTTGTCAAGGCAGGATTTGCTGTTGTGAGTTTCGATGCGCGAGCACAGGGCGAGAGCGGAGGACGGTACTGTACCTACGGGGCAAAGGAAGTGGAAGATATTCGATGTATTCTGAACGTGGTGTCACAGAATGACCCGACAGCCGAATTCTGGGCGGTTGTTGGACATTCTCTGGGCGGAGCAATTGCGGTGCAGGCGCTGGTGCGAGAAAGGCGCTTCCACTGCGGCATCATTGTTGGTGCTTTTGCCTCTTTGCCAGAAATCGTTGCTCACTATTGCCGACGCTACTATTACCTTCCATTCCGACGGGTTTCTGATCTTTTCTTGTGGCTGGCGGGGAAACGTGCAGGCTTCGATCCGTTTGCGATTGTGCCGGAACGCACAGCGCGGTCGATCCAACAACCGGTGATGGTGATCCACGGCGAAGCGGATGAAGATATTCCGGTGGAACACGGATGGCGAATCTATCAGGCACTTCCATCGCCGCAGAAAGTGTGGTATGGTATTCCGGGTGGAGGACATTTTTCCTTAGAGTCGGTTGCAGGACCGGAGTACTTTGTTCGGCAAATCAATTTTTTGCATCAGCAATGGGATCACTGGCGCAATGGAATGCTTGTATCAGCCCAAACTGACACCGGATCACAGCGTTGTTGATATTACCGGATCGGAAGCCCATCACGCCCGCGTGCTTCGACTCCGACCGGGGGATACCCTGATGATTTCCAATGGCGCTGGCTATCGAGTAGTTGCGAGAATCACCCGAATGAGCAAGGAGCGGGTGGAGTGCGAAGTGCTCCGCGCAGCGCCGGAAAACCTGCCGTGGCAGCAGTTGGTGGTCGCTCCTGCTATTTTGCACGATCGACACCGGTGGGAATTTCTGATGGAAAAAGCAACGGAGCTGGGTGCAACGGCGATTGCACCTCTGGTTGCTGAACGGTCGGTGAAACGAACGATCAACAAAAGTCGGCTCCACGCCAAGCTGCTCGCTGCGCTGAAGCAAGCGCAACGGGCAATACTACCGGAAGTGTGGACGCCGATGACTGTGCAGCAGTTTCTGGAAACAGCCGCATCCCGGTTTGAGGCACTGATCGTTGCCGATGTTTCCGGACAATCTCCAGCGCCAATAGCCGCCGCCCGAATCGCGCTCTGCGTGGGACCAGAAGGAGGCTGGAGTACAACAGAACTCCAGCATTTCCGGGCATCCCCTGCTGCTACACTCTGGAATCTCGGTACGCAGCGGTTGCGGGCAGAGACTGCGGTGGTGGTAGCGCTATCGTGTTTGCGCTGCTTGCAAAAGCAGTGATGCCACGGAAATGATGCTTTTTCCCTGGAGCATGCACTCTCGCGTGCGCAGATTTAGCATTTGCCTCAGGTAAGAAACTTTCGTTCTATTGCCTCTTATCTGCTGGCTGCTTTTCCTCCTGTACTGCTTCGTCGGTGGTGGGCGCAATTGTTCGTCTTTCTTGACACTGGGCTGTCAGAAGAAATTAGCATTGTTCACCTTTTCTGACACTCCCACCCCTTCTGGAGTGCCAGATTTCCCCTTCGGCGCCCTGGCACACTTTTTGTCCTTTTCTACGCAGACGATGCAATGTATGTACAAAAAACCGGAACAAAGAACACATCAAATGGGGAAAAGGTTACAGGGTTTCTTTCATAGAAACACTGAGTGGGTAGTTGTTTCACAAATCAAAGGAGCAGACAGATGATGAAGCGACACGCCATTGCACGCTGGTGGATGGGCGTTCTTGCCCTGGGCATCGCCATCGGAGCCTTTCAGTTCTCGCAGGCGCAGTACCTGGAGTTCCGGATTGGGGGATCGTGGGAGCGGTGGTCTTCGAGTCTGTGGGGTGGCTGGCGGATCAATCCCTATTCAGATTGGTACGAGACCGAAAACCGGCAGTACATCTTGCGGCAGTCGGAGTTAACCGCTGCGGGACTACCAGGAGGATCGAAGATCGTCGGAATTGGAATCGAGGTTCGAGAAAGGCCGTCTTATTCGTGGGGTAACCCCAGCTTCTGGGAATATGACCCGAATATGACGCGGCAGATGACGATTCAGATGGGGCATGTTGGTGATGATGCGTTTCCGTATGTTTGGACTTGGTGGTGGTTGGGAAATGCGAGCCCAGACCATCTTTATAGCAATTTGACCGAAGTGTACTCAGAGACGATCACGACACCGATGCCGCCGGATTGGCAACAACCAGGGGTACAAGACGGGGTATACTACCACTTCTTCCAGACCCCCTTTCGGTGGAATGGTGCTCAGAATCTGGTGATTGAGTTTTGTAGTTATCGGGGGGATCGGTCAGGGGGACAGCCGGATGTCAGAGTTGCATATGCTGGATTTCGGGCAACATTGCAGACCAGTCAAGATGACGACGATTATTGTCAGTCAGAATTTACGCTTGATCCGTGGTGGACGCGCGAGCAGAACAGCCAATTTTGGCGTCCGGTGATCCGACTGCTGGTGGAAATCGGGATTACCGAATCGTTCCCCGATGATGTGGACCCACGCCGGATTCTGCGCTCTGGTGAAGTATACGACGGCAGCGATGCACAACATCCGCATCCGTATCTGACCTTCGATGATATCCACCAGGGACGGGATATTCAGTTGACCTACAAGATCGTGGGTCCCCTTCCGTCGCTGACACCGATTTACATCGCGCACGAAGCCGGCAATCCGAATGATACGATCCTGAACTACACTGGAACTGGCAATGGCGAAGCAACGCTGGAGATTCCAGCAGCCAGGGGGACAGCCGCCGGACAGAACGGCGCGCTGGATCTGACCAATATTTCCGGTGGTTCCTACCGGCTGATTGCCAGCTACTCCATCCCCAGTTTGAATTATACCCAGCAGTGGGTCAAGGACTTTATCATTGCGTATGCCAATGATATGTCGGTGCGGGAGATAGTCAATCCATACACAAACGATCCACCGCGCAATTTCAAGTATCCACAGGGCGTGCCGGTCGACATTGCAGCAAAATTCCAGAACGTCGGGCTCAATACCGTAACAGAATTCGAGGTCATAGCCAGGGTACGCAAAAATGGTGTCCTGCTGTATAAAGCGCGCGATACGATTCGCAACGCGAATATGGCAACCGGGGATGTGTTGAGTCACAATTTCCCGGCGTTTACCAACACGCAACAGGTAGGGTTGTATGATCTGGAAATTTGTGTGAACCTGCTGAAAGCGATTGTCAACGGGCA
>JALWJX010000027.1 GCA_026996895.1 Candidatus Kapaibacterium sp.
TTCCGCTGAGCCATTGCGTTTGCCTCCTCTTTATGAAACTTCTGAACAATCTTTGAGATTGCTGCCCGTTCATTGGGCGTTTCTATCAAAATTGGAACTTCCAATGCCCTCTGAGGTTGTCAAAAATAACGAATTTAGCTCAAATAACCACATTCCTGAACCCACCGCCATCGTGTGTGCCAACGGTGACATCCCGCCGAAGGATTTTTTTCGATTTTTTTCACATCTCCCCATTATCGCAACCGATGGGGCGGGCTTGCGACTCTTGCAGGAGTACCACATTCTGCCCAGCGTTGTGGTTGGCGATTTTGATTCTTCTGATCCGGCGGCATATCCGGTGCCGACTGTGTATGATCCTTCGCAGGAAGAACCGGATTTTGAAAAAGCGCTGCGCTATGCCCTGAAGCAGGGGCATCGAAGTATACTGATCACTGGCATTCACGGGCAGGATTTTGACCACACGTTGAACAACTGGAGCATCTACATTCGGTATTCACGGCACCACTTTCTCTGGATTTATGATCACCAGCAAATTGCCATCGGGGTTACCCAATCGGTGCGGTGTTCAGTGCAACCTGGGGATACCATTTCGCTCATTCCACAGCCAGCGGCTCTGCTCACAACACACGGTTTGCAGTGGGCACTGCGGCGAGAATGGCTGCGGCTGGGCAAGCGAGAAGGCGCCCGGAATCGAGCAGTTGCCTCGGAGATTATCATTGAGGTTCACAAAGGGAGCTGTTTGCTGTTCGTCCCGGCACGCTTTCCTTCTTTCCCAAAAATTGTGTACATTGGCAATTCGACAAGTCGATCAATAAAGGGAGCACAACGGTGAAGCGGGAAATTCATCGATGGTGGAGCCCGGCGCTGGAGCGAGAAATGCCCATTGTTGCTTACGGGCATTATGGATTTGCGCTGTTGTTGTTTCCGACCGCGGCAGCGGATTTTCTGGAGTACGAACGGTTTTATATGATCGATGCATTGCGTTCTTACATTGAGCGGGGGGTTGTGAAGGTGTATTCCATCAACAGTATCAACAATGAAAGCTGGCTTAACCCCCGAATTCCACCACGGCAGAAATCCCGCCGGCATTACCAGTATACGCTGTATGTGGAAAACGAAGTTGTGCCTTTCATTTTTACCCATTGCAATGGCCGAGTGCCGATCATCACTTCGGGTGCGTCTTTCGGCGCCCTCCACGGTGCTAATTTCCTGTTTCGCCGTCCTGATCTATTTGAAGGAACAATTGCGATGAGCGGTATTTACGACCTCAAAGTGTATACCGATGGCTACTTCGATGAGAATTGCTACTTCAATTCACCGATCGATTACTTGCCGAATTTGAATGATCGCCGTATTCTTTCCTTGCTTCGGCAGAAGCAGCATATCCATTTATTCACGGCGCAGGGACCTTACGAACATCCTCAGGCAACGTACGATCTGTCGAATATTCTCAAGGTGAAGGGCATCCCTCATACCTTGGATGTCTGGGGAACGGATATGCCACACGATTGGCCCACGTGGCGTGCAATGTTACCGTATGCAATTGAAAAGTACTTTCTGTGACCGGTGATAGAGTTGTTTCATTGATAACGGGAGTGGTACGATGAACCTGCAGAATGTTCTGGTCGTTGGCGCTGGCACAATGGGCAATGGTATCGCGCATGTGTTTGCTCAATCGGGATTTTCCGTGACATTGGTGGATGTGAATGACGACGTGCTCTCAAAGGCAGTAGCAACGATTTCGAAGAATCTGGACCGACAGATCAAAAAAGGCATTGTGGCAGCCGAAGACAAAGAAGCCATTTTGCAGCGGATTCAAACCAGCACGGATCTGACGGCAGCAGCAGCGAATGCCCACTTTGCGATTGAAGCGGTTGTGGAGTCCTTCGATGTCAAGAAACAAATTTTCCAGACCCTGGATCAGCATCTGGCACCGGAGGTGATTATTGCAACCAATACCTCTTCGATTTCTATCACGGAGCTGGCAGCAACGACGCAGCGGCCGGATAAGGTCATCGGAATGCACTTCTTCAATCCTGTGCCGGTGATGAAATTGTGCGAAATTGTACGGGGGCTGGCAACCAGCGATGCGACCTACAACACGACTTTCCAGTTAGCACAACAGGTGGGAAAAACTCCGGTTACCGTACAGGATTATCCGGGCTTTGTCTCCAATCGGATTTTGATGCCGATGATCAATGAAGCGATTTATTGCGTTATGGAGGGCGTTGCTTCTGTCGAAGACATTGATACCGTGATGAAGCTGGGAATGAACCATCCGATGGGTCCGTTGACCTTAGCCGATTTCATCGGTCTGGATGTCTGCCTCAGCATTATGGAGGTTCTGCACAAAGGACTGGGAGATGATAAATACCGACCGTGCCCACTGCTTCGCAAAATGGTGGCAGCAGGACATCTGGGACGAAAGACTGGCAAGGGATTTTATACCTACGAATGAGCAGTTCGTGGGCTGGGTCCTGTTCCTACCAGAAAGCAATAAAAAAGGCAGGAGCCATTGCTGACTCCTGCCTTTGTGTTTTGTAAAGCTGATTTGCTTATCCGTTGGATACCAGTGCTTCGTACAATTTCCCCAGCCGCTTGCGCAGGTGTAAAACGGCATACCGCTTGCGCGCCAGCAGGGTGTTGATATTCACGCCCGTTTCTTCCGCAATTTGGCGGAATGGAATGCCTTCAAATTCGTTTTTGATGAACACTTCACGCTGTTCCGGTGGCAATTCTGCCAGCACTTCCTGAATGGCTTCCCAGATCGTTTGCCGCATCAAATCTCGCTCTGGATCTGCTGAGGTATCGACAATCGTTGCTTCAAATCCTTCGGAGCCTTCCTCAATTTGCGAGGGCAACTGCATATCCGAAAAACTTTCGGCCTTTTTCTTCCGATACGAGTCGATAATCCGGTTCCGCACAGCGGTAAAGACCCACGAAGCGATATTCTCAATTGGCTTGGTGACATGGGCAGCCGCTGCTAAAACGTTGGTAAACACGTCCTGTAAAATGTCCTCCGCATCTTCCGGCGTCCGTACGCGTTGCCGGATGAAACCTAAAAACTTCTTCCGATCGCGCCGGAACAGTTCTTCAATTTGCTGAACCAGCGATTCATAAATTTCCGGGTTTGCGATTTCCTGCGTCGTCTTCCGCTTCCTCATGCCTCTTTTTACACCATTTTTCCACAACTCACGTTAATAACAAATTTTAACCGCCAAAAGTTCCCATATTCTGGCTAAAAGCAGTGCAAAAATACAAAATTTTGCCCGAATAAACACCATCCGCACTGCTCTAAAAATATACAATGACCCTTTATCCCTGCGAAGCGTTACAAAAAGAAGCGCTAAGGTCTGCTGCTTTCTGCTGTTTGACACTGTGTCAGTTGACCGACACCATTGAACAGACCTGATCCTGTAATTTTGCAGCGTATGAGAATTGTTGTTTCACAACCGCGGGAGTCATCCTATGAAGCGTTTCTTTGGTGCATTCTTCGTAATTGGGCTCATCGTAGCAGGATCAGTGGCTTTTCAGGCGTGTGACAGTAGTAGCTCTACAGCGCCCACCGGTAGCATTCTGGACGAGATTACTGGCTATCAGGGCTGGACGATGCTCGATGCCGTCGTTGGACCGGATCCGTTTTTGGCAGCCGCCCACGGCGTCAATAACGGATTTGTTCGGGTCGTGTATGCAAGTCAGGGACCGGATGCGAATGGAACGTATCCAGAAGGAACCATCATTGTCAAAGAACTGCGAGATGCCGATGGGAATGTCGTCGGTCCTCTGACCATTATGCTCAAACGCGGCAGTGATTTTAACCCGGCTGGGAATGGATGGGAATGGGCGATGACCAATGACACGCGGGATAGCATAGAGCTCCACGGCGATAACCAGGCAATGGCACTCTGCGCAAATTGTCATACGCAGGCAAATGCAGCCGGGAACGGCAGCGATTGGGTGTTTAAGCATCCCAAGGAATACACAGTCGATGATATGGCGGCATTTCTGGACTTTGCAAATTGGGAAAAAGTGGCTGAAAATTTTGGTCCCGATCCCTTCCTGGGACAGGCGCACGGAGTAAAAGACAGCTTGCACCGCATCGTGTGGATGAACTACCGCCTCAAGGCATTCGATGGCAAGTATCCCACCGGAATGATTATTGTCTAAAGAGCTCAAGGATCGAAATGGAAATTCGGTTGGTCCACTGACCGTTATGGTAAAACGTGGCGGAAACTTTAACCCCGATGGGAACAGCTGGGAATGGTTTATGACCTCACCGGCTCGCGATACCATTATGACACGGGGAGATAACAGCACGGCAGCAAATGGAATATGCGCCGGATGTCACTCGCAGGCGAACACAGGCGATAACGGCGTGGATTGGGTCTTTACCCGACCGTAGTGGCGAACGCTCGATCCCTTGTGCGTTAGAAAAAAACCGCTCGCCAGTGCTCAATGCTGGTGCTGGATGAGCGGTTTTTACTGAATCCTGCAATCAGGTGGTGGAAGCCATTCGCACAGAGAAAATAGCAAAGAAGGGTATGGTTACGATGAGGATTGCTGCCCGGTACGGTGCTGTTGAAATTGGGCAATGAGTTGCTTTACTTCCGCATCTCCAACCTGGTGAAAGTCCAGATAATACGCACCGACCGCTCCTAAGAACCGGTAGGGGGCGATAACGGCAACAAAGAGGTCAGTCATAGAAGCTAAACGGACAAGGGTGTCTCGGGGAAGCACCGGCACTGCGCCGATCAGCCGTCGTGGCTGTTGTTTGCGCAACAGGCGCAACCCAGCCAGAAAGGTGCTGCCAGTGGCAACTCCGTCATCGGTGAGAATCACATCCCGCCCTTCTATGGGTTGTTCCGGAATCCATTGCCGAAGCAGTGCTGCCTTTTGCTGAATTTTTTGCAGTTCCCGCTCTTTTACTTCCTCAATATAAAGCTCCGGAATGTGGAGCGAACGTACCAGCTCTTCGTTCAGGACGACATCTCCATCCTGGGAAACTGCGCCGATCGCCAACTCCGGGTTACCAGGGGCGCCCAGCTTGCGGGGCAGGACGAAATCCAGATCGGCGTTCAATCGCATTGCAATTTCGATGGCAACCGGAATGCCGCCCCGGGGAATAGCGATAACAACCGGACGGTGAAACATTTCCCGCTGCAACGCCTCTGCAAGGAGGCGACCAGCATGCGCACGGTTCTGAAAAATCAAGCTTTCGTCTTCCGATAAAATGGTTACCCGTCCCACGTTTCTCTCCGCAGGTAGTGTTCAAACCACAAAGCCGCCTGCTCTGCTACCTGTTCTAAGGTGCCCGGTTCTTCGAACAAATGAGAAGCGCCGGGAATAACGACCAGCTTCTTAACCGGCGCTGCAAGATCATTCAATGCTAAGCGATTGATGTCCAGCACCACTTTATCAAGTTCTCCCACGATCAACAGCACCGGACATAAAACCCGGGATAGCGCAGCTCCTGCCAGGTCTACTCGTCCCCCGCGGGATACCACTGCTGCAACGTCTTCTGGACGTTCGGCTGCTGCAATCAAAGCTGCTGCTGCTCCCGTACTGGCGCCAAAACATCCCAGCGGAACATCGGCAAAATCCTGTTTCGCCCGAATCCAGTCGATACTGGTAATCACACGCTGGCTCAGCAGGGAGATGTTAAAACGATACTCTCGCGTTTGCACATCCACCGCTTCTTCCTCCGGCGTCAGTAAATCGATCAGCAGGGTAGCAAAACCCCGGTGATTCAGGTGCTGGGCAACAAATTGATTCCGTGGACTGTGCCGGCTACTTCCACTGCCGTGAGCAAACAGAACCAGTCCATCCATCAGGTCCGGCTGATGCAGATCCGCAGTGATGAACCCACCAGCCACGGGAATCTGTACTTCAACGGCTTTCATATTGCTACCTTCATTCCATTGCAGAACTACAAAATTACCAAAAATTACGATTTTCAGGGGATCAGAAAAACCAATGGACACTGTGTACCGATGGAACTTTTCACATCGCGGTGCTCCGTCTTTTGCAGGTGCTCAATTGAGAGCGTTGGAGCTTTATCGGGTATTGGGACCGCCAGAAGAGGGTGCCCCCGGTGAGAAGACCTTCGGAATAGGCTGGGAAATCTCAGTAGTGTTCCGAAATTGCAGTCTGGATGCTCGAAGCGTTGCTTTGAAGCAGCAGCCATCACAAAGGAGCATACGTTCTGGATCAGGGCATTGTTGCCGCAAGAGCCAGTAAAGAGTCGTTGCGTATGGAACGCCGTTTTCAGGAACGGATGCATGATTGCCACAGGACAGCGGTGTTATCGCAAGCAGCAGTTAAGGCACTTCTTCCGCTGTTCGTTTCAGCGATTTCTATTGGAGAAATCGATCCAGACTATGGTAAAAGAGCCGAGCACCTGTATCGACTCCCTGCGTAAAAGCCTGTTGGTCTGCAATGGTTGCGGCAAGTGCTTCAGCGACGGCCACGTGTCGTTCTTCATTGAAGTGCGCTTCAAAATATCGCAGTTGCTCCGGATTGAAACCGTAGTGGTCGATCAATCCCTGATATTTTGTTCGAGATACTTCAGGTTGCTGGACTTCAAAGGCATAGAGTGCACCCAGCATCGCCGCAGGGGACATTGTGTTGATCGCAGCGATGGTGTCATCCATTTTGACCGGTGTCTCCGGCTTGTCGAATTCTTTCATCCATTGCTGCCAGAGCGTGATATGGTGATATTCCTCATCAACTACCCACCGTTCATCGCATCCGAAAGAATGCTGCACTGTTTCCCACCAGTGGGGAATTTGCTGGATGAGGTCGAAGTACGCATAGGCATATCGAGCTAACTGATCTTTTCGGATTTTACCAGCGTTCCACTGCTGGTAGAAGGGATGATCCAGTAAGAGACAGGGCAATTGGATTGTCAGCATTGAGCGAACTCCATTTGTTGGACAAAAGAGACATCATAATCGCAATTCAAAAATACGGCACTTGATCCACATAGCCAGAACCTATTGGCGTGTTTTCGGGAGCACGTGCTGACAGCGTTCTGCAGGCGTTTCACTTTGTAGCAGCTTGATTCTGAGATTACGGTCGCTTTTGATAGCGAATATGTTCGGAAAAATTCGTAGTTTGGGACTATTGGAGAAGGATGAACGGTAGGGGAAGGCTGATGGACCGTCGAGATTTTTTGACTGCCCTGTTCCAGAGTGGGCGCCTCCGTCCGAATAGCTTTGCACGTCCGGAGCTATCCGCTGACCAGTCGCTGGACCCATATCCCCAGCCGCTGACCCTGACAGATGCCTATCACTTATTGCGGCGGCTGAGTTTTGGTCCGACGCACGCAGTAGCGCAGCAGTTGGTAGGCAAAATGGCACAGGAGGCGGTAGATCTCATTCTGGGCGTTGGACAATCGGATCCGGCAGTTGATCCACCCGGTCCGTGGGTAGACCAATCAACGGAAAATCCCTCAGGAGCAGATCCCGATACTCGCCGGGCGATCGAAGCCTGGTGGCGCTCTATTTTCCACGAGCTCCAGCAATGGTGGATTGAGCGAATGCGGACGGAAACGCTACCAGTGTCTGAGAAAATCATTCTCTTCTGGCATGGGCATTTCACAACGGAGTTCACGTATGAAAATGGATACATTCCGCCGCAATTGTTATACCGCCAGTATCTGATGTTCCGGCGTAATCGACTGGGCAGTTTTCCGGCATTTGTTGAGGATTTTACCCTTGATGGCGCAGAGCTGGTTTATCTGGGGGGAGAGCTGAATACCAAAGGGGTTCCAAACGAAAACTATGCCCGAGAGTTGATGGAACTATTCACAATGGGGGTCGGATGGTATACCGAGGGGGATGTCAAAGAAGCCGCACGGGTGCTGACCGGCTGGCGTGTTGCGAAGTTCAACGATGAACCAGCACCAAAGGGGATTTACGAAGTATACTTTGATCCTGCTGCGCACGACACCGGCGCCAAGCAGGTGCTGGGTGTTACCATCCCTGCCCGTGATCCCAATGAAAACACGGAGTATCTGGTGCGTCGGGATGAGGTGCGACGATTGATTCAGATTCTGATGGAAACCCGTCCGCAGCAGGTGTCCCGATTCATTACACGCAAGATTTATCGGTTTTTTGTATACAGCAATCCAGATTACGACGCTCCGGTCTTAACGGCGCTGGCAGAAACGTTTCGCAATGCTGATTTTGAGCTCCTGCCAGTGTTTCGCACCCTTTTTGCCAGCAAACACTTTTTTGATCCTGCCGTCCGGGGCATTCAGATCAAGACGCCGCCGGAGTTTGTGGTTGGGTTGCTTCGTCAACTGGATATTCCGTGGAATGAGGCTGCCAGCATTGTGACCGCTCTTGGGCAGGAGCTGTACGATCCACCGACCGTTGCTGGCTGGGATGGCTATCGCACGTGGATCAATACGGTATCGTATCCTGCTCGGGTGGAGTTTGCCCGCCAGGTTGTTGAGTCGTTAACCGATGCCCATCTGTATCAGTGGGCACAGCAGTTTCCTTCCTTTGCTTCCGATGTCGACAGCTTTGCGACCGAAATTGAGCTGTTCTTTTTTCCACAATCCGTCAGCGAACAGCGCCACCAGTATTACGTCTCGATCCTTCTCCAGGGAGCCCCATCGTACGAATGGTCTCAGATTGCGCAGGATCAACAGGCGGTGGCTTTGCGACTTCGGAATCTCTTGATTGCGATGGCGAAAGCGCCCGATTTCCAACTGTGTTAACGATGTGGAACAGCAGGATACAAAACGAATGAAACGTCGACGGTTTCTTCAAATATCAGGTGGCACCATTGCCGGTGCTGCTGCCACGCACTGGATTGGCAAGTTGCCACTCTACGCTTCATCGCCGTTGCATAAGCTGACCCGCAAAGCGCTGGAACTGGATACCACGCTGGTGGTTATTCAGCTTTTTGGTGGCAACGACGGATTGAATACGATCATCCCGGCGGAAGATCCGCGATATTATCAGTTGCGACCGAACCTGGCAGTGCCGAAGGAAGAAGCGGTGCGCTTCGGAAGTTCCGATGTCTTTTTACATCCCGCTCTGGTGAACGGGGTTTACAAAAATGGGCTGTATCGTTTGATCGATAATGGGTGGTTAGCCGTGGTGCAGGGAATTGGTTATGATCATCCCAATTTGTCGCACTTCCGTTCCACGGACATCTGGCTCAGCGGGATCAACTCTTCGGATCCCAATGTACGCCTGAATAGCGGGTGGCTGGGACGCTTTTTTACCCACATTTATCCGGATTTTCCACTCTTGCTGCCCGAACATCCACTCTGCATACAGGTTGGAGGCACGCCTTCGCTGTTGTTCCGCAGCCCTAAGGGAGATGTGGCGATTACCCTGACGGATCCAGAAAAATTTCTGGAATCGGGAAATCTTTCGCCGGATGCCGAGCCGCTTGATGAGGATTCGCTTTTTGCGCAGGAGTACAACTACGTTCTGAGCGTTGCCCAGGAAGCCAATCAATATGCGGAAGTCATTCAGCAGGCTTTTGACAATGGGCGCAATGTGGTCGAATACGATGGCGGATTTCCGCAGCAGCTTCGATTAGTTGCGCGCCTGATTTCTGGCGGACTCAAAACGAAAGTGTATCTGGTGTATCTGAGTAGTTTTGATACCCACGTGCAGCAGCAGGATGAACCTGGCTCTGGAGCGCATCCAGCATTGCTGCGCGCGCTGAGCACGGGCATTTCGCAGTTTATGGATGATCTGGTGCAGCAGGGCATTGCGGACAACGTCATTGGGATGACTATTTCGGAATTTGGTCGGCGTCCGTATGAGAACAACAGTCGAGGTACGGATCACGGTGCTGCTTCAGTGCAACTGGTCTTTGGAACCAGTGTTCGAGGTGGCGTCTATGGAAACAACCCTGATCTGGAGAATCTCAATGAAAACGGCGATTTGGTTTACCAATACGATTATCGAAGGATATATGCGGAAGTTCTCCAGACATGGTTTGGCGGCACACCGGAAGATGTGGAGGCAGTGCTGCAGCAACGCATTCTGCCGTTGAGCATTCTCAATCCGCCGACGTCTTTGCAGTTGGATACAACGGCTGCCTCTGTGCAGCATTTTCGAGTGTTACCACAGCCATCCAATGGTCCGTTTACGGTTGAATTACACCTGCGCCATCCTGCAACCGTTAATATTGCCATCTATTCTATGCTGGGCAGGTACGTTGGGACGATCGCACACACAACGCTGCCAGCCGGAATACACCGATTTCAGGGTTTCCTGCAACACTCAGGAGAGTATATCTGCGTTTGCAGACTTAACAACCGGCGGAATTTGACGAAAACGCTTATAATTCAGCGGTGAACAAAATTTCTGGCACAATGCTTCCGGAAGACCGCAGGAAAGCTGGGAAATGGCAGCAACTGGAGGGTTTAACCTTTTTTGATGAATTGGCAGCGGAAGGTATGCTGGAAGATTTTCTGCTGGAATACTTTCCAGATAGGCTGGAACAGGAAGCAGAATTTCAGGAACGGATGGCAACGATTCTTCTTCGTGCAGAAGCGGCTGATGCCCTCCTTGTCCATTTCTATCTGCTCCAGCAATTGTCCAACGCTTTTCGTACGTTTCTCCAGGGAGTCAGCGCATGCTCTCAAAAGAAAATCTCATAGAGCAGGTTTCCCACCTGTATGAGACCATTCAGCAGCAGGTGCAACAATATTGCACGGTTTTAGATCAGTTGCAGCAGTTATCCACAGAGCTCCAGCAACAGCAGCAGCAGGTACGAACGGCATTGTCCGAACTGGAGGAGACCGTGCGTCGCCATCTGGAAGAATTTCATCAAACTGCTAAAGCGACCGAAGCGGAGCTAAAGGAGAAGTCCAAAGCGATTCTGCATCTCTATAATGAACTCAGCGACATTGTCCATCTGAAGCACGATTTGAAGCAACTGCAAAAGGAAGTAGAGAAACAGTTGCGGGATTTTCAAAAGCTGACCCAGTCCCTGGATATTTTTGTGGCAGAACGCACAACGGCATTGCTGGAAAGTTTCGAGCGCCGAATGAATTTTCAGTTTGACAAACTGGAAAAATCGCTCTCGGCGATAGAAGATCGGTTTTTGTCGCTGTATGACCGACTTCGGCGAGAAAACGAGGCGTTGCGAAATGATTTGGATGACTTTCGCCACCGGATTCCAGAAACGAAATTTTTAGTTGACGAAGCGATGCAGATCATCAACTCGATTTTATCTGACACAGAAAAGTCACTGGAAAACCGGCTCCAGCGAGCTCGGGCTGATATCCAGCGGTTGGTTGAATCAGCAACACCGCCCGACGTCGCTTCCATCGAGCAGTTGCAGCACCATCTTACGGAAGTGGAAGCAACGCTGGCACAGATACGCAGAGATTACAAGGCACTGCAACGCAACCAGCAATTCCTCCGAACGCTTCTCTGGGTTTTTGCTGCCGGGACCTTTGCGGCGCTGGGACTTTCCGTGTTTTTGATTTTGGCAGCGCAATAAAACAGCCGCTTTTCCATCCTTTACCCTTTGTTTGTTGCCGCTTTGCGGTATGGGAAGTTTCAAAGATAGGGTTTGTGGATGGAGCAAAAAGCGACCAGTATCCACACGCAGCAAGCACCGAAACCAGTGGGGTTATACCCGCACGCTCGACGGGTGGGAAATTTGCTATTTCTTTCTGGCATTGGACCGCGAGATCCGGAGACCAACGAAATCCCCGGAGGAGTAACGCTTGACGAGCAGGGGAATGTCATCGACTACGACATTGAAGCGCAGACACACAGCGTCTTCCGAAACGTCCGCACCATTCTGGAAGCAGCCGGATCCCGGTGGGAAAATCTTATTGATGTCACGGTGTTTTTGATCAACATTCGCCGGGATTTCGAGACTTTTAACCGGATCTATGCGGAATATTTCCGGGATGTACCGCATCCCCCTGCCCGTACCACGGTGGAGATTTCGCGCCTTCCAACGCCGATTGCCATTGAATTGAAGTGCATCGCGATTGCTGGAGGAGAACAATGAGCATCCGTTCACGCTATCAGGACTATGTGTGGGTAGAACATCTGTCCCGGTATGTTGGCGAAACAGTGACCCTTCGAGGATGGGTGTATCACCGAACCCGGAAAGGGAAGCTGGTGTTCCTGCGGTTCCGGGATGGAACTGGCATTTGCCAGTGTGTGGTTTTTAAACCAAACGTTTCGGAAGAAGTCTTCGAGCACGCGCGGTCAGTGACCCAGGAAAGTTCCGTGGTGGTAACGGGAACGGTTCGGGAGGAATCCCGAGCGCCCGGTGGCTATGAAATTGATGTTCAGGATTTCCAGATTCTGCACCTTGCTGTCGATTATCCGATTACGCCAAAGGAGCACGGACCGGACTTTTTACTGAAGCATCGCCATCTCTGGATCCGTTCGCCGCGGCAGGCAGCAATTCTTCGGGTCCGAGCTGGCGTGGAACGTGCTATCCGGGACTTTCTGGATGGGAATGGCTTCATCGAAGCAGATGCTCCGATTCTGACTCCTTCTGCGTGTGAAGGAACGTCCACCCTGTTCGAACTGGAATATTTCGACTTGGGAAATGCCTATCTTTCCCAATCTGGACAGCTCTACGCCGAAGCTCTGGCAATGGCGTTGGGGAAAGTGTACACGTTCGGTCCCACGTTCCGTGCCGAGCGTTCCAAGACGCGTCGCCATTTGACAGAATTCTGGATGGTTGAACCGGAAGCAGCGTTCTTTACCCTTGACGATATTATGGATATGGCGGAGGATATGGTCGAGTATATTGTGCAGTATGTGCTGCGCCATCACCGGCGAGAGCTGGAGTTTTTGGGACGCAATCTGGAAAAGCTGGAAAAAGTTCGGCGTCCATTTTACCGGATGAGCTATACAGAAGCGGTGGAGTGGCTGCGCCAACACGATGTGAAACTCCATCGCAAAACGCCGGATGGCAAGGAAATCCTTGTCGATTTTCCGTGGGGAGAAGACTTCGGCGCACCGCAGGAAGAAGCGCTGATGGAGCAGTTCGACAAGCCGTGCATTGTCCACCGCTATCCGGCAGAAGTCAAAGCGTTTTATATGAAACGCGACCCTGAAGATCCACGGGTCGTGCTGGCAATGGATATGTTAGCACCGGAAAAAGGGGGAGAAATCATCGGTGGCAGCCAGCGCGAGGATGACTACGAGGCGCTGAAGCAGCGTATTCTTGAGCATAACCTGCCGCTGGAGGATTTTCAGTGGTACCTGGATCTGCGAAAGTACGGCAGCGTTCCCCATAGTGGTTTCGGTCTGGGGATCGAGCGAACCGTTCGCTGGATCACTGGCGTGGAGCATATCCGGGAAACGATACCGTTCCCACGGATGCTCTATCGGATTGAACCGTAAACAAAATGGCAGGATGCAAATGAGATGGTGGATTGGCTGGATTCTCTGCTGTTTGCTTGCGCTTTCAGTGCAGGCACAGGAAGCACTTCCTACATTTCCGATCAACGGGATTACCGATAATCGCCCATCGGTATACGTATTGACCAATGCCCGTATCGTCATTGCGCCGGGGAAAGTGCTGGAACGTGGGTCATTGCTGATTGCAAAGGGGAAGATCGTCGCTGTTGGTCCATCGGTGACGATCCCACCCGAAGCACACGTCATCGATGTAAACGGCAAGACCATTTATCCCTCTTTTATCGATCTGGATTCCGATTACGGCGTTCCCAAACCGCCGAAATCGAGTCGGCGGTGGGATGATGGACCACAAATGGAGTCGAAACGAAAAGAAGCCTTTGGCTGGAACGATGCGCTCCGCCCGGAGCGGCGTGCTGCAGAGCAGTTTGTTGTAGATCCCGACCGGGCACGGCGCTACTGCCAGATGGGCTTTGGCGCAGTGCTCACCTTCCAGCACGATGGAATTGCCCGCGGCATATCAGCACTGGTGGCAACCGGTGTTGGCAAAGCGAACAAGATGGTTTTGGTGCCAGAAGCGGCAGCGCATTTTTCATTTGACAAAGGCAGTTCGCAGCAGGATTATCCCGGCTCCCTGATGGGGGCAATTGCCCTGCTGCGGCAGACGTACTATGATGCTGAGTGGTATCGCTCTGGCGGCTGGAAAGCCGCCTACAACATCACGCTGGATGCCTGGAACCATCTGCTCAAGCTGCCGCAGATTTTTGAAGTTCGGGACAAACTGGATATCCTGCGGGCGGATAAAATCGGCGATGAGTTTGGTATCCAGTACATCATCCGATCCGCCGGCGATGCATATCAACGACTGGACGAGGTCAAAGCAACGCAGGCGCCGTTGATTGTTCCGCTGAACTTTCCCCTCCCCTACGATGTGGAAGATCCTTTTGATGCCGCGAGGGCGTCGTTTGCGCAACTGAAACACTGGGAATTAGCACCCCGCAATCCTGCACTGCTGCATCAAGCTGGGATTCCTTTTGCATTGACCAGTTCGGGCATTCGGTCGCCGGAGACTTTCTGGCAGAATCTCCGCAAAGCAGTGCGATATGGGTTGCCCGAACAGGCAGCCCTGGCAGCGTTGACCACGGTACCGGCTAAGCTCATCGGCGTTGATCATTTGCTGGGTACGCTGGAGCCGGGCAAGCTGGCAAACTTTTTTATCACCGATGGCAATGTGTTCACCGAAGATGCAACGATTTATGAGCATTGGGTGCTGGGGCAACCGCTTTCCTTTTATCCGTTGACTCAGCCTTCGTTGCTGGGAGTGTATGCATTCCAGATAGACACCTTGCACTGGCAGCTTCGCATTGACGGTTCCATTGCCCATCCGAAAGCCACGGTGATCATTGATTCCGCAACGCAAATTCGGGGGAAAGTTCGCCGCAAGCAGCAACTGCTCACGTTCCGCTTCCGCTTCGATACGGTGTGGAACGGCGTAGTGCGCCTCAGTGGCTGGTGGCAGGATTCCCTCCTGATCGGTAAAGCGGAACTGCCATCGGGCAAATGGGTGTCGTGGCAGGCGCGCTGGCAGGCACCGATTGAGAAAAAGCCGCCAGAAGCTGATACGGTAGACCTTTCGCAACTCGGTCCCATTCTCTACCCCTTTGCGCCGTATGGCTGGGATACGCTGCCGAAGCCGCACACGTATTTAATTCGGAATGCAACGGTCTGGACAAACGAGCCGGAAGGCGTGCTGCCCAATACAGATGTGCTGATCCGGGATGGCAAGATCGCAGCCGTTGGGCAAAATCTCTCAGCTCCGCAGGATGCGATCATCATCGATGCTACAGGGAAGCACGTCACGCCCGGCATTGTCGATGAGCACTCTCACATTGCGATCAGCCGCGGTGTCAATGAAGCGACGCAGGCGGTAACTGCCGAAGTCCGGATTGGCGATGTCATCAATTCGGAAGATGTCAACATCTACCGGGCGTTAGCAGGCGGAGTGACGACCGTTCATTTACTCCACGGTTCTGCCAATCCTATCGGCGGGCAGACAGCGCTGATTAAGACACGCTGGGGATTCCCGCCAGAGCAATTGAAATTCGCCGGCGCGCCGCCGTTTATTAAGTTTGCCCTGGGCGAAAATGTAAAGCAGTCGAACTGGGGCGATAAGTACACCGTTCGGTATCCGCAGACCCGGATGGGTGTTGAGCAGGTGTTCCGGGATGCTTTTACCCGCGCGTTGGAATACGAACAGCGGTGGAAACGGTGGAGAGCAAATGGCAATAGCAATGGAGGAATCCCGCCGCGACGGGATCTGGAGCTGGAAGCACTGCTGGAGATTCTGCACGGCAAGCGGTTTATCACCTGCCATAGCTATGTGCAGTCGGAAATTCTTGCACTGATGCGCGTTGCGGAGGATTTCGGTTTTCGCGTCAACACTTTTACCCACGTGCTGGAAGGCTACAAAGTGGCGAAGGAAATGAAGGCGCACGGCGCTGCTGCTTCGACCTTTTCCGATTGGTGGGCATACAAATACGAAGTGATCGAGGCGATTCCCTATAATGCCGCGATTCTGGATCGCGTTGGGGTGCTGACCGGGATCAATTCTGATAGCCCGGAGACCGGACGCCGGTTGAATCAGGAAGCAGCGAAAGCGGTGAAGTATGGAGGACTCTCTGAAGAGGAAGCATTGAAACTGGTGACGCTCAATCCTGCCCGGATGCTCCACATCGATGATCGAGTCGGCAGCATTCAGGTCGGCAAAGATGCGGATATTGTCATCTGGAGCGACCGCCCTCTGTCGATTTATGCCAGGGCAGAAAAAACCTTTGTGGATGGGATCCTTTTTTACGACCTGGAGCGAGATCAGCAGCTTCGACGGGAGATCGCTGCTGAACGCCAGCGCATTATCCGCAAGATGCTGGAAGAGAAAAAGAAGGGACGTCCGACACAGAAAGTTCAACCGGCAAAAGAACGATGGTATCACTGTTTGGATCGGGAGCCGTGATGATGATCCGAAATGCAACGATTCTGGCAAGCTGGAAAGAGAGCGCAGCAATGAAGTTTGTTCGCCGGGTTGTAACGCTCTGGAGTTTCATTGTGCTGACGGTAGCGCTCTGTGCACAAATCCCGGCGCCGCCGCAGTTTCAGCCGATTTACCTGGTTGGCGGCACGATTCACACCGGCGATGGCAGGGTGATTCCCAATGGAGTGATCGGTTTTCGAGATGGCAAAATTACCGTTGTCACAACCCGTGATGCATTTCGAGAAGACACGGCACAGGGGAAAATCATCAATGTTGAAGGCAAACATCTGTATCCTGGTCTGATTGCCTTGAACACGACCTTAGGACTTCGGGAGATTGATGCAGTTCGGGCAACGCGGGATGAACGAGAAGTTGGGGAGCTCAATCCCAATGTCCGGGCGATTATTGCGTACAACGTTGATTCGAAAATTATTCCGACCGTTCGTTCCAATGGCATTTTGCTGGCACAGATCGTTCCGCGAGGACCGGTCGTACCGGGATTGTCTTCCGTTGTGCAACTGGATGGCTGGACCTGGGAAGAAGCGGCGTACGCAGTGGACAATGGACTGCACGTGGTTTGGCCCCTCGCCAGCCGGATTCAGCGGCGGGATCACAGTCGATCGCCGCATACGAAGCAGCGCAAGGATTGGGCACAGGAGCGCTTTCAGAAGATCAAGCAGTTGTTCGACGATGCACGGCTCTACTGCCAGGCGTCGAAACCCCGGCAAATCAATTTGAAGCTGGCAGCAGTGTGCGAGGTGCTGCGCGGCAGGCGGCGATTGTTTGTGCATACCAACGATGCAAAGGGCATTTTGTCAGCCGTCGAATTTTTCAAAGCCTATGGCATTCGTCCCATTATCGTTGGTGGTGCTCAGGCTGATCGCGTGATCGATGTACTGAAGCGAGATTCCATCCCGGTTGTGGTGACTGGCACCCATCGAATGCCGCCGCAGGCAGATGCACCGATCGATCATCCTTACACATTGCCTGCAACGTTGTATCGCCACCAGATTCTGTTTGCGATCGCTGCGGGCGGTACGTGGATGCAGCGGAATTTGCCATTCCACGTTGGAACTGCTATTGCGTATGGATTGCCCTATGAGGAGGGAGTTAAGGTGGTGACCTCCAATGCGGCAAAGATTCTGGGTATTGACGGTCGCTGTGGAATGCTGGCACCGGGCTACGATGCGACGCTGATCGTGTGCGCCGGTGATCTGTTTAATCCTGCAACCAGCATTGTGGAAATGGCATTTTTGCAGGGACGGCAGGTGGATTTGACCGATATGCATAAGCAACTGTACCAGAAGTACCTGATCCGATACGGGCTTCAGCGGCGGTGAGCCTGACGATCCGACCATATCGTACGGTGGCGGCGTTAGCAGAAGCGATTCAGCAGGGTGATCGGCGGGCGCTTGCAAAAGCGTTGTCTCTGGTTGAAAGCAAGCGTAAACAGGATATTGCCCTGACGGTGGAGTTGCTGGAGCGTCTCTATCCTCGAACCGGTACTGCTTATCGCATTGGCATCAGTGGTATGCCGGGCGTTGGCAAAAGTACTTTTGTGAATGCCTTTGGAATGTATCTCATCGAGCAGCATCGTTACACCATTGCAGTTCTGGCGATTGATCCCAGCAGCGTTCGATCCGGTGGCAGTATCCTGGGGGATAAGACCAGAATGTGGGAGCTGGCACGCCATCCCGGCGCTTTTATTCGACCATCGCCCAGCTCTGGAATGCTGGGCGGAATTGCACCAGCAACACGCGAGGCGGTGCTGCTATGCGAAGCTGCTGGTTTCGATGTGATTTTTGTCGAAACCGTTGGCGTTGGGCAAACCGATACCGCTATTGCCGATATTGTGGATTTTGTCCTGCTGTTTCTGCTGGCAAATGCCGGAGATGAGCTTCAGGGGATCAAGCGCGGCATTATGGAAATTGCAGATGCGATTATCATTAACAAAGCGGACGGAAAGCTGCGGTCCCTGGCGGAGCAGGCACGTCGCCATCTGGTCTCTGCCCTCCGCCTTTTAGTTCCGCCCACGGCTCCGTGGAAACCACCAGTGTTGCTCTGTAGCGCTGTTGAACACACCGGTTTTGATGAAATCTGGGCAACGATCTATCGCTACTTTACCGATGACGCGACGGCATCATTGCGACAACAGCGGCGCCGGGAACAGCAGCTTCGCTGGTTTCACCAGGCGATTCAGCAGTCGCTCACGCACCTGTTCTATTCCCATCCCGACATTCAGCCGTTGTTGCCAGAATACGAAGAAAAAATCCGATCGCAGCAACTGTTGCCACTGAAAGGAGCGTACGAACTGCTCCAGCGTTTTCAAACTTCTCTGTGAGACTGCAACAGCGAAGAATGCTCATTGCACAACAGTCTGGATCTGCAAATGCAAAGCAAGAAAGCAGGAATTTGCCTGAGAGTGCTGGCGGTTCGTTCCACACGGAATGTTGTCGGTTCTATTGACATCATCGTTGACGAAGTGTTCACCGAGGAAAATTGTTCCGCACCGGATGTTGCCAGTTCTATGCATACACCCGCTTCATTTCCTATTTTTGCACTTTGACAGAACACAGCCAGTGGAATGTAGATTCCAGCAATGAATTGACCAATGCAACAAAGATTCTGGATCGGTATAGTGACGCTTCTGTGCTGGCAGGTGATGACAGCGTATGCTCAGGAGTTGCCGCAACTGGTGTCTCCCATCGATGGAGAGTATGGCAAAGATTTCTTTTTGATTCATTACATCGATCAGGACACCAGCGACGGAATTCGGGATCCGTTTTGTGGCACCAAGACGTACGATGGGCATCTGGGACACGATTTTGCTATCCGCAGTTTTCGCGAAATGGACTCTGGTGTGACTGTATTGGCGGCACACGATGGAGTGGTGGTCAAAGTGGTGGATGGACTTTTTGATCGGAATAAGGAAGACACGGTGTTTGGTTATGGAAACTACGTGGTGATCCAGCACGAATCTGGGCTGGCGACGGTATATGCGCATCTCAAGAAACATTCGATCCGGGTCAAATTCGGGGACTATGTTTATGCTGGGGAACCTATTGCTCAGGTGGGAAGCTCAGGCCGTTCCAGCGATCCGCATCTCCACTTTGAGCTCTGGTACGACGATATGCTGTGGTGGCAATATTCGCTGGTAAATCCCTTTGCTGGACCGTGCTCGCAGGGCGAGAATTTGTGGGCAGATCCTTTTCCGTATGATACCAGCCTGATCATTATCGGCACGGGATTGCTGGATCATATCCCGACCTTAGCGGAGTTGAAGGAGCATCCGGAGACCCAGACCATTTTCCGGCATACAGATACCGCCATCTGTTTCTGGATTCATCTGCACGGGGTTCGTCAGGGAGATTCGCTGCGGCTGGTGTGGATTGCTCCGTATGACATCACCTGGTTTACCTATACCACGTACGTGGATTCCGACAAGTGGTACTACTATTGGTGGAGCTATATGCCCGTTCCGTCTTCGGGAACAGAAGGGATCTGGACAGTCCGCTTCTACCGCAATGATGCATTGGTATACGAGCGACCCTTCCGGATCGCAAAAACCGTCAGTGGCATAACGCCAGAAGCGTCTTCACCCCGTCTGAGAGCAGTGCGAATTACTCCGGCGCACACGATTTTGCAACTGGATGGCTGTGCACCAGCGACAACGTATCAGATTTACGATGTCGGTGGCAGAGTCGTTGCGCAGGGCACCTGTTCTGCTGATGGAGTGATTACGATTGCGCCGCTGGCGTCGGGCAGATACTGGCTGGCTGTGCCAGAGGGCGCTTTCCCGTTCGTTGTCCAGAGGTAATGGTACAGGGCAGATGCGAGCAGTGTTGCAGCGAGTTTCGACCGCCGCCGTTGAGGTTGAGGGACAAACGGTTGCCCGGATTGGTGCCGGCTTGCTGGCGCTGGTCGCTTTTACTGCAACCGATACCGAGCGGGAATTGCTCTGGATGGCGGATAAAATTCGGACGATCCGGATCTTTCCAGATGCAGCGGGGAAAATGAATCGGTCGGTGGAAGACATCAACGGTGGCATTCTGGTGGTGTCCCAGTTTACCCTCTACGGAGAGCTGCGCAAAGGCACCCGTCCAAACTTTATCCGTGCAGCGCCGGCAGCGCAGGCGGAGCGGCTGTATCAGCAATTCCTCCAGCTCCTCCGGGAGCGTACCCATTGCACCGTCGCATCCGGTGTCTTCGGGGCACTGATGAATGTTTCCCTGACCAACGCTGGACCGGTGACAATCCTGTTGGAACGAGAAGCGCCGAACAATGCAGCAAGCCTTTGAACGGCAGTATTTTTATTTTCTGGATCGTGAAGGCGTTCTCTACCACGACAACACAGCACTAAGCGATCCCCGGTTTTTGAATTTCTTTTTCAAAAATCTGCGCCCAAATACAACGGGACTGTTCGAGAAAGAGTATCCTTTCATCTCTCCGTGCGGTCGGGAGATGAATTTCCTTAAACCGGAAGACACGCCGATAGTATTTCAGCGATTGGAGGATGGCAAACTCTTCTATGCACCGGGGCTTTCGGTTCCCTTTGTTCCTGAGGATCTCCGGTTTTCCCGGCAGGGAATACTGTACCATCCGGCACCTGTTGGGCAATGGGGACGCATTGCTGCGCGGATTGTGCAACAGTGGATGGAGAATCTTACCGAATGGGGTCCCTGGTATGCACTGCGCTGGCAGCATCGGTGGGTGGTGATCCAGCCACGGGAAACCGACGAACGGTTTCAGTTTATTCCGCTGCGCCCGCAGAGTGTCTGTGCTGCGTGTGGACCGCAGAATCCAGCGAATCTTGGAATGCACTTTCTGTGGGATCACCAGTTGCAGGCAGTGCGTAGCTGGTTTACACCTGATGAACGGTTGCAGGGACATCCCGGCTGGATGCACGGCGGCTATATTGCGCTGTTGCACGATGAAGTGATGGGAAAACTGCTGAGCTTCCGCTACGGTCCAGCAGCGACCGTTACGCTCCAGATCCACTTTTACAGGCCCCTGAAAATCGGCATACAATACGAAATTCAGGCACAGCAGCTTCGCCGCGAAGGCAAAACCTTCTTCCTGCAGAGTGTGATCCGGGCTGCAAATGCTCCGGATCCAATTCTCTCCACCGCCGAAGGACAGTTCCAGTTGCTCAGGGCTCCCGGTGAAGAGAAGCCGCAAGGTTAGCCAGTAACGATGCGGATGGTAGGAGCAGGGCTTATGCCGAAAGTGCTGACCGGGAGTGCCGGCTTTAGCCAGCAACAAAAGTGCACCCTAAAGGGTGCGTTCCCGGCGAACTGGGAGCGCCGACTTCAGTCGGCATCGTTGCACGCCTAAGAGCGTGCGCTCCCGGATCCTCTCCAATCCACATTTTCGGTCTTGCCTGTGTCCGGAATTTTTTGTATATTTGCTCCGTCCTTGAATAGTGAGTTTCACAATTTCTGGAATCCTAAAATGGCGAAACCAAAAACATTTGCTGCAAATTGTGTGTGTGTGTGTGTGTGTGTGTCTACACACTCCTGTTTGCGATGACCCTTCCAGCACTTGCCCAGGGCTTGCACGTCTTTGAACGCACCATCGGACTTTCCAACGCTGTGACCCGAACCTTTGATCTGGAAAAACCCGCCGTGGTCAGAGAAGCAATCGTGGGAGTCAATTACAAAGTGTACGGAGGATGGAATGAAATTGGGATCTGGGAAGTTGATTCGACGACAGCCCCACTGCAAGAATACGTTCGCTTTCGGGACACAGTGCTGTGGACGGAAGGTCGAGGAGTGATCCGCAGCGTGGATCGTCGGGGGTATTTGATCGTTGGCGTCGGTGTGGCAAGTCCCACCGATACGCTGCTGTTTGTCGCACGGGCGGATACCACCAACTGGCAATTTGGTGGGACTATTCTCTGGGCGCAGCATTTAATGTTGATGGATACGGTGGGAGTGCCGTATGAAGTTTCCGTGCCGACGGAGGTAGTGTTGTTTGATTCGGTGCAGGGATTGTACCTGATCTGCGGGTATGTGCGGCGGGGCAATGAGCAGGGAGCATTTTTGCTGCAAATAGATGATCAGGGAATTGTGCGGTGGGTGCAGGTGTACTGGGATGAGGAGACAAAAGATCATCTGGCATCACCGCTGTGGTGCTGGGATATGGATTATCGAGCGGGCAAGGAGGTGGTACTGTGTGGGAGTCGGGTAACGGAATTTGTGCGACCGGTGCCGCCGTCCAACTGTGAGAATGAGCGGCAGCAGGGATGGTTGTTGGTGGTGGAAGGATACAGCGGGATGCCGTTGGGGGACATTGTGTATGCGAGTGAGGAGCGGTGTAGTGAGTTTCGGCAGGTAGAGGTGGTGGAGAGTCGGAACCGGATCGATGTGGTGGCGGTGGGCTGGGGGAATACGGAGATGGTGACAGGAGCGACGGTGACGTATGCCGGAGATCTGGGAAACGTGCTGGGAGGACGGACAGTGTGGAGTGAGACAGTGTTGCAGCATCCAGTAGAGATATTGGAGAACCGGTTGTACGACATAGAGGTGCGGATAGTAGCTGACACAGTTGATGACAAAGTTGGGTTGGTAGGATCATTTCGGGATAGTAGCGATGCGGGGCAGCGGATGTGGGTAGGGAAGTATCGGGATGGGGAGTATAACAAGGCACAATATGAGATATGGGAGCGAGGGGGGATGGATTACAATGAGTGGAACAACTGGCCCTGGCTGCCAGATGAGGAGGTCCGATGGATGGAGAGCAGTGGGGGAGAGGCGTTGTACTTAGCGGGGTGGCGACAGGATTTTGCAGTGGTAAGGCGGGTAGAGTGGCGGTTGAGTAAGAAAGGATCGGGGTTCTGGGGAGAAGGGGCGTGTCATACGGCGCCAGGGTTTGCAACGTTCATTGAGAGTCGTGGGATGTATGTGGATCGGTTCCGGTGGGAACCGGCACTGGTGATTCCCAAACGGGTGGATGTGGAAATTAAGATGCCACGTGATTCCCAAAACCCGTGTCAAGATCGCTGGCTGGATTGAAGTCTTTTGATTGGGCAAGCAGGCACCGGAAGCGAAACGATGCGCAAGGAGGTGAGGATAGCGGTCATTGCGGGGATGTTGTGTATGACGTCGATGGCTATGGCGCAGGTCTGCGACCTGCGCCTGGCAAATGCCTACCTGGGCCGAGAATTTTATTTTGTCCTGGGGAACTTCCGGGGGAACGTTGGATCTATCCACGACCTTTCGGAAATAGTTGTACTGGCACCTTATGGTGCCGAGGTTCGGCTGACAGTTCCGGGGGAAGGTTATCAACATATGCCAGTTCAGCTTCAGGCAGGGGAAGCGTACATTTATTCAACAGGACTGGGGAACATTCCGGATTTTGTGCTGCGTCCTGCTGACCAGGGGCGAAAGATCGATCGAGTCATCCGGATTGTTGCCACACAGCCAGTGGCAGTGTGGGCGTTTGTAGCGGGGGCCAACGGAGTAGAGCAAACCGGATGTCAGGTGTATCCGACATCGGTATGGGGAAAACGATATCGATATGTGCTGCGGTACAACAACCACACCTGGAAATATGATCCACCAATGACACAGATTCTAAATCCCAAGGGTGCAGTGATTATTGCCAGGGAAGATGGAACGAAGG
>JALWJX010000028.1 GCA_026996895.1 Candidatus Kapaibacterium sp.
AACGCCAGCAACTGGAACGCCAGATCGAAGCACTGCAAGCAGAAAAGCAGGCAGGAGAAGAAGCGCTGGTCGACCAGGAAATTGCCATCGCAAGCCTGGAAGAAACCCTTCACCGGGCAGAAACCGAGCTGGCACGTGCTCGCGATCACCTTGGGCAATTACGATCGCAACGCCAGAGTCTGGAAAAAGATCTTCTGGTAACCACCGAGCGGATTGCTGCGCTCCAGCGTTCGCAGGAGCAGTTGGAAGCGGAAAAGGAACGCATTCATCAGCGGATCCAATCCTTAACGGAAGAGCTCCAGCAGGCTCAACAGCAGTGTGAGCAACTGGAAGCGGCGGTGCAGCAAAAGCAGCAGCAGGTCGATGCCGCCAATGCTGCTGCGGTCCAGCAGCGATTGCAACTGGATCAGCAGCGGCGCGAAGTGGAACACCTTCGGCAGCAGCAACTGGAACTGCTGGAATACCTCAATAAGCTTCAGGCAGAGCAGGAACGGGAGAAAACCCGACTGGAAACCATCGACCGTCGAATCGAAGAAATCCAGCGATCAATTCAGGAACAACAGGAACGCCGGGAGCAATTGCTTGCCCAGCTTCGCCAATTGCAGCAGCAACAGCAAAAATCAGCAGCACAGATTGAGGAATTAGAATCACAACTCCACCGGGAGGAAGCAAAGAAGGAACAACTGGAGCAGGAGCGACAACACCTGCTGGAACAAATAGGGGAGTTACGCTCTGAGCTTCGGCACATCGAGGCAGCGCTGGAGTTTCTTCAGAACCTGGCAGTTTCTGCGGAATCTTCCCGATTCCTTCTGGAACATCCCGAATGGGCGCGCCGCTACCATCCTACTTCCTTTGCCGAGCTTCTACAGGTGCCGGCAATGTATGAAGAAGCGTTCAGCTCTTTGCTGGAACCGTACCTCCAGATGGTCGTCGTATCAGATGCAGCGGCAGCAACGGCAGCAATGGCGCTACTACGGTCAGAACAAAAAGGGCGAGCATCTTTGCTGGTTCTGGAGCAGATCCCAGCGCAGCCGGATCCCCCACCACTTCCCGAATTACCCGGCGTCATTGGCTACGCCAGTGAAATCCCAGAAGTCAGCGATCCTCGTCTCCGCTTCGTGCTGCGAGCCCTGCTGGGCACCGCTCTTATCGCGGAAAATGCGGAGGCAGCGCAAGCGCTACTCAGTCAGGGCATTACTCCACTGGTTGCCACGACAGACGGCACCGTGCTTTCCAGCTATGGACTGCACCGCGGAGGAAGCCGTGAGCCGGCACAAACGGCGTTGTTAGGACGGCAGCAGAAGATCCAAGCGCTCCAGCACCAGCAGAAGCAGCAGCAAGCAGCGCTGGAAGCGGCACAGCAGCAACTGGCACGCATTGAAAAGGAGCGGCAGCAGATCCGCATCGCCGAGCTTCAGCAGCAACTGCGGACGGCGCAGCAGCAACGCAATCAAATTGAACAGGCAATTGCCCGAACAGAATCGCAACTATCTGGCATTGAGCGGATGCTGCAACGACTCCACCAGGAACTGGAAGCACTGGAAAGTGATCGCCAGCACGTCCGCCAGCAGACCGAACGGGACAGCAGTGTTGTGGAACAGGTGCAACGCCGCAAAGCGAAATTAGAGGAAGAACTCGCTGCAGCGCAGCACAACCTCCACCAGTTTGAAGCTGCTGTTGATCAGGCCCTGCAAAACCTCAAAGCGCTGGAGGCGGCGCTGGTTGACCTCAAAGCGCAGCTCTCTGCTGCGCAACTGCGGAAGGACCAACTGGAACGGGAACAACAGCAGCAACAGGAACGCCTGGAACACATTGAGGTGCAGAAGCAGAAGATGGATCAGGAACGCCAGCAGCTCATCCTGCAGCGGGAGCAGATACAGCAACAGCTTGCGCAGTTGTCCACCCTGGTATCCAGACACCAGCAGGAACTGGAAGAGCAGGAACAGGAGGTTCAAAAACTCCGTGCCCAGCTTCAGACAAAAATCCGATCACTGCAAGACGATCAGCACCATCTCCAGACGCTCCAGCAAGAGCTCTACGAACGCCAGCTCCAGTTGCAAACGGTTTCCTCCCGCATCGACCGCCTGGAAGAGCAGGCAAAAGAACATTTCGGGGTTTCGGTATTCCAGTTGGAGCAACCTTTGCTAACAGAAGAATCGGACATCGATGTCGAAACCATACGGCAGCAGTATCAGGAACTGAAAACGAAACTGGAAAACTTCGGTCCTGTCAACCTTTTAGCCTTCGAAGAGTACAAAAAGGAAAAAGACCGTCTGGAATTTCTCCACACGCAACTGGCGGATCTGTTAGAAGCAGAAAAAACGCTCAAAACGACGATTCAGGAAATCAATCGAACCGCTGTCAAACAGTTTCAGGAGGTGTTTGAACAAATCCGCAAACGCTTTCAGGAACTATTCCAGTTGCTTTTCGAACCGGGCGATCAGGCGGATATTCTCTTAGAAGGCGACGACCCGCTGGAAGCTCGAATTGAAATTACCGCAAAGCCGCGGGGCAAGCGCCCTCACTCGATCGATATGCTTTCTGCCGGGGAAAAAACCCTGACCGCAATCGCCCTGCTGTTTGCCATCTACTATGTCAAACCCAGCCCGTTCTGCATTCTGGATGAAGTCGACGCTCCCCTGGACGATGCGAATATCGACCGTTTTCTGAACCTGCTCCGCGACCTCAACGAACACACGCAGTTCATTCTCATCACGCACAACAAAAAAACGATGGAAGCTGCCGATGTGCTTTACGGCATTACGATGGGCGAGGACGGCGTATCGACCGTCGTTTCTGTCCGACTGGCGGAAGCTCCAGCACCCGGTGGCAATGGCAGCATAGAAACACCGGCATCACGGTAGATACCGAACCACCGGACGCGATACTACAGCCAAGGCTATCGATTCCTTCTCTCAAAAATCCGCTATTCCGAACTGGAAAACCCTACCACCTGCATTTGTAGCACCTCCGCTGAGCGCTTATTCCAGCAAAAGCAATCGCGCCCCGCTCTGTCCTTTCCACTGCCACCGGAGCACATAGACACCCGACGGAAGCCAGTGGAGATCGACGGATCGTTTCCAGCCAGCAGCAGGCAGTTGCCATTGATAATGCGCGACGGCGGCGCCGGTAAGGGTGTAAATCCCAAAATGCAGGGTACTCCCACCCATTTGACTGCTTCCAACGGTCAACCAGCGCCCGGACAGCCTCAAAGAGAATGGCTCCTCGATGACCGTCTCTGCAACGCTGGTGGGCTCACCCCCAAGGGGCCACAGGAAAACGTCGCGCCGCACGCCCACTCCGCTTTCAGCCTCACCAGTAGCCACCACTCCCTGTGCCGTCCGGGCAACCGCCAACGCTCGATCGTTGCCATCACCGGGATTGAGGAGCAGGGAATCCAGGAGCGTTCCATCCACCGCAATCTTCCAGAGTGCAGCGTCATAACCCGTAAATACACTGAACGTCCATCCGGCAACCCAGAAACTGCCATTAGTGATGGGCGTCATCGCACTGGCGCCGTCCAGATTCGTCGGTGTGCCATACACGTGTGACCAGAGACTATCGCCCTGAGCATTCAGCTTCATCACCCACATATCCGGTATGCCATTCCGACCAAACGTCACTGCGGTACCAACGATCCAGATATCTCCGTTCGATGATACCGTAACATCATTAAACTCATCCGGCATCACCGCTCCAAACGTCCGATACCACTCCAGGGTCCCTTCTTTGTCGATTTTTGCAACAAATGCGCCATTATCCCTCGTCCCAACCACAACATACCCGCTGTCCGGCGTTTGGGCAAAGGCGGTGGGAACACCGCCGGGCTGGTCATACACCTGAAACTTTTTCTGCGCCCCTGCAGAATCCAGGGTCAGCAGGAAAAATTTTGAATTGCCGGGACCGACCTGTTCCCAACTACCGAGAATCACGAAATCGCCATCACTGGTTTGCTGAATATCCACCACCTGATCCAGCAACGATGAGCCATCCCGATAGCTCCAGATGCGGTTGCCTGCGGCATCGCATTTCCACACAAAGAAATCCCCCGGCATACCAATGCTTCCTGCGCAAAGAAAACCATCAGCCGTCGCAACAACCACCCGCACCCATCCCGCACTGTCTGACCGATACGTCCAGAGCGTATCTCCCTGGGCATCGGTTCGGATGAGCAGGATTTTCCCCAAGAACGTACTGAGTGTATGTGCACCCCCTATGAGAAACCCACCGGCAGGCAGTGCCGCAACAGCATAGCCTGCTTCTGCATCACCAAAATCATAGAAACGTGCCGGTTCGTTCTCTTGCGCTGACAGCACCATTGCTCCGACGATGAACACCATCCACAACACCCAATATCGCCGCATCGGTGCGCACTCCTTTTTTGAGACACAAACTCTCTGAGTTATCATCTGACAAGATAAAGACGAACCAGAGTTGCTGGGTTGACCGCTCTCCCTTTTGGAGCCTGCGATCACTGGAAATAGTGTGACCTCCCGAAAACGTGCTACTCCACGCACCAGTTGTAACAGGCTACCAGGCCGCTGGAAGCAATACTCGTTCGATTCGACGATTCGTCCGCACGATGCACGGATAGACGCCTGGCGGCAAGCTGGTAGTCGGGACAGAAAAGATGGGATTTTGTGGTTGCAGTGACAGCAGCGGTTGCCCCGTCAGTGTAAAGAGCTGGAAATTGAGCAAACGCTCGCCCGGTTGTAGTCCTGTCACCCGGCATTCGCCAGCGGTATAGGTGACTGCCAGTGGGGACATTTCCTGCGACACGGCTGGAACGGCGCTGAGAATGAGCGGGAACAGCGCCCCATTCCGTCGGATACCATTGAGCTTGAGAAACTGATAGTGGAAAGGAGGAGGATCAGCGCTTTTCGGTCGCACTTTCAGATAGGCAAGAACTCCCTCGATGGGAACCTCAGGATCGGGATAGAGATTGCCGGCAGCAATATCGCAGTACGCTTTATCCGCAAAAATTCGAGCAAAAAATCCCTTCGTTGGCGGAAAGATATTCCCTCGCAGAATGCCGACCACTTCATAATCCTGCCGCACCTGCTCCCACGACACCCGCGCTGCAACCCCCATTGCCATCACGCCCGTGTGTAACTCGATGGGCACCAGTTGCACATCTTCACCTTCCACCTGTGGATCTGATTCCGGCACCTGCCATTCTGCCGTAGGTGCTACTGGGGTTGTTTTGGAGTGTGTCTTCGAGAAATTAGCATAGATCACCAGCACATCGTTAATATCAATGCGTCCGCTGCCATCGCAGTCAGCATAGGTTACCCGCACACTATCCCACGCCAGCGCAGGCTGGGCTGCCCAGATGGTGCTGGCTGGCTTCCGTGGATATCCGGTGATTCGACTGCCGGGACCACCTTCATCGTAAAACAGGGCGATAATCGTTCCATCGCGGCTATCGACAATCCCATCATTATTGGCATCGCCGGGCCAAACATCGACATAGCTGTGAACGTTGAAAATCGTGGGCGTGCCGGAAAGCCGGACAACGGTACCACCATTGGCAGCCACAACCGCTTCTGCATTCCGGAAATTGAAAACAATGTTCGCATTGTGAATGGCATCAGGAGGAACGATGAAATCGAGCTGCACAACCGCCGGATCAATCAATCCCCCGGCGTTGGGCGGCGTTCCCAGCATTGCAATGACCGTAACACTGCCAATCCCCGTAACGTAGTTGGAATTGTCCACAACCACGACATTACTGGCAGGAAAATCCAGTGCCGTCCAACTACCGGCAAACCGCACGTTACGCGCATCAGTGAACTGGAGCTCGAAGGAAACAGCGCTACAATCATTCACCCCTGCCACATTGATCTCTACGGTAAAGGTCTTTGTTGCCGTCACAAAGTGATCCTTCTCCGGCACCACGCCAACGCGCGACAGAGTAATCGTTTGCGCCAGCAATAGCGGTGTCGCTATTATCCACCACCCCAGTATACACTGCCATATCCGCATTGGACACTCTGCTCCTTTTGTTGCATTACCTTGCACGCCTGCAAAGCGTTATGCTTTGCGATGGTGATCTTTATGCAATAACCGTTCCGGGGCTAAGTGGTGGAGAATAGCATCCAATACGCCATTGACAAAACTGGTGCTCTTTGCAGTGGAGAATTTTTTCGCCAGTTCAACTGCTTCGTTGATCGTGACTTCCATCGGAATATCCGGGAAAGCCAGAAACTCCGTAATTCCCATTTTTAAAATCACCCGATCAACAGGAGTCAACCGTTCGTAAGTCCAATTTTCAGCAAATTGCTCAATCAGTTTCACTACCTGATCGCTGCGCTGCACGTACTCTTCAACAAACTGGCGCGCAAATTGGAGCTCTGCGTCGCTCCACTGAATCCGAATATCCGAATCCAGTGCCTCAATTTCTTCAGGGCGCAGGGGACGTCCCGAAGCAGGTGTTGGCGTTTCCATCCGAAAGTTAAAGGGGAACACATAGGGAAACAATTGTCGCGGGTCAGTTTGAGAGATCTCTGCGGCGAAAAATACCTGCAACAATTTCTCCCGCGCTAAGGTCCGCGATCCGGGAATAACAGAAGGGGTAATAGAAGCCTTGCGGGATGCCATATTCGTTCTGGAAAACACCTGTCTGGTTATACTCTATGAATCCGCGGATGCCCGGTATAATGCCGATGAATTCGGGCAACCTTTGCAATGCGCTCTTCTGCCAGCCGGTTAGCTGCTTGCAACGGCAGCATATTTTCAGCCTCAGCTTTCTGGTAAATGTTGAGCAGCGTGTTATAAATCGTTTCAACTCGCCGCAATGCCCGCTCCTTGTTGTATCCTTCCAGCTCTGTAGCGACGTTAATTAACCCACCAGCGTTAATGACGTAATCAGGGGCGTATAAAATGTCCCGTTCTGCCAGCAACTGAGAATCTCGATCTTCATCTTCCAGTTGATTATTTGCGGCACCAGCCACAATGGAACACTTCAATCGCGGAATGGTTCGTGGATTGATCACTCCCCCTAAGGCAGCCGGGCAAAAAATATCGCACTCGACATCATAGATTGCCTCAGGATCCACGTAAATAGCGCCTGTAGCATCGCACACTTTTTCTGCCTTTTCTCGATAAATATCGGTGATGTACACCTTCGCTCCTTCTTTGGTCAGGTATTCCGCCAGATGGGAAGCAACGTGTCCGGCACCCTGAATGGCAATAGTGCGATTGGAGAGGGAATCGGATCCGAACTTATACTTTGTCGATGCTTTCATTCCGTGATACACACCGTAAGCAGTAAACGGAGAGGGATCACCACTGCCACCCGGACCCAGGACACCGGTAACGTACTGGGTTTCCATCCGAATCCACTCCATATCGTAGACGGAAGTCCCAACATCTTCAGCGGTAATATAATGCCCACCTAATGCTTCCACAAATCGGCCGTAAGCACGAAACAGAATCTCGTTTTTGTCCTTGTTTGGATCGCCGATGATCACTGCCTTCCCACCTCCCAGGTTCAAGCCGGCTGCTGCTGCCTTGTATGTCATTGCCCGGGAGAGGCGCAACACATCGCGCAAAGCATCTGCCGTCGATTGATAATTCCACATCCGCGTGCCGCCAAGCGCTGGGCCCAAGGTTGTATCGTGAATTGCGATGATGGCTTTCAACCCGATTTCCCGGTCCTGGCAGAAAACCACCTGTTCGTGATCCTGTTCCGCTAACAATTCAAACATTTTCATAGCAGTCCCCTTTCTTACCTTGTCCTCTCGCCTCTTTACAAACACTACAGAACGACAAAAATACAAAAAAACGCCGGAATAATGAGGCGAACGCAACCCAGCCGGCGGCAAGAGTCGATCCCTTTGCACGTTCAATCAAAGCCCGCTTCCGCACGTCCTTCAGCCTGCAGTGATGGTCTCTGGATGTAAGGACGAAGATAATGCCGAACCGGATTTCCCGACGGCGGTTTCTCAAACTGGCTACCCTGAGTACGGGTGCCGCGGCGCTCCGTCCCTTCTACGATCGCACCGTTACGGCTTATAGCTGCGTTCCTCCGCCACATTCCCCTGCTATTGAGCAATGGACTTCGGATACTATTGCTCTGGCGTGGATTGGGCACTCAACGATCCTTATGCGCTTTTTCGACCGATGGATCTTAACCGATCCGCTCCTGTTCGACCGTATCGGCATCGACGTTTTCGGTCTTGTTACCCTGGGTCCCCAACGAATCTTCGCTCCTGCCCTTGCACTGGAACAACTGCCCAAGCCCGATCTTGTACTTCTGTCCCACGCTCATATGGATCACATGGACACTGCATCACTCCGAGCGCTTACCGAGCGCTTTCCCAAACAGTTAACCGCCATTACTGCCGCTCACACGGCGGATATTATTGAATCTTTTTCCTGGCGACAACTGATAGAATTAGACTGGGGCGAGCAATGCCGGCTTGCAGGCTTAACGGTGGAAGCACTACCGGTCAGACATTTTGGATGGCGCTTCCCGTGGGAACGCGATCGCTCCCGCGGTGCTCGCAACGGTCGCAGCTACAATGCCTACCTGCTGGCGTACCGTAACCGAACGATCGTTTTCGGTGGTGATACAGCTTTCACTGATACCTTTACCCGGTTCTCGAACGTCGACATTGCCCTTCTTCCCATCGGAGCATATAAGCCGTGGCGCCACGCCCATTGTACGCCGGAAGAAGCGATTGCAATGGCACAAATGATGGGAGCATCCATCGTTGCTCCGATGCATTGTACCACGTTCCTCCACGGGCGCGAACCATTCTGGGAACCACCGAAACGATTCCTGACGGCTATTCGCCGAACACCATTGACTCCGGCGTGGATTACCGTGGGACAAAGTTTCGTGCTGTAAGCACTGCTGCGTTCCCTCAAGTGTGGATAACCGTAACACAGAAAATTCTGTGTGCTATATCACCGTATCCCATTATCGACCCAAAAGTTGCAAATTTGCGGAGCGGGAAAGTTGAACAGGGCAAAGTAGCATAATGATACGCCGAAACGTATGGATTACAAGCGGAGTATTGTGGATTCTGAGCTGTATCGCAGCAGGTGCTCTTAGTGGTTCTTTTGCATGGGAAATCTTCCTTATCGGCATTCTGCTTCTTGGTGCCGCTATCTACCTTGCACACCAACTGCCGCCTCTGGTATATGCCATACTGAATCTCGCTGCTACCGCCGCTTTGTATTTTGGCTTCCATACTCCCGCGGTAGCAGCGATCTATGCCCTTTGCCACCTGATCACTCTGAGTTTGCTGCAGGATATGCCCGGATTTGTCGTTTTTAGTGGGGCAGGAACACTGGCTCTCCTTAGCAGTCTGTGGCTGGATACTGGCTTCGCCACTGCTTACTTCTGGCTTGGACTTGCCAGTTGGATTCTGGTCAGTCTGCTGACCGGTTGGACGCTATGGCAGCTCCGCTCTGCAGAGCAGCAGCGGGATCAGTGGCAACAGCAGGCGCAGCAGCGGCAGCAGCAACTGGAAAAACTCCAGCAGCAGATAGCCGATCTGCAACAACAAATCGTGGCAACGCAGCAACAGGCGGTGCAAGAACAGCAACGACTGGAAAACCGATGCAAGCAGGTTTCTGAAGGACTCCGGATATGTCGCCAGGCAATGGAGCAACTGGCAGTGTATAAGCTGGGATTCCACCTGCCAGAAACCGGTGAACCAGTTGTTGATCAGGTCGTTGAGGCACTCAAAACAGCAGAAAAAAATTTGAGTATGATACTGCTCTACTACCAGAGTCTTTCCTCTAACCTGGCACAGTCAGCAGATGTCATTGCCGAACATGCCAAAACCGTTCAGAAGTTCCTTAAGGAGCAAACAACGCAGGTCACCGGCCTGGCTTCAGCCGTTGAAGAACTAAGCAGTACGGCTGAGGCTGTCGCACGGACAGTGGCGGCGACCGCAGAAACGTCGGAGCAGACGGCTCGGCAGGCAGAGGAAGGGCAACAAGCCATTGCGCAAACGATCGGTGAAATGAAAGCGATTATTGAACTGGTCCAGCAAACGACCAGGTCTGTCGAAGCGCTCAGTGAATCCTCTGCTCAGATTAATGCCATTGTGCAGATGATTGAGGAAATTGCAGAGCAAATTAACCTGCTGGCTCTCAATGCCGCCATTGAAGCCGCCCGGGCTGGCAACGCCGGACGGGGTTTTGCTGTTGTTGCAGATGAGGTTCGCCGTTTAGCCGAACGAACGCAGGAAGCGACCCGCGAAATTGCCACGATGATCGATCGGGTTCACTCTCAAACGCAGGAAACGGTAACAATTGTCAATGAGAGCAACAAAAAGGCAGAAGTAGGAATCGAATTAGCAGAGGAAGCTGGCGAAGCACTGGAAAAAATCGTTCGGGGCATCGCAACTGTCAGCGATCAGGTATCTCAGATTGCCACAGCAGTCCAGCAGCAAGCCAGTACAACGGCAGCAATGAGCCGCAACATTGGAGAACTCCGAGAACGGTTTAGCAATATTGAGCAGAGTGTTGCTGAAGTTACCAGCGAACAAGAGAACTTAGCTCGAGAAACGAAAAATCTTCAGGAAATCGCCTTTGAATTTGACGTTGGTCAGGAACGGCGGCAATTCATTGAGATCACGCGGCAGCGGGCACAGCAATTTGCCCGGGAATGCGCCCGAATTCTGGAAGAAGGGATCCAGAAAGGCATTATATCCGAAGAAGATCTGTTCGACCGCACGTACGAACCGATCCCAAACACCAACCCCCAGAAGTACCACACTAAATTCGACTGGTTCACTGACAAACACATTCAGGACGTGGAAGAAAAATACCTGGCGATGGATAAGCGGTACCGCTTCGCTATTCTGGTGGATGATAATGGTTACGTCCCCAGTCACAATCTCATCTATTCCCAGCCGCTAACAGGAGATTATGAAACCGACCTGGTGCGTAATCGTACCAAACGGATCTTCAACGATCCGACGGGAATCCGGGCTGCACGCAATACCAACCCCTATTTGCTCCAGACATACCGCCGCGATACGGGTGAATTTATGAACGACCTTTCCGTTCCCGTCTATGTCCGTGGCAAGCATTGGGGAGCAGTACGAATTGGTTTTGTGTTCTAATGCCCAACAGCACGACAGCAACAACGCATCAATCTCAACCTTTGGAAAAAGCACAAAAGCGAGCAAAGCTATCCAGAGAACAACGACATTTGTGGTTTGTTATCACGCTCCTCTGCTTCCTTCTCAGCATCATTGGATTCGACCACGGGGAAATTCAACCCTGGGATGAAGGACTGTATGCGCTGCGTGCTCGCGCAATGCTCGATCATCCTGAAGCGTTCTGGGATCAGACACCGTATGCCATTGGCGGCAGTTATTCTGCCAGTGCCCCCCCTTTAAGTGTCTGGGCAATGGCAGCAGCAATGCATCTGATTGGGGAAACTCCTTTTGCGGTCCGGCTTTTCAGCATCCTCTGTCATTTATTGAGTCTACTACTGGTTTTCGCTCTCGCTCGTCAAATTGTTTCTTTCCCCATCGCAATTCTGGCGCCGATTTTTCTGACGGTTACCACCCTCTGGAACACGTATGCCCGCCAGGGAATGACTGATGTCCCCGTCATCACCTTTGTCCTTCTTGCTCTCTTTGCGCTGCTTCGCCTGCGCAACCGTCCGCTTTCTGCTGCCACAGGCTGGGGCGTGCTCTTTGCCATTGCAAATGGCGCAGCGCTGCTGACCAAATACGCTATTTCTTTGCTCCCCGCTGCTTTCCTCTTTTATGCCCTTTTCGATCCAGCTTTTCGAGGTAAGCGGGATCTGGCAATTGCCGCACTGCTCCTCGGCATACTTCCGGCTGCGCTGTGGTATGGAACGATGGTCGCGTATTATCCCGATCACTTCTCTGCGGTGCTGCGCCTTCCCCATCTCACAACCACAGTAGAAAACAACAGCCGCCAGTGGTGGTATTATGCCAATCAGCTTCTTATTGCCAATCCCCTGTTCATTCTTGCCGCGCCACCGATAGCAGTGATCGCCCGATCGTGGCGGCGACGTTCCCTGCTCCTTCGTCTCCTGTTTCTCTGGGCAGTGGCAGGCAGTGTGGTGCTGAGCCTGAGCGCAACGAAAATGCCGCATTACAGTGTCTTTGTGATTCCTCCGCTGCTTTTGTTATCGCTCTATGGGCTGGAGTTGCTGCGTCGCTCTCTTCTCAGTCCCCGGTGGCAATGGATGCTGCTCTTTGGTTCTTTCCTTGTGCTGTGGTGGGCATTGGTTCCCTCCCTTCGCACTGCCCTCCGTTCTGGAGATTGGCACAGTTCAACCCTGCTCTTTGTGAGCTTTGCTCTCTGGATCATCCTGAGTGCAACCATTTTCCCGAAAGATGTGCTCCAGCAGGTGGGCAGCCGGCTGCACGCCATCGCCGTTCCTGCGCTGATCATCCTGCTTTTCTTCCGGATTGCAGGCATAAATGCCACCAGTTTTCAGCATCTGACCAGCGGTGCCCGGCTGACGGCAAAGGTTCTCACTCGGATTCCGGCAACGCGAATCGGATATGTCTATCATCACCACAATCCAGCAGATCAGTGGAATCCACAACTCCAGTGGTATTTACAGCGCCCACCTTCTTTCTGGGATCGATTTTCAAAGTTTCCCCTCCACCGCACCGATCCTGTGCAAATGCTTTTTGCGGTTCAGCATATTCCCGATTCCCTGTTCGTGCTCTACTATGCGCTGACCGGTGAAACGCAGCACACCAGACTGATCCTCCGTGCGCTGAGCAAAGACCGTCCACTGTTGCTTGCCACCCACAACTACTTTTTATTTGGTCCACGGAAAGCGTCAAAGAACATTCAGCAGGTGCGATGGCAAACTGGTTCGTAGCATTTCCCATTCCTAACACTGACCACTGGATCGAGCAGGTTTTACAGACAGCGCCGCCAGAACTTCGGCGATTTCACCCAGACGATGTACATCTGACCATCTGCTTCCTGGGACCTTTGCAGCCGTGGCAACAGGAAGCACTGATCCGGAAATTTGCAACGCTCACAGCGGCACCATTTGACATCACTCTCGATTCCCTTCGAGCTCTTCCCCGCCCCTCTTTCGTAACAGCGCTTTCTTTTGAACTGGATGAAGGTAGAGACTACGCCGCTAACCTCATTGCGCAGTGGCGGCAACCCTTAGCCGATGCTGTCGGGAAACAACCCGATCCTCGCGACCCGCTGCCGCACATCACCATTGCTCGTCCCAATCGGCGGTATGGAAAGCGGGCACAGCGGGCAGCACTCCGCTGGATCGGCACCGTCCAGCCTCCCCCTGTGCGCCTGCACATCAACCGCATTGCCGTGTACACCTGGGCAGAAGACCGATCCAAACGGCAATTCCAGATCGTGCAGCAACATTCCCTCTCCTCGCCGCCGCGGTAGGCTGCACTGCCAGTGTATCCGTGCTTGCAGCTCGATGCTTCTGTTCCTGCACCTCTTTCCAGCGCCGTTCCCAACCCACCAAAAGGCTGCCACCTGCCCGTTACGCATTGTCTTCTGAAACGAGCGGGTTTTTTAAATTGCAGATCTCAATTTGGACGGATGTGCAACTTTTCGGAAAGGAATATGAAGCGGCGCGAAATGTTATCTCTTCTGGGAATGACTGCCTTAGGAGCAGTTGCCTGCCAGCAGCAACAACCAGAGCAGTCCGCTGGTCCTGCCATTCACACAACTTATCGGTGGCGAATGGCAACGTCCTGGCCCTCCGGCTTTCCCATTTTTGAAACCGGTGCCCGGCGGTTCGCTCAGTACGTTGCCACCCTATCGCACGGCAAATTGGTTATCGAGGTGGACTCTGCCAGCAAACACAAGGCAGCATTCGGTGTCTTTGATATGGTCCGAGATGGGCAATATGAAATGGGACACTCCGCTTCCTACTACTGGAAAGGGAAAGATCCGATTTTCTCCTTCTTTACCACCCTGCCCTTCGGTATGACCGCCATTGAACAAACAGCGTGGTTTCTATACGGCGGGGGCGAGGAGTTGATGCAGCAGGCATACTCGCGCTATGGGCTGGTCTCCCTGAACGCTGGCAACACGGGCGTACAAATGGGCGGATGGTTTCGGAAAGAAATTCAGAAGCTGCAGGACCTGCAGGGTTTGAAAATGCGGATTCCGGGGCTTGCGGGTGAAGTAATGGCACGCCTGGGCGTTCAGGTAATCAACCTACCAGCAGGAGAACTCTATCAGGCGCTGGAGCGCAACGTCATTGATGCGCTGGAATGGGTGGGACCACATCTGGATCTGTCAATGGGATTCCAGCAAATTGCTTCTTATTACTACACCGGCTGGCACGAACCAGCAGCCGAGTTGCAGATCTTGATCAACAAAGCAGCGTACGATCGGCTGCCCAGGGAATTCCAGCAACTGCTGCACGTAGCTGCGCGAGCCACAGCGCTGGAAACGTGGAGCGAATTTACCGCAAAGAACGCTGAAAGCTTTGTCCAGCTTCAGCAGCAATTCCCTAATGTCCAGATCCGCCGTTTCCCGGAAGAAGTGCTCATCGCACTGAAAAAAGCAACAGTTGAGGTACTCGACGACATTGCCGCAACCCGCCAGGACATTAAAACCGTCTGGGACAGCTATCGCCGATTCTATCAGCAGGTGGCATCGTGGACAGCAATCTCCAGCGAAACTTATCTCCAGCTCCGAAAAAATCCCTTTATCTACGAAAGACACGCTACATTGAGCAGCAAGAATTCGGAAGCTCATTCGTAATATTGGCTTTGCTCGTTCAAACGAAGAATGTCCCATAAACCAACGGGGATGTTAACAGGAAAGGAAAGGGAAAAATGCTTCCATCGTGGTTTGTTGATTTGCATCCAGTGTGGCAGGCGCTCATTGCCACATGCTTTACCTGGGGCGTAACAGCACTGGGAGCAGCAATGGTGTTTTTCTTCAAAGAAGTCAACCGTACCGTGCTGGATGCAATGCTTGGCTTTGCTGCTGGTGTAATGATCGCTGCCAGTTATTGGTCTTTGCTGGCACCTGCCATTGAAATGGCAGAAGATAGCGGAATTCCTGCATGGATCCCTGCCGCAACTGGATTCCTGCTTGGGGCTGCTTTTTTATGGCTTTCAGACAAACTGATTCCACATCTTCATCTGGACTACCCACTGGAAGAAGCTGAAGGACCTTCTACCCACTGGCATCGGAGCATTCTGCTTATCTTAGCGGTTACCATTCACAATTTTCCCGAAGGATTAGCGATCGGCGTTGCGTTTGGGGCTGTATATGCAGGGGTGGAAAGTGCCAGCTTAGGGGGGGCTCTGGCTCTGGCATTGGGTATCGGTCTGCAGAATTTCCCTGAAGGACTTGCAGTTGCAGCACCGCTGCGCCGGGAAGGATTTTCCCGGTGGAAAAGTTTTAACTTTGGTCATCTCTCCGCTATTGTGGAACCCATCGGCGGCGTGCTGGGCGCGGCTGCTGTCACGTATGTGAAACCGCTGCTCCCATACGCTATGGCATTTGCTGCCGGTGCAATGATTTACGTGGTCATTGAAGAACTGATTCCCGAATCGCAGTTGCACAAACACACTGATACTGCGACCGTGGGTGCTATCTTAGGATTTACTGTGATGATGGTGCTGGACGTTGCCTTAGGTTAACGACGCGGGCGCCGAGACTCGACAACGATGTGCACCGTTCGATGATAAAACCGCTGCTCCGGGTATCGATATTCGCCTATCGCTTCTCCCCGCCCGATAATGCGCACATTGGGCAAACGGAGATACTCGGCAACTGCCTGGGCTCGACGACGCGATAACTCACGGTTGTACTGCTCATTTCCCAACGTATCTGTCGTACCAATAACCGTCACCGATGCTCCCTCGGGTATTTGCTGGCGAATCCAGTCCAAATACCGCTTGTGTTCTGGCCTCAGCTCTGCTTTGTCAAAATCAAACAGGATCAACGTATACCGTTCGATGACCCGATCACCAATCTGCCGCCGCTGCCTGCGCTGGTGATGTTGCTGAACAAAAACGAACTGCGCTACTGGCGTTTGAAATCGCTGTCCAGCACTATCGACCACCTCGAACTGATAGGACACGGGCTGGTTCGCCAGCAGCATTCCGGCTTGTGGATTCATTTCCCAGTCCAGCACCGACGGAGGAGATGTCGTCCCTTCCTGCTGAAAGAGCGTACGATCCTGCTGCCACACCCGCAATCGCCACCGCGCAACACCTGCCTCACTGACAACACGCGGACGGAAACGAATGGTTGGAGGATCAACTATTCGGAGGGTGTCCACCAGGGTCACAGGAGCAAAGACTTCTGGATCGGTTGCAGCTAATTCGACCCGTGCGTTTTCCTCAATGGACTGCGGCTGACTCAGCGGCGACGGATTCGCCGGCAATCCCCGGCTCTGCACCTGCAACCGTGAAGGCTCAATATGCCACACCGACTGCAAATAGCGCCGCACAAACGCTGCCCGCCGCTGCGACAGGCTCTGATCATTTCTCTCTATTGCTCCAGCATTGCATCCTGTGATGGTCAACCGTGCCGACGGCGACCGGCGAAGCCGCAATCCTACAATGTTCAGCACGTGGTAGTACACTGCCAGCGGCGTATCAAAGAACGTCGACCGGATCGCAAAGTGCTCCGCAGCCGATGGCGAAAGCCGCCGATACCGGGCAGGAAGCGTGTCCTGTCCCAGATCAAAAAACAGGTAGCGCAGCAACGGGACATAATTGTACGACAACAACTCTTCGATCCGCAACTGTGCCTTTTCCGTTTCAATGCCATTTTGCAGCACAAAAGCGGTGCGAATCGAGGCGGCTAAAAACGGGCGGATGTCCGGTTGCAGCCGTACATAACGTTCAAATATCTCTGTCCGTTCCCGAATCGCATCAGATGTCTCCACGCGGGTAACGGTCACACGAGTGGTATCCAGTCGGAGCCGGGGTTGCTGGACCGCTGCGGTAACCCTCACCACCGTGTCCCGACGAAAAACCGTATCCCGATACACGGGCTTGGGAGATGGGAAATGCCAGTGTAGCGCTACACTTCCTCCCACTTGTTGCTCCCGGACATCCCCGGCTTTCCACCACGGCTGTAAGCCCATCACACCACTCACACCGGAAACAAGTTGCAGCGGCGGCGTCAGGTTGAAACGAAACTGAAGTCCTGCTGCCAGCCCCCACCACGGCGTTTCAACGGCAACGTTTCCAGTGGCTAACTGTTGCGTCGCCGTGCCACTGCCCACAAAGGTTGCCCCCGCTGGCTGTCGAATAACTTCCTGCTGGCGGAAGACACTGCGAAGTGGATACACTGCAAAACCGCCAGCGGTTATGGAGAACCACGGTACGGGCGACCATTCCACTGCCAGCTCTCCGATCAATCGGTGATGCTCTCCATCTAACTGATGCTCGATCACCACCGTCTGGGGATTGCCAAAGACGATCCCGACTGTTTGCTGCAGTTTTGTCCACTGCGACTGCTGGTATTGATAACCCGCCGCTAAGGAAACAGCAAACGCAGCATTTGCCGGATAGCGCATTTGAGCGAGGGCTGCACCATACCAGCCACCGGCATTCTGAAAAACTCCGGGGCGGTACGGAAAATTTGGTAACTGCTCGAAGCTGCCACGCAATTGCACCACTCCTCCCTGCAATGCTACGCCCCATCCTATTGGCTGTGCCGGAAGTGTGGACAGAAGCACAAAGAAACTCACCAGAACAACGCCCGTATACCAGCCCCGGCGCTTCAGGACGGCAGATGCTGTTTCGCCTGTTCCCATAGCTGATCCATCTCTTCCAGCGACATTGCCTGCAACGACCGTCCCTGCTCGGCTGCCTGCTGTTCGATGTACTGAAACCGCTCAATGAATCGATCGTTTGTCTGTTGCAAAGCATCCTCTGCGACAATGCCCAGCAGACGGAGAACATTGACCAGCGCAAAGAGCAAATCTCCGAATTCCCGCTGCAATCCTTCAGTATCCTGATCTTGCAACCGCGCTTTGACTTCCTGCAATTCTTCCTCCACTTTCTCAAACGCCCGCTGCGCATCCTGCCAGTCAAACCCAACGCGTGAAACTTTTTCCTGAATTCGCTGCGCTCGCAGCAGCGCCGGAAGGTGCTTTGGAACTCCTTCCAGCAACGACTTGCGTCCTTGTTCCTTCAGCTTCAATCGCTCCCAGTTCTGCTTGACCTCTTCCTCGCCTGACACTTCGACCTCTCCGAACACGTGTGGATGGCGATCGATCAACTTCCGCATCTCCCGGGCAATGACATCCTGAAGGGTAAAAGCACCCCGATCCTCAGCAATCACGCTGTGCATCACAACGTGCAGCAATAAATCCCCTAATTCCTTCGACAACTCTGCATCGTCACCCTCCCGGATCGCTTCCATCGTTTCGTACGCCTCTTCGATCAGCAGGTGGGCAATCGTTTCGTGGGTCTGCTTTCGATCCCAGGGGCATTCCCGACGCAAAATGCGCACCAATTCGATGAAAGCCCGACAATATTCCACCGGATCATCCGGATTCCGCACTTCTGGAACGGGAACATTGGGCATTGGCAACTCCTGTTTTGTTTGTCCAGCATCGAATCGGCTATAACGATTTGCTGCTCTCCCTTGGTATAATTTCGCCGGGGAGCTTGCGTCTGGATAGCCAAAAGAAGAGAATTATGCGGTCAATGAAAAGCCAGCAGCAACACGGACGAACGAAAGCGTTGAATACTGAAGAGATCCAGCAGCGTTTTATTGCGTTCCTTCGGCAGCGGGGACATCGGGTCACACAGGAGCGCCTGCACGTACTTTCAGCCGCACTGCAACGAACCGACCATTTCACTGCCGATGAGCTGTACCAATCGATGCTGCAGCACGGCTGGCACGTAGCGAGAGCAACCGTGTACTCCACGCTGGAGCTGCTGACGGAATGCGGCATTTTGGTACAACATCATTTTGGCAGAGGCGCCCGATACGAACTGGCGGATAAACTGCCGGAACACGACCATCTCATCTGCACCCAGTGCGGTCACATTGTGGAATTCCAAGAAAAAATTCTTCGGGATATTCAGCAGAAAATCAGCGAATCCCTGGGATTTGTTCCGCTGAAGCATTCCTTCCAGATCTTTGCTGTCTGTAGCGATCCTCAGCATTGCTCTCATAAAGAGCACTCACACCAGAAGTAGTTTTCTCTGGCACCCTGCGTTGCCGCCGATTTACACACTATACCCTGCACGAACTGCTGCGTAAGCAACGCACAATGGCGGGAAGGAAACGGAAAGCACCTGCGCCACCTCTTCGACCGTTGCCTGGGGTGCTGTTTGTAAGTACGCACCAACCTGCCGGATCAAGGTTGTAGTAACACAGCGAGTCGGATCGAGGGGATAACCTGCCAGCAGCAATGTCGCAAGATGGCGGGCGATTGTCGCTTCTTTTAATCGACGCCGCCGGGCAATCGCAGTCAACGAGTACCCTGACACCGCCGCTGCTGCAGTATGTCGCAAGGAATACGGCAACTTCTGCCGCCACAATCGTTCCAGGGTCTGAAGAAAGGAGGAAGCACAGGTCTGGAGAAAAAATTCTGACACGACACCACTTTTCTGCCAGGTTTGCAAAATCGCGGGGCGTAGGGGAAGCAACGCCGTTAATTGTGCATCCGTCACAATGGTCAGCGGTTCCCGTTGCAACTGCTCTGCCCACCGCTGGCGCAAACGCCGCCACTCCTGCATCACGATCGCAGTCTCTGGCTCAGGAACGGTTCCGTTCAAACGGATGCCACACTCGCTATATTTGTCCCGCTGCACCGCTCCCGAAGCACTTCCTTCTGCTGCCCGATCCTGCTTCCACCGCTTTACAGTCGTTGATGTCCTGAGATTTGCTTCTGCTGTACTTCGCTGCAACAGCGGTGCCTGCGCCATCGATTGCTGGAGCGGAGCTGGTATGGAACGTTCTGCCTTTGCTCGTCCAGAAGAAGGTGGATGCTGCACGCACGATACGCAATGACCGCAGGATTGCGGGAAGGATTCACCGAAGTACTGGAGCAAAAGCTGGAATTTACACGATGCGCTTTCCAGAAACGCCCACAGTTGCTGCAATTTCCGCAAGGCGACCATCCGCCGCCGCTCCAGGTGCTTCCAGTCGATCGGCAACTGCTCAAATGGTGGGAGTGTCGAGGAACGAATCAGATCGCCGGACAGCGCCAGGCGGCGTACGATGCGACGCTGTTCAAGCGATTGGAGGAAAAGCGCAAATTGATGTGCCTCCAGCCCATACTTTCGGCTCACCCGATGGAGATCTATCTCCACCGGTTCAGCGAAAGCAGCGGAACCAACCGTTCGAAGCAACGCTTCCAGATACCGGCGTTGTTCCTCTGGAAAACTCCCATAGAGTTGCTCCAGCCGCTCTCTGGACGTGGTAATCTGGACTTTGAACGCTGGTGCAACCTCCCACCACTGGAAAATGCGGTGCTTCTGCAAAAAACGCAGCACTTGCTGCACCTGCCCTACGGTCACCTCAGCCTGTTCGGCAAGCTGCTGCACGTTCAGCGACTGCCATTGAGCATCAGAGGAGTGCCGCATCACTGCTTCGATGCTTTCATAGACCCGTTGTACCAGCGACTCAGGCGGATAGGCATAGGCGATCAGTTGCTTCAGCAGCGCGAAATCCCGGCGATGGTACAGGCACAGCGCCCGCGCTGATGCTCCATCCCGTCCCGCTCGCCCCACCTGCTGGTAGTATCCTTCTAGGGTCAGCGGCGGTGCGTAATGAATGACTGCGCGAATGTTGGGTTTGTCGATGCCCATTCCAAAAGCTGATGTTGCAACAATAACCGGCCGGCTTCGGCGCAGAAATTCTTCGTGCACGAAGTTCCGCTGCTCCTCTTTCATCCCTGCGTGATACTGCAATGCAGCAATACCATTGCGGTGCAGAAAATGGGTCAGGCGTTCCACCTGCTGGCGGGTTGCACCGTAGCAGATCGCAGCACCATCGCACTGTTCCAATGCCTGCAACACTTTTGCTTCTTTCTGCTCCGTCCGGACAGCATCCAGAAACAAATTTTTTCGGTAAAAGCTCTGAACAATCACCACCGGCTGTTGCAACTGCAACGTATCGATGATATCCTGTCGAACCTCTGGTGTTGCTGTAGCCGTCAGCGCAATGACCGGCGGACGATAAGCCAGTCGCTGGAAAAAAGCGGGGATTAGCCGATAGGCAGGGCGGAAATCGTGTCCCCATTCAGAAATGCAGTGCGCTTCATCTACTGCAATGAATCGGAGCGGAAGCACGCGCAGGAAACGCTGGAACTGCTCATCCTGCAAGCGTTCCGGCGCTACATACAGCAATCCCTGGGGCTCTCGCTGGAGGAGGTGCATTCGGCGCTGCACCTCACCACGACTCAAATTGCTATGCAATGCAACACTGGGAATTCCTTTCTGCCGCAATCCATACACCTGATCCTCCATCAGGGCAATCAGCGGAGAGAGCACCAAAACGATGCCCGGCACCATCACTGCTGGCAATTGATAACACAGCGATTTTCCACCACCGGTAGGAAAAATCGCCAGCACATCCCTGCCCTGAAACACTGCCTCGATCACCTGGCGCTGTCCGGGGCGAAAAGTAGCAAAGCCAAAATACCGGCGCAAAGCCTGGTGCAAGGCATCCTCTGACAGCAACTCACCTGCTTCTTCCTGTCCCATCATTCTCTGTTTCTCTCCAACAATCCTCTTTGCACAAACAAGCGGCTATGATGACAGAAGTCTTAAGCACATCCGCCCCATCTGTCCGACATCGTTGCCATTTCACTATCTCGTCCAGTCCGGATGCCCTTCGCCCCGACGGACATCCGGCACCCATCCATAATCGATACCCCCTGATTGAGACTATGGGGAACTGCCTTCGTCTTCGGCTGGTAGGGAAGAACGCTGTGCAACAACTGGGGATACTGCCAATTTTTGTTCGTGTGGTTCAGGGGACTGATCCAGCCGACATTCGACACACGCTTCCTGCTGAGCATACGCCGCCGATTCAATCTGGAAAGTAGCATGCTGAATCTGGAACTGCTCCCGCACTAACTGCTGCAGCCGGCGCAGAATCGTATCGCGATCTGCCGCATTGTCTACAACCACATGCGCACTCATTGCACACGTTCGATCGCTCAACTGCCAGATGTGCACATCGTGCACGTTCCGCACTCCTTCAACAGTTTGCATCAGGCGGGTAACGGTGGCAACATCCAGATTCGGCGGTGCTGCGTCCAGCAGGATGTTCATTGACCGGCGAAGGATTGGCAAAGCCGAACGAATGATGAAAATGACAATCAGCACAGACAGCACTGGATCAATCCAATAGGCTCTTGTCAACCATATTATTCCTCCTCCGATGAGAACTGCCACCGAAGACAGCAAGTCCATTAACACGTGCAGGTAGGCACTGCGCACATTCAAACTATGGGAATGGCGAAGAAATTGCGCGCTAATAATGTTGCCAACCAACCCAACCGCTGCAACTCCCATCATTAGCGGCAATTGAATAGGCACCGGATCGGACAGCAGCCGCTCAACTGCTTCGTACACGATATACACACACATCAACAAAAGGGTTACAGCGTTAAACAATGCCGTGATCGTTTCCAGACGGCGGTAGCCGTAGGTGTACCGGGGCGGCACCTGGTCTCGCGGTCGCATCGCAAAGCTGAGTCCCAGCAATGCCACCAGCAGCGACAGCAGATCGGTCAGCATGTGCCCGGCATCGGACAGCAGCGCCAAGCTACGACTGAGCAGACCTCCCACCACTTCTGCGATGAAAATCGTACCGGTCACTGCGGTAGCAATAAGCAGCGACCGTCGATCAGAGTGCCCGTGCTGGTGAGTATGTGTATGCATACGTTCCTCGCCGATATTCGTACCAGACCTGCTGGCAATACGTTTTATACTCGCTGTCCGGAAAAGCAGAGACGTATTGGTAATAACTTTCGGGGGAAATGAAACCGCGAATGAGCGCAATTTCTTCCAGACAGGCAATTTTGTATCCCTGCCGTTGCTCAATGGTATGAATAAACAGGCTGGCTTCCAGCAACGCCTGGGGCGTACCGGTATCCAGCCAGGCAATGCCGCGTCCCATCAACTCCACACGCAACCGCCCCTGCGCCAAATAGGCGTTATTGACATCAGTAATTTCCAGCTCTCCCCGTGCACTGGGTTTCAGTGATCGTGCAATGTCCACTACATCCGCCGTATACACATAGAGTCCGGGAATGGCATAGTTTGACGGCGGTTCTTTCGGCTTCTCCACAATCCGTCGCACGCTGCCATCGGGGGCAAATTCAATGACGCCGTAGCGGTGTGGATCCTTGACTGGATAGCCAAAGACTGTGCCGCCGGGATTATTCTGCAATGCCCGTCGAAGAAAATCCAGCTTGCCATAAAAGAGGTTGTCGCCCAGGATCAGACACACCTGATCCGATCCAATAAAGTCGGCACCATAGATGAACGCTTCAGCGATCCCGCCGGGCTGCGGCTGCACAACATACGACAACTGGATGCCCCATTGGTGACCATCTCCTAACAATTGCCGGAATCGCGGAGTGTCTTCTGGCGTTGAAATAATGAGAATCTCCCGAATATCTGCCAGCATCAAGGTCGACAGCGGATAGTAGATCATCGGCTTATCATACACCGGCTGCAACTGCTTGCTGGCAACCTGACTGATCGGGAATAGCCGCGTGCCCCGTCCCCCTGCTAAAATGATCCCCTTTGTTTGCCCCATCCAATTGCCGTTTCCGTTTTACGTTAGCACTGAAACTCAAATTTAACAAAGTTCGTGGAATCAAGCGGTGGGAGGAACATCTGATGGCACAACATCTGGTTTCAATCAATCCTGCAACCGGTGAGCAAATTCAGGAATACCGCGTTCACACGCCCGACGAGGTTGAGGAACGAATAGAGAAAGCGGAACTGGCATTTCAGGAGTGGCGTCGCTCCGTGTTTGCAGAACGACAATTCCTGTTGCGACGCACTGCTGAACTGCTGCGAATTCAGAAAAACGATTTTGCCAGGCTGATGGCAGAAGAGATGGGCAAACCGTTAGCTCAGGGCGTTGCAGAAATTGAAAAATGCGCGTGGGTATGCGAGTACTACGCCGAAAAGGGAGAAGAATTTTTACAGGATATTCCCGTCGAAACGGACGCTTCTCGCAGCTACGTCCACTTTGAACCGCTGGGCGTTCTCCTGGCAATTATGCCGTGGAACTTCCCGTTCTGGCAGGTGTTTCGCTTCTTAGCTCCCGCCCTAATGGCGGGCAATGCAGTGGTGCTCAAACACGCTTCCAACGTTACTGGCTGCGCCTTAGCAATTGAGCACCTGCTGTACGAAGCCGGTGCTCCCAAAGGACTGTTTGCCACGCTCATTCTACCATCGTCCGCTGTGGAACCCGTTATCCGCCATCCACTTATTCGGGGTGTTACGCTGACTGGCAGTACTGCCGCGGGTCAGGCAGTAGCAGCCATCGCTGGATCGGAATTGAAGAAAACCGTAATGGAACTGGGAGGCAGTGATCCCTACGTGGTGCTGGAAGATGCGGATCTGGATCCGACCGTCGAAACCTGCGTCACGTCGCGACTGATCAACAGCGGGCAAAGCTGCATTGCAGCCAAGCGGTTCATTGTCGTTCACCCCATCTATGAGCGATTCGTCGAGAAATTCGTAGAGGCTATGCGTTCCAAAGTAATGGGGAACCCTCTGGACGATGGCATTGATCTTGGTCCACAGGCGCGCACAGATCTGCGCGACAGCCTTCATCAGCAGGTAGTCCAGAGCGTGCAGCAAGGTGCTCGCCTCCTGCTCGGTGGAACAATCCCCGATCGCCCCGGAGCATTCTATCCTCCGACGGTCCTGGCAGATGTGCAGAAAGGGATGCCGGTATTTGATGAGGAAACCTTTGGACCCGTGGCAGCGATCATTCCTGCTGCTGATGAGTACGAAGCGGTGCAACTGGCAAACAGCTCTTCCTACGGATTGGGCGCCGCCGTCTTTACGCAGGATCTGGAGAAAGCCGAACGGATCGCTCGCGAACATCTGGAAGCGGGCAATTGCTTTGTCAACGCCTTTGTCCGCTCCGATCCTCGATTGCCGTTTGGTGGCATCAAAGCATCGGGATATGGACGGGAACTGTCGGTCTTCGGTATTCGAGAATTTGTGAATATTAAAACCGTGTGGATCCGGTAGAATCGGATGATCACTGTTGCGCGCTTCTTTGAAGATCCCTGGTGGCTGGACTTTGCCAAGCGGATCATTCGGCTACCGCTGAAGGCGATTTACTACTCCTGGCTCCGCCTCCACCCGGACTATCCGTGGCTTACCTATGGGGCTATTCGCTGGCTCAAACGCCATCTCCATCCCTCGATGGTTGGTTTTGAATGGGGGAGCGGTCGAAGCACACTCTTTTTTGCCCAACGCGTGCACAAGCTCTACACTGTCGAACACGATCGGCAATGGTACGAAACCGTTCGCCAGATGATCCAGCAGGCACAATTACAGGACAAAGTCGAGCTGATCCTGATCCCTCCTCACAAACCTGCATTCGACCCTGCAAAACCGCGGACACCGTGGTGGGCACAAAGCGGCTACGTGCCGGGCAAACCGCAATACGCGCAGTATGCCGACGCAATCCTGCAATTTCCCGATGCGTTCTTTGACTTCATCGTTGTCGATGGGCGGGAGCGAGTAAGCTGCTTGCTCAATGCGGAACCCAAACTCAAGCCCGGCGGCTTTCTGCTGTTAGACAATGCCGAACGACGGGAATACCAACCTGGGATTCTTCCCTACCGCACCTGGCGCCGGCTGGACTTCAGCAATGGACTAACAATCAGTTCCATTTTCCTGAAGCCTTCACAAGACGCAGGCGCAAAAACTCTTTTTTGATAACGCTTTCCGCTACCGGGCATAAGCAATACTCCGCTTCTCCCGGATCACCGTAACCCGGATTTGTCCCGGATACTCCATCGTTTCTTCGATTCGCTTAGCGATTTCGTGTGCGATGGTATCTGCCGTCAGATCATCGATTCGTTCGGGTTCGACGATTACCCGGATTTCCCGACCTGCCTGAATGGCATAGCTTTGCACTACGCCCTCGAAACTGGAAGCAATTTCCTCCAGCGAAGTCAGCCGTTTAATGTAATGCTCCAGCGACTCACGTCGGGCGCCGGGCCGGGCACCACTAATCGCATCGGCTGCCTGAACCAGAGCCGCTATGGGACTCATCATCTCCATCTCATCGTGATGGGAACCAATGGCATTGGCAACGATCGGATGCTCCCGATACCGCTTCGCAATTTCATAACCGATCAAGGCGTGTGGACCTTCTTCCTCCACACACTTCCCAATATCGTGGAGCAACCCTGCCCGCTTTGCCAGTCGAACATCCAGCCCCAATTCCGCTGCCATAATGGCTGCCAGGCGGGCAACTTCAATGGAGTGTGCTAACAGGTTCTGCCCGTAACTGTAACGATACTTCATTCGACCAATGAGACGCACAATTTCCCGATGGACGTTGTGAATACCCAATTCCAGCAACGCCTGTTTTCCAACTTCCCGGATCTCATCCTCCATTTCTTTCTTCGTTTTGTTCACCACCTCCTCAATCCGGGACGGATGAATACGCCCATCGCTGACCAGGCGCTCCAGCGCCCGGCGCGCAATTTCACGACGGAGAGGATCAAAACAGGAAATCAGCACTGCTTCAGGGGTATCGTCAATGATGAGATCCACGCCGGTAGCTGCTTCAAAGGCACGAATATTCCGCCCTTCCCGTCCGATGATCCGCCCCTTCATCTCATCACTGGGTAGATTGACCACCGAAACAGTGTTTTCAATCGCATAATCCGTAGCAGTACGTTGAATCGCTTCCACCACGATCTTTTGCGCCTGCTTCTTCGCTTCTTCCCGCGCCTGATCCCGAATCTCCTTAATCATCAAAGCTGCTTCTGTTTTCGCTTCTTCGACCATTGAATCCAGCAAATACTTCTTTGCATCTTCCCGCGACATTCCGGTAATGCGTTCCAGGCGCACCAGTTGTTCTTCCCGCAATTGCTCTACTTCTTCCATCCGCTGCTGTACCTGTTGTTGTTGCTGCTGGAGCGACTGTTCCAGACTCTGTAACTGCTTTTCCTTATTGCTCAGCAGCTCCAGCTTTCGGGTGATCCGATCTTCTCGCTCTTTGATCTCCTTCTCATACGCTCGCAGCTTTTCGTGCCGATCCTGCATAATCTGATCAAATTCCCGCTTTTTCCGATCCCACTCCGCCTTGACTTCCAGCAGCTTTTCTTTTTTGAGAATCTCTCCCTCTTTTTCGGCATCCCGCAGAATGACCTTGGCACGTTCTTCCGCATCCCTGATTTTCATTTTCAAGGAACGCTGGACCAGCCAATAGCCGACGCCTCCTCCCAGCAAGAAGCCAAGAATTGTCAACCCAACAATCCACCACTCCATTGTTTTTCTCCTTTCCGACTTGCTGTTCGACATCATCAATAAAAAAGCCGCATCATTCTGTCTGCGCTTGTAATGAAGCGGATAGCTGGTAAGAACCCTTACCGGACACAGTGGGTGCTTGCCTGATTACCTTTTGCTTCCCCCGAACCCTGGGAACATCCGACTGGATGTTCACGGTGGATGACAGCGGGCCACCCACACGCAGGGTTACTGCTATGATAGCAGTTGGGGCCTGCAATCAGCAACCAGAGCCAAGCTCCCTTTTCGTTGAAACTGTCGGTTCTTACCTTCGCTATAACGATCCGACAGAATGATGCGGCAAAGAAGCTTTGGCACTGTTACTGCCTGCTGAAGCTTCTATGGAAAAGATCACCCATCTTCAGCAGTAGCATCCGCAAGCCGCTGCTGAAGAAACCCGGTCATTTTCTCAATTTCTTGTTCATAAAGTTTTATCTGCAATGCCATTTGCTCGCAGCGAACATCATATTCCTCTAACAGATTCAAAGCTGCTAAAACGGTGACGACTAAGGTTGAAACTCGATCCTGCCGCTGCTTCATTTGCCGCATCATTTCGTCAAACCGGTGAGCCAGTCGCTGTACCCGTTCCGGATCCTCACAACGCAGTGTATACGTTTGCTCACCGATTTGCACTTGGACTGTTTCCATTCAAATAATTCAAACTTTTCCGGTCTTGCCTGCAAAGCCCATTTTTATGAACGTATGCCCATTGCGGTTATTGATCCGCCGGATCGCGTGCCAGAATCTGATCCAAGCGCTGGAGTACTGTCACAATGCGTTGTTCCAGCCGCTGCTTCGCCTGCCGCTGCTCCTCTGACAATTCCCGTTGAGATGACCGCTTTACTGCTGCCAGCTCGCTCTGCAACGCATCAATACGGAAGCGGTAGACCTCCAATTGCTCTTTGTATGCCTGCGCTTCCTGGTACCGTGCTTCCAGTTGCTCCAACTGGAGCTGGAGCCGGGCGTTTTCTTCCGCTAACCGTTCCACCTCTTTCCGTAATTGCTGTGCTTCCAGTTGGAGCTGCTGTTCCGCTAAGGCATCTTCCAGTTGCTGCAGTTGCTTGTGCAATCTATGCAGTTCCTCATTTTTCCGCACGATCTCCTTCTGCGCTAAGCGATACTCATACTGCACCTGCTGCACCTGTTCCTCCAGTTGCTGGAGCGTTTGCTGCAACCGCTCGTACTCCGTACGATAATGTTCGAGTTGCTGTTTGGACTCCTCCTGCTGCTGCTTCCACTGCTGACGATCCTGCTCCCACTGCTGACGTTGCTGGCGAAGCTGCTCCAATTCCTCTCGCAGGTTCTGCTCCTGGGCACGCTGTGCCCGCTCCTGTTCCAACTGCTCCTGCAACACTCTATGATGATGCTGTTCTAAGGCTGCCCGCGTTTTCCACTGATACAACTCCTGCTCCAATTGCCGAATCCGTTCCTCTTTTTCCTCCACTGCCGCTGCCAGCAGGCGATACGTTTCCAGTTCTTCAACCTGGCGCCGCAACCCGGCGTTTTCTTCTCTCAACGCCGCACACGTATCTGCCAGCCGCGGTAACTGCTCTCCAACTTGCTGAATAACGGTCCACAACGCTTGAAGCCGATCTTCCATTCGTCCGATACTCCCACCTTATTTTCAATCTCAGGAGTGTAAAGTTACGAAAAATCAGGTAGACACGTACACCGATCTTCCCGGTTTGCTGCTTTCCTCAGAGCGGTTGCATTGCCGCTTCCGGACTGTGCGGAAACTGATGACGAAGGCGTTCCAGCAGCGCCTGAAATGCCGGGAGATTATGATGCTGTAAATAATGTGCAATACCCTGCCAGTACAACAAGGTAGCGCTCCGGGGATTGTCAGGATACTGTTCGACAGTCGCTGCTAACAACTGCTCGGCTTCATCAAATTTGCCTCGCGTCAGCAGCAAGCGCGCACGCGCAAGGCGCAGCACCAGCCGCAGGTCTTCGGCTGAGAGCACTCCGTGCACCGCTTCAACCAGCGCTCCCCGGCGATCCAGAAAAAACATCGACGGGGTCCATATTGCCTGATACTGCCGTCGCAATGTGGCTTCCCGATAAATATCCGCTTTGAGCAGCACAAACCATTGCTCCAACTCCTCCATCACCTCCGTCACCGTATAGGTCTGGCTATAGAGTTTCTGACATCCCAGGCATCCCTGTTTCTCAAATTGCAGAAAAATGCCCCGGCGTGTTCTGGTCGCCAACTGCTGTGCCTGTGCAAAATCCGTCTGCCAGCGACTCCAATCAACCATTTCCCTGAGATCCTGTTGTTGCACTTGCTGGTTTTGATGCTGACGGCGAAGCAGGAATTCCCCCCATCAGGACCGCCAGCGGTTTGAGTGGCGGAACATTTTCGCAAATAATCTTCAAGGTTGCAATCATCGGCACAGACAACACCATCCCAATCAATCCCCACAGCCATCCCCAAAAGATCAAAGCAACCAGCACCAGTAAAGGACTGAGGTCCAAACTCTCCCCCATAATTTTGGGCTCAATGATATTCCCAATCACCATTTGCATCCCCGTCAGAATACCGCCCAGCAATAATGCCAGTCCCAGATCTCCGAACTGAATCAAAGAAAACAGGGACGGCAACAGGGTAGCAACGATAGATCCAAAGTTGGGAATGTAATTGAGAAGAAAAGTCAGCACCCCCCACAGGAGGGCAAAATCAACGCCAAAGAGCGCCAGAATCAGGGTAGCAACACTGCCGGTTGCCAGACTGATCAACGTCTTCGTAAAAATGTACTGTCGCACCTGATGGTCAATATTCCGAACAATGTGCTCCAGCCGCTCCGCATACTGCGGATAAAAGGCTTTCCGCAGCTTTTTTCCCACATCGCCAGTACCGGCAAGGATAAACATCATAAAAAACAGCACCAGGAAAAAATTTGTCAGAAAGGCAAAGATGGATCCCAAGCTGGAGGTTAAAACGGTGGAAAGCGCTGAAATGTCGATCAGCTCCTGCCAGGAAATGTCAGCAACCAGATCCCGGAGTTGGGACTGCCGGACAGCTTCCCAAAACGACTGAATTAAAAAATCAATCCGCTGCTGGTAGCGGGGTAGCGCCGCAACGAAAGCATCGACAGTGGAATACACGCCCAATGCAAACAGCGTTACAATGGCAGCAACCGCAATAAGCACAATTGCAATGGTAATGGGCATTGGAATGCCCCGCCGCTGCGACAGCGATGCTACCAGCGGCTTAAAGAGGTAAGAAAGGAAGATAGCAATCACAAATGGAATCAGGATCGAGCGCAACTGGTAAAATACAAATCCAACGGCGACGGTAGCCAGAATGATCAGCGGAATACCCAGAAGCCGAATTTCCCGAATGAGAGGATCGCGCCCATCCATAAAAACCTCACCAACTGTATCGATACAACACTTTGATTTCGTATTCACGTTGCTGACTGAGCAAAGATTGTGTCTGGACCACACTCCGCCGAATCTGGACGACCAGACCACGGAGCGCTTCAACATTGGTCAAACTCCCCAGAGGAAAGTTAATTTCAAATGTTGCACGTGCAATATCCCCTACTTCTCCTCCATATTGCCACAACAAGCCTAAGGGAGCTATTTCCCCACGCAGCCGAATTTCCGCTTGCGTCAGATCCCAATCCCCAAAGGTTTCCGATTGTCGGAGCACAATGTCAGCACTGCGAATAATACCGGTGCTCTGCAGCACTTCTGTGATAAACTTCGACAAACCAGAGGAAATGCCCGACGAAAAGATGCTTGCCAACTGCGGATCGCTGCTTCCCTGTTGAAATTCTGCTTTCGTTTTACCGAACAATATCAGAAAAATGCTATTTGCCTGCACTTCCTGTGGATCCCCTGTCTGTTCTTCCCCGTTAATGTAGTAGGCAAAGCGTAATTTCGGCGCTTTTTTCGTGCCCTGAATGTAGATGATCACCCGGTACGTTTGCACCTCCTGGTCTACAAAACGGCGACCGCGCAACTCTGCTACCAGATCCAGCTCAGGGTTATCAATGCCGGTGCGAAAAGAAATCCGCCCTTCAGCAGAAAAAATCCGATAAAACTTGTACGTTGATCCCTTGCGGACAATTAACTCACCATAGAACTCCGGCTTGCCCGTGAGCGGGTTGGTCATATAATACAACGGCTCCGGAGCTTCTAATTCCGCCACCAGTTGCTCGAAAGGACTGAAGTCCATTGTCACCAGAACGGATGTTCGAAAGTGAATGGTCAGGAAATAATGGAGTCGATCTAAAAATGAAGGTTGCAAATTCGGTAGCTCCGCTACCGGTTTCGCCGTTGTATCTCCCACCGTCTGGTACAGTTCATCGGGGCAGTTGCGATCCAATCGCAACCGCTTGCCATTCCGGTACACAATCCGCTCGTAGCAATACGGTTGCTGAAAGTTTTCCATATCCTGCTGTTCGGGGAAAAACAGCACCGCTTTCAGTACATCAATTTCTCCGCTCAACGATGGCAACTCTAAGGAACCGGATAATCGCAGTGGAGTGCGAGTTCGGAGGACAAGAGTACCATAGAGTGCCGGGTTGACTGCCTGCGTTGCCCGGCTCATTACCAGTAATTTTGCTGTGTGTAACTGGAGATCGAACTGCTTGAGCGAAAAGCTGGGGAGAAAAACAAAACCGCGAAGCTCTGCTCTGCCATCGGACAGATCCTCTGGCATATTCTGCACATTCAGCGAGCGAATAAAAAGAGTATCCTTGCGAAACGTAATTCTTCCCTCGACGCGATATCGAATATTCGTAGCCGGGACGACGAACTGTCCCCGATCAATGTTTGCTTCCCCCCGATACACCAATCGATCCGGCAGATATCCGCTAAGCTGAAGCTGGAGTCGCCAGATCCCCGTGAGATCCGCCACAAAGGGAAGAAAAGACTGGAGCAGTGCCAGCGGCATACGCTCAGCAACGATACTTGCATACAGCGGGCGCGTTGTATCAACGGCAAACTGCCAGTCCTGAAAATTGATCTGGAGTGGCAATTGCTGCAACACCAATTGCAGCCGTGGCTTTGCGCGATCCGTCAATACTGCCTCTCCCTGCCAGACCTGGTATTGGTACCGCAGTGTACCGGCAAAAATTCCCAGCCTCTGACGCTGGAAAAAGAGAGTATCTGTTGCCCATTCAATATAAATCTCCGGTTCTGCAAGCGCGCCCCGTACAACCATCTCACACCGGCGAACCGTGCCCTGCAAGGTACTGAGTAAAGCGGTACTATCCAGTCCAAGGATTTGGTGGAACACAGGATGAAATGCCTCATTGGTCACTGTCAGCGTCAGATCAGCCCAATCAGCAAACCGCCAGATTCCCCGAACACGAATGCTGTCTCCGTAAATACCGGCAAATTCCACCTGTTCGAATGTTATGGCTGCCGGCGTCAGATACGCCCATACAGGGCGCGTCGCCCCCCACTGAAGCTGGCGATACCGAATGCTTGCAGTATCTAACTGCACCTGAAGTCGGGCATTCCCCGTAACCACTGTTCCTGCCAGTGCCAGCCGCATAGAATCAGAGGCAAAAGCCACCGTACCTCCAATGCGAACACTGTCTCCCCAACGGTGAAAAACCGCACTTCCCTGCCAGATATCCAGTTGATTTACGCGCAATCCGTAGGGTAAACGTGCAACGATATGAACCTGATCCCGGTCAGGCTCCGGGAACAATTGCTGCTGAATGTTTCCCGCTATGGAAAAAATCTGGACGGTATCGCTGGCTGTGTGGAGATCGAAATTCACAAGCTGGAGTGAATCAACGCGCAGCATGCTTGCCTGTCCAGGATATTGTATCACCCGTCCCGCCAATCCTCCCTGAAACCAGAGGGCAAAATCTGGCAGCAACGGCTGCAAGTAGGCAGCATTAAGCAAATGGAGGGAAAAGCGGCAATCCACAGAATCCTGAAACATCCGCTCTGGCTTTGCAGTGGTATCCGCAAAGAGCTGGACCGACTGAACAAAGTACGCTGCAAGCTCCGTGGAATGGTGCACCAGACTGTGCACCAGAGCTGCCCATCGAAATGTTCCATCCAGACGAACGGTTGCAAAGTCAGAGCGCAACGCTACCGACCGCCCCGCAGAACTTCGATCCGACAGCAATTGCAGGGTAAACGGCAGAAAACTCCGGTCTTTCCAATCGACGCGATCCACCTGCGCCGTTAATTGCCCAACAAAATCATCCACGGTTGCGCCCTGACCGGCTAAACGCACCTGTGCGGTCACCCGAAAAGGCAATGAAGGCAAGAGTTGCTGCAACGCCAGTTGATCCATCTGGAGCGCAACATCATAGCGGGGCGCTGCGGTATCCACGTAGACCCAGCCCTGCATCCGTAAGTTGCGTTGCAACGCAGCATCGTGATAAAAAACCAGAGAATCCAGAGACAGCCGTTGATCCCGATATCGAGCAGCGAGCAGCAGTCTCCCAATCTGCCCGGACTCTACAAAGGAGCGCCGAAGTGTCAACGCCAGCGTTGCCTGACTATTTTCCAGAGTTGTTCCCTGCAGACAACCCTCAATGGTACCGGTAAGCCGGGTAGACGGTAACAGTCGCCGACTGAATTGCTGCAAATTAAGCTGCTGGAATTGGAGTCGCACACAGTACCGATGTTTCGCAAGATCATACTGCACCTGCCCCTGCACCGGAGCCGCATCGGCTATCGCCTGCACTTCGACTGTCGCCCTGACAGGGGTACCATCGAACTGCAATTGCCGAATGCGCAGTGAGTCCAGATCCTGAAGCATCGGGGGAAGCGCTACAGGGAAGAACCGGCGAAGATCCGTACGGAAAATGACCGCTGATGCCGCCGCCGTGGTAAAGCGAGACTGCTCCAGCGATGTTGCCAGTGTCCCGGCACCCCGGAGCTGAAGGAAACTGCTGCCAGCAGCAAGCCTGAACCGCCGAATTGCTATGCGCCGATTCTGAAGGTCGCCCACTGCCTGGAGATATACCGAACCTTCACCGGGAGGCAGTTGGGGTAGAAACAGCCGAAACTCTTCCATCCGGAGAGAGTCCGCTTCCACTGACCATCGGGCAGCAAGTGCATCCTGATCGCCTGCAATGAAAGCCTGGAGGCTATCAGTCTGGATATTCAGACGGACTGACGAACCAGCGCTTTGCACCATCGCATTGAAAATTTCCAGTGCATCTCCGGCTTTGCGCACGGTTCCCGTCGCATTGTGAAGTCGAAAGGAAGAGAATCGATCAACGAAAGCAAACTGTTTGAGAAACACTGTGATCGTCGTACCATCGGTGCTGCCAGCCAGTTGTGCTTGCAATGCCAGACTATCCAGTTGCAACCGATCTACTAAGAACCGATCAGCAGGAGCGTGTAACCAGCGTTCGTCGATGTGCACCAATTGACCGCTGCGGATTTCCAGTTGGTCGATCCGGTAAGACCAGGGAGTAGCCGTCGATACAGTCGTATCCGGTCGCACAAGGCGCTGATAATTCCACCACTGCTTCTCCCGACGGCGGTAGAGATACACTTTCGGCTGATCGATCAGCAGTTTCGAGATCTCAAGGTGCCGCCGAAGCACCGTCTCGATATTGTAGTCAATGCGGATCCGAGGAATAAAGGCAAGCGTATCTCCATCGACGACCAGCAGGACATTCTCCAGGCTCAATGTATTCCACAATGTACCGCCAACGTCTCCGATGTGGAAGGTAGCACCGGGCAAGAGCATCCGGTTAATCGAGCTTTCGATTGTGCGCAGCACCAGGGAGCGGACCGGAGGAAGCTGAAACAATCCGATCACGCCTACCGGGAACAGCAGCAGAAGCAATACGATACCCCCAACAATTCGTCGGAATGACCATCGAGATCGCCGGCTGCCCGGTGATGGCTGTGCTGATGCTGAGGACTGCTGCTCCGACATTCAGACCGCTACCCCGCTACTTTCTGCCCATCAGGGCTCAGTGACGCATAGCTGCCGCCTGTGTTACAACTGCAACGCCGAAGAATTTTCCAGAAACAGGGTCATCAAAGCAATAGCTGCTTCAATGTCCTCTTGATGCGCTGTTTCCACGGCACTGTGGGTGTAGCGAGTTGGGATCGAAATAGTACAGACCGGAATCCCTTCCCGACTGCGCTGCATACCACCGGCATCTGTTCCACCGCGGGGCAATACTTCCATCTGGTAAGGAATGTTGTTTTCCTCCGCCAGTTGGCGGAAGAAATGCACCAGCCGCTGATCAGAGATCGAATAGGAATCCAGCACTTTAATAGCAACGCCTTCACCCAGCCGCGTGCAATAATCTTTTTCCTCCATCCCGGGAATATCTGCCGCAATGGTAATATCGATCGCTATCCCAATGTCAGGTTCCAGTCCAAAGGCAGCCGTTTGCGCGCCCCGTAGTCCTACTTCCTCCTGAACAGTCGCTACTGCATAAATATCATCCGCTGACGCCTGAAAACGCCGGAATGCTTCGATCATCACATACAAACCGACACGATCATCTAAGGTTTTGGAAGTCACACACTGCCCTAAGGGGATAAACTCCCGCTCCAGCGTAATCATATCCCCAACCTGTACCAACTGGCGCACTTCTTCACCGGGCAAGCCGACATCGACAAACAAATCGGATAGGGGAATTACCTTACTGCGTTCCTCTGGTGTCGTAAGATGCGTTGGCTTAATGCCAATCACGCCATCCAGCACTTCCCGACCATAGACTTTCACCCGCTGAGCAACTAAGGTACGCGGATCGAATCCACCAACAGGATGGAAATAAATAAACCCTTCTTTGGAAATGTAGCGTACCACAAATCCAATCTCGTCCATATGGGCGGCAATCATAATGGTGCGAGGACTGGGACCACTGCCTTTCCGAACAGCGAACAGATTGCCCATCTGGTCTTCGAAAAAGTCCTCTGCATACGCACTCAGCTCCTGGCGAATCAACTGCCGCATCTGCTCTTCCCGCCCCGGAATGCCGGGAGTGCGGCATAATCTGGCTAACAATTCCAAAGACATTGTGCACAATCCAGATTTATGATACAGCGAATTTTTCCAGTTCAGCAGCGGTAAAGAGTGCTCGCAGGCGCAAATGCGCCTTTCCAAGATGTTCAATTGCCACCGCTTCACCCCGGTTGATAACGCACAGCACCACTTCGACCGATGCGCCTGCTTCTCGAAGTGCCGAAACACTTTCCACCACCTGGCCCCCGGTGGTCACAACATCTTCCAGCACCACGACGTTTTTGCCTGCCACTGCCGCTCCTTCGGCGATGCGCTGCGTTCCATACGGCTTTGGCTGCTTTCGCACAAATGCAGCCGGAATGCCAGTATACAGCGACAGCGCCGTCGCCAAAGGGATCCCTCCCATTTCCAGTCCAGCAATAACTTCTGCTCCTGCGGGCAGGAATGCCGACAGATGTTCTGCAATCGCTGCTAACAACACGGGCTGGCTTTCAAACTGATACTTGTCAAAATATTCCCGGCTGATTTGACCCGAACGCAGTTTGAATTGGCCAGTCAAATGCGCAACACGATAAATGGCGCGTGCTAAATCCGTTCGGTGCATCGAATCCTCAGCGGCTTCCTTCGTTTCCAAAACTGCAAATATACAGTTTTCCTCTTCGATCTACGTTTGCGTGCTTCGGTGAGATGAAGGGAACAAAGCTCACAATGAAAATTTGCACGTACAACGTAAACTCTATTCGCGCACGCTCCGAGCTGGTAATGCGATGGTTAGAAAAACGCAACGCCGATCTGGACGTACTCTGTTTGCAGGAACTGAAAGTTGTCGATGAACTCTTCCCTCATTCTCTGTTCCAGCCGGCTGGTTACCACTGCTACCCGTTCGGTCAGAAAACATACAACGGGGTTGCCATCTGTACCCGACATCCTTTAACGACCGTTCACTATGGGTTTGGAGACCCCCGGTGGGATGAGCAGAAACGGTTAATGTGGGGGACAACCGAAATGTTCACCATCGTCAATGTGTACGCACCACACGGCGACGTTCGAGGAACGGAAAAATACTTCTACAAACTCCGATGGTATGAGCGATTTCGGGACTTTTTGAACACCACCTTCAATCCGGATCAACCACTGGTCGTCGTCGGCGACTTCAACGTTGCTCTGGAGGACAAAGATGTGTATGATCCGGATGCGCTTCGAGACACTATTGGCACAATGCCTGAAGAGCGAGAAGCGCTGCGCTCCATTCTGGAGTGGGGCTTGATCGACACTTTCCGTTTTCTTTACCCCGATCAACAGCAATTCACTTGGTGGGATTATATTGGCGGTGCGATCTGGAAGAATGCGGGAATGCGAATTGACTACATCCTTTGCTCCCGACCGCTGCTGCCCGCCCTCCAGGACGTTGAGGTAGATCTATGGGCACGGCGGCGGCGCAAGCCAACGCCGTCAGACCACGCCCCGGTGATTGCAACTTTTGACTTATCACAAATAAAGATGGAGAAGCCATAATGCGGCAATGCTACTTTTGGGTAATCGCAGCATTCTTTGTTGTATTCCCGGTAACCGGATGGTCTCAACCGCCGTCCGCAGTGTACCGGTGGGAAACAGCGCATATCTTCCAGCCGGCAGCGCCATTAAGTGTCTATCAGCAGCGGCGGCAGCGCTTGCTGGAGCAACTGCCCGACTCCGCTTTTGCCCTTGTGTTCTCTGCCGACATCCGCAATCGTCAGAACGATGTCGATTACGAATACCGACAAAACAGCAATATGCTCTATCTGACCGGCATTCCGCAGCCCAATGTCACTTTATTGTTGGTGCCGGGAGGTATCGCTATTGACACAACAAGCAACTTGCGAGTCTCTGCCGTTGTCTTTGTTCCGCCCCGCAAGCCGCATGCAGAGTTATGGACAGGGGTCAGGCTGGGTCCGGAGGAAATCTCGGAGATCTACGGGATTCCAGCCCTGCCGGACTCCCTGTACAGTCCTGTGATTCGGCGACTACTGCAAGAACGCACGGCAGTATACCTTGATAAATCGCCAACGCCCTTTCTAAATGATCCTCTGTTTCAGCGCCGCATTTACCTGCGACGGGAGTGGCGGAAAATTCTGAAAAAGCGGTATCCCCATATCCGCCTTCGTTCCCTCCATCCGCTGCTGGCAGCAATGCGGCAAATCAAGGATTCTGTGGAAATTGCGCTGCTCCGACATGCCGTTGCGATCACAATCGAAGGACACCGGGCAGCAATGCGAGCTGCTGTTCCCGGCATTTACGAATACCAACTGGAAAACGTGATGGAATGCACGTTTCGCGATCTGGGGGCAGAAGCGGTGGGATATCCTTCGATCGTGGGGTCTGGACCCAACACCTGCATCCTGCACTACAGCACCAACCGTCGCAAAACACAGGATGGCGATCTGGTGTTAATGGACTGTGGTGCAGAGTATCAGGGTTATACGGCAGACATCACCCGTACCTTTCCGGTGAATGGTACGTTCTCACCAGCGCAGCGGGCACTCTATCAGTTAGTCGTCCGAGCTCAGGATTCTGCTTTTGCCCACTGCCAGCCGGGCAAGCCTTTTTCCGCTCCGCACGAAGCCGCACGGCGGGTTATCACGCAGGGACTTTTAGACCTGGGCATTATCACCGATCCAGAGCAGGTTCGGTGGTATTTCCCTCACTACACCTCGCACTTCCTGGGACTGGATGTCCACGATGTGAGCGCTTCACGAACTCTGCAACCTGGAATGGTCATCACGGTCGAGCCCGGCATCTATATTCCCGAAGGTAGCCCGTGCGACCCGAAATGGTGGAACATTGGCATCCGCATTGAAGATGACGTCCTAATTACCGAATCTGGCCACGAAATCCTTTCTGCTGGCTTAGAACGGACCGTTGACGAAATCGAAACATTGATGAGCAAAGATGCAAAAAACACCGATTAATCCTGTTAATCCTGCAAATTGCTGTAATTTTGCAGTCCTGTTCACAAAGCAATGGATACAATGATGCAGAAATGGTGGTTTTTCATCAGCCTATGGCTGCTCACCACGCCGTTTATAGCAGCGCAGATCTATAGTGCATCGGTATGCATCGAAAATCCCCGCATCGAAGCAGGGTATTTGAAGTTTGACATTACAGTGCAAAACACTGGCATTCAACCCCTGTATCTGGCAGAGTGTGACTTTGTATGGAAATTCAACCAGCAATATTTCCAGCCTGTTGGCGGACTGGTATTTCGCGTGCAAAAAGCAGAACGGTATGCGGAGTATCACTTTCTGCCGGAGAACCCACAATACAACATCTTAGCACTGGCAATTTCTGCTCCAACGCCGGCTGGTTCTCAGGATCTGGGCGATTTGATCCCCCCCATTCCGCCCCGTGGCAGTTCCATCATTGGCACAGCGGTTGTCGGCCCCATCTCCGATGTTACGGGGAAAGCCGGGCTGCAGTGGAGCACCATTGAACCATTCCAGACGCTGCTTTCCACCTTCCGTGAAGATCAGCCCGACCAGATCGAGTTTATCCAGGATGATGCCTTAGAACCCTGCCCTATTCCGGAGATTCGGTTGGAAGGCGGTGGTGGAAGAGGAAATGAACCAGCACGACCGACCATCAAAGTTTCTCCCAATCCGATCACCGGTCGCTTCAAAATTGAAACTCCCAAAGAGATGGAATTGACCTTCGCAGGTCCCTTTACCGTGTATCTGTACTCCCTCAAAGGTGGCGAAGTGCACCGGTGGGAAAATCAGGAAACCAACGGGCTGGGAGAAATCCATTTGAACTTACCTCCCACCGTCGCAACGGGAACGTATTTGCTGGAGCTGTGGAAAGACAACAAGCTCATCGGATCGGTTCCGATCGTGGTCAAACGCTGATATGAAAGCGCTGAAGGCAGTAACAATTCGGGTTTACGGTCGAGTACAGGGCGTTGGCTTCCGTTACTTCATTCTGCGTAATGCCCAAGCGTTGGGTTTGCGTGGCTATGTTCGCAATGAGCCCTCTGGCAACGAAGTGTTTATCTATGCCGAAGGTGAACCAGAAGCAATTGACCGGCTGATCGCCCTCGCCCGTAAAGGACCGCTGGCGGCAAGAGTTGATCAAGTGGAAATTGAGGAAGTTTCTCCATCTCACCAGTGGCAGGATTTCCAGGTGGTGTTCTGAGAATTTCGCAGGACGCGAAACGAGGACTCAGGCACTGGCAACAGTAAACGAAGTAGCGAATCTCTCATTCGCTGATCGACGGGATTTGAAAAGCGGAACGTTGTGGCAGATTCTACCGGTCAATGTCTCGTTGGAACTGGTAAGGGGAGAAAGGCGGCGGGATCCACAAATGCCGCTCCAGATCGACCCGATTTTCCTCGATAAACCGCACACCTTCCCGGCGCAGCATCGTTTCCATCCACGCTGGCGTCGGGAAATACCGCCGTCCAGACAATTCCCCCCGTCGGTTCACTACCCGGTGACACGGCAAATCCCATCGTTGCTGTCGGGCTAAAGCGTTGAGTGCATACCCGACCATCCGGGCAGTAGAACCAGCGCCCAGCGCGCGAGCAATATGCCCGTACGTTGTGACCCTGCCCCGTGGAATTTGGGCCACAATTGCATACACACGATGGAAGAAATCGGATTTTTTTATCAATTCCGCTTGCTCTTTCTGCTCCATTATCGCTGCTTGGTCAATATTTACTCCAGTACCTCAGGACATTTCCCGTTCAATTGCCTATCCAGAAATTTTCACCTTTCATCCTGTTGATGCAACGAAACGTAGCATCTATCGGCTGACCTCCCTCCCATCGGACACTGTTCGAACAGTCCATTGCGCAGTCTCTCAACATGCATTTTCTTCCGGCGACGCCGTTGTCTTATCTGTCACCGGCTGTACAGGTAACGTCACAGTAAAGCAACTTCCCCTACCTTCTTCACTTTCAACGGTGATCCGACCGCCGCAAAGAGTCACCAGCTTATGAGCAATTGCCAATCCCAGCCCCGTCCCCTCAATGAGCTGCGCATTACGGGCACGATGGAACGGTTGAAAGATGTAGGGTAATTCTGACTTCGGAATACCAATCCCCTGATCACAGACTGTCAGGGTCAAAACATCATTGGAATAGCGCAGGGTTATCCTCACCTCCGTGCCGGGAGGAGAATACTTCAGGGCGTTGGAAATAAGATTCTGCACCACGTGACGGAGCACTATTTTGTCCAGCTTGAGAACAGGGAACGGTTCAGGCTGCAACTGGATGTGGATGGTGTGATCCGAATGACTGGCAGCAAAGTTGCGGACAATATCTTTCACCACCTGAGCAGCTTCTATTGGCTCCAGCAGCGGTTGGTACTTACCAGTTTCAACTTTTCCCAGATGGATGATCTCTTCCAGCAATTCGTTGAGATTCTTGCTCAAGTTCAAAATATTTTCCAGATGTTTCTGCCGATCTGCTGGTGAGAGTCGATCAAAGTAGCGTAAAAGCAGCTCTGCACTGGAAATAATGCCCGTTAGCGGGGTTCGGAACTCGTGGGAAACCAGCGAAATAAATCGCGATTTCATCACATTGAGCTCCTGCTCTTTGAGCAGCGCTGTTTTCAAACGGTCCAGCGCTGTTTCCAGCTCCGCTGTGCGTTCCTCAACCTTTTCTTCCAGTGCCTGGTTCAACCGCCGAAGTTCGCGTTCCAGCGCTTTCTGCTGGCTAATATCATAGAACACTACCTGGGACGCCGGTTTACCTTTCCACCGAACCGGCGTTGCCATAACAACAACCTCAAAAGTAGAACCGTCAGCACGCAGAAATTTTTCCTCTATTGCTGGAGCAACCCGATATTTGTAATAAATGCTTTCGATCCGCTTGTGAGCTATCCTGCGTGACTCTGGATGGATAAATTCATAGGGAGAACGTCCAATGGCATCCTCAGGATCTGAAAGTGCAAACGCTTTGGCAGCTGCCGGATTGCAATACACAATGCGACCTTCACTATGGATAACAATTGGCACCGGCGAATGCTCTACCAGATTCCGAAACCGTTCTTCACTCTCCTGTAATGCCTGCATTCGCTGCTGTTCTTCGGTAACATCTCGCAATACCAGGACCGTTCCGATCCGATGTTCCGGTTTCAGCTCGATAGCAGTGCTGTAGAGCGTATAAAAACGGATTCCTTCCGGCAAAGGAAAAGACATCACCTTTTCACAATTATAAACCTCCTCTGTCGTTGCTCGCTCCAGTGCCCGCTGCAACGGTTGCAATTGCTCCTCTCGCCAATGAGCCTTGCGCAACACCTCGGAAAGCCGCTGCCCGCGTAATGCGTCCAATGGTTGTCCCAACAATCGTTCAGCGGCGTGGTTGACTAATTCTATTTTCTCACCTTCAAAGAGCACCAGCACCGGATCCTGGATAGCCTGCAGAATAGCTTCCAGCTCTCGATTGATACGTTCCAGTTCCCGTTGATATCCAATTTGCTCGGTAAGCTCCACGGCATATCCCACGACCCAGGAAACCTCCCCCTGCTCATCCAGGATAGGAAAAAAGGAACGAAGGAAGTATCGTATTTGCCCATCCGCTGTCGGAAACTCCTCTACCCACGACACAACCGCTCTGCTGTCCAGTGCCTTCTGAAAATATCGTCGTCGCTGCTCAGCGATATGGAGCGGGCGCTGCCGCTCCTGCACCCAATCAAAATCTGTTTTCCCTAAGATCCACTGCCGGACTTCTGGATTCGGCACGGCTGTCGGACTTACATATCGATAGCGATGCTGCGGATCAAAAACCACAATATCCAGCGGCAGCAGGTCGAAAATCCGACGAAAGAGAGTCAGTTCAGGCTCCGGGTAAGTCTGCACCTGATGCTGAGGAAAAATCAACCAGTGGTAATGGTGATCACCCTTAGCAACAATCGCATAACACTGGACTCCTGAGGTCAGCGTAAAAGAGCCCATCACGGGTGATCTCTGATCCAGTTCTGCTAATATCTGGTCCATCCGGTCTTGATCGGTGGGTAAAAGGAATTCCCGGAGATTAACCGCTTCGGAAAGCTCCCACCATCGATGATCTCCATAGTACTGCACTCGGCTCACCACTCCATCTTCGTCTGTCAGCACCGCCACAGCCTGCAAATTGCTGAGAATAATTTCCATAAATAATGCCCAACTTAAATGTACTGCTTAGGGCTGTACCCACAGGGATTCTTAGGAACGAACCAGAAGTTTCCGAATTTCGTGCATTCCCCGCTTTGCCGTACCGCTCTGCAACAAATCACTTGAATAACCGTATTTGTGCCCTGTTTTCGTTTCACAAAAATAGAAAGGACTGATGATGAGCAAAGGCTGGTTGTCCCGGTTCCAACTATATTTACTTGTCAGCCTGTGTGTCATTTTGCAACTTCGTGCGCAGGATTTCCATCCCATCGAGTTTACCACCTATACACTCCCCAACGGTCTGGATGTGATTCTCCACCGTGATACCTCTGCACCGGTGGTTGCGACCGTGGTATACTACAAAGTTGGATCTCGTGATGAAGATCCGCACCGAACCGGCTTTGCCCACTTTTTTGAACATCTGATGTTTTCCGGTACTAAACACATTCCCCGGGGCAAACTGGATCAGTATGTTCAGGAGGCAGGAGGAGAGCTCAATGCCTTCACCTCCCAGGATGCAACCGTATACCACCTGCGCTTGCCGGCAAACGAGTTAGCCTTAGCGCTCTGGATTGAAGCAGAACGGATGCGGCAGTTGATCATCGATTCCGTCTCCGTTGAAACCCAGCGGAAGGTGGTCAAAGAAGAACGGAAAATGCGATATGAGAACTCCCCATATGGCGGATGGTTTGAAACGATGTATGCCCATCTTTTTGCTGGCTCACCATACCAATGGACTCCTATCGGCAAATCGCAGCACATTGACAGTGCAAAGATTGAGGAATTCCAGGCATTCTACAACCGTTACTACCAGCCCGGTAACGCTATTCTGGTCGTTTCTGGCGATTTTGATCCCCAACAGGTGCGCAACCTGATTGATGCTTACTTTGGACAGTACCCAAAAGCAGCGCTTTCTCCTCGAAAACCAGTGACAATTCCACCGTCACGGAGCGGGTACCGGGACACCATTTATGATCCGAAAGCGCAACTGCCCGCCATTTTCATCGGATTCCGGGGACCCAGATCCGGCGATCCCGATGCCTATGCCCTGGAAATGCTGACGACCATTTTAGCCGATGGGGAAAGCTCTCGCTTTTACCGAAATCTGGTCGACAAGCAATTGGCGGTACAGGCAACCAGCTTCCTGAGCGATCGACAATATGCTGGCCTTCTGGTAATGTTGGGCATCGCTGGCCCCGGGCAATCGCTGGACACGATCGAACACGCTTTGTGGCAGGAAATTCGCCGGATTCAACGCGATGGAATCACCGAAGAAGAATTCCGCAAAGCCCGCAACATTGCGGAAGCTCGCTTTGTTTCGGGCAAGAAACAGGTATTGAGTAAAGCGCTGAGCCTGGCAACCTACAAAGCCTACTACGACGATCCCGGCAGGATCAATACCGAATTGCAGTATTATCTCAAAGTGACGCCGGCAGATATTCAGCGCGTAGCGCAACAGTACTTTGTCCCTGATAAAGCAGTCGTACTCCAATATCTGCCAGCAGCGATGCAACAAACCAAACACTCAGAATAAACAAAGGGAGCCGTGAGCAATGCGATGGAACTCTGGATGGACCGTGTTAGGTATACTCCTGATAACGTGTGGACTCTACGCCCAGCAGGCTATTGATGTTACGAAAAGACCGGAACCCGGACCACTGACGGCGGTCCGATTCCCTGCTTTCCAGACATTGACCCTGCCCAACGGGCTCAAAGTATTTGTAGTCGAAGACCACGAACAACCAACGATTGCATTTCGGGTGCAAATTGGCGTCGGCTCCATTGCTGATCCACCGGGCAAAGCAGGAGCAATGGAGATGCTGGTCGATATGCTCACCAAAGGGACCAGGACTCGATCGGCGCTGGACATTGCGCAAGCGCTGGATTCTATTGGTGCTTCGCTAACAACGAGCGCCGGTGGCGATGCTATGTATGTGGTAGCATCAGGGCTCAAAAAATACAGCGGGCAGATTCTCTCAGTTCTTGCCGACATTTTGCAACATCCCACTTTCCCGGAATCCGAGCTTCAGAAATATAAGCAACAGGTGATTGCGGGCTTGCAACACGAAAAAACTCAGCCTTTCACCATCGGGAACAAACTGGCACGCAAAATTATTTACGGAAATGATCACCCGTACGCACAAAGCCCGACGGAGAAAAGCGTCAACGCAATTACGGCTGAGGACTTGCGTGCCTTGCATCAGCAATACCTCGTTCCCAATCTTATCTCGATTGCTGTCGTTGGCGATGCCACGGTGCAGGAAGCGCGGCAGTGGATAGAGCAATTTTTCGGAAACTGGGAACGGCATGCCATCCAGATGCCGAAAGTACCGAAACCCCACGTCGCCCCTTCGGGTGTCTATTTCATCGAGCGACCCGGTTCTGTTCAGTCAACGCTTATTGCGACAGCTCCGGCTGTTCCTTATGCCCATCCAGATTATGAGAAACTCCGGTTAGCTTCAGAAATGTTAGGCAGCGGCTTCGGCGGATGGTTCTTTAAGACACTCCGGGAAACCTACGGCTATACCTATACCCCCTTTGCTTTTCTGACCCGTGCGAAGTATGCCAATCGGTTTGTTGGCGCCGCGGACGTGCGGAATCCCGTGACTGATTCCGCTCTGACGGTGATGATCGATCAGATTGTCAAATTAGGCAGTCAGGGACCAACCGCTGAAGAATTGTATCGCATTCAGCGCCATACGGTCGGTTCCTATCTGATGTCCTTTGAGTCCTCCTCATTTGTTGCCTCACTGATCCAGCGGGCAGACCTGTTCGGTGAATCCTTTGAGCACCTGAAGCAATTCCCGCAGCGATATATGAGCTACACCCCCGCGGACGTCCAAACGGTAGCAGCTCGCTACTTAGCGCCGGGAAACCTGCGCTTTGTCATTGTGGGCGACCCCTCGGTACAGGCAAAGCTGGCAAATTTCGGCAATGTTTACCGCTATGATCTGGACTTGCAGCCAATTACCGACACGGCAACGTCGGGCGAGACGATCAGCTTTTCTGTCAACGAAATTTTAGACCGCTACGAAAAAGCGGTGGGGGGGAAAGAGAATATCCAGAAGATTCATACGGTGCGAGCTACCGGTTCTATCACGATGGCAAGCGGTCCGCAACAGTTTTCCGGCACGCTGCTCAAAGAAATTAAACGCCCCGATCAAGGACACTACAAACTCAGCCTGCCAACGTTCACACACGAAGTATGGGTTTCCAAAGGGAAAGTGTGGGAACAGGCGATGGGGCAACCGACTCAACAAAAAACCGGGACCGATGCCGAAGAGCTTTCCCGCAATGTTCTGTCTCTGTTCCCGCTGCTGGATCTCGCCGATGCTGGCTACACGCTTGAGGTCGATGGACTGCGTGGTGGGAAAATTGCTATAAAAGCTACATCGCCCGGTGGCAAAGTCATTCGCTACTTCGTCGACCCGGAAACATACCTGATCACCAAAATTCAGCGAACGATTGAGAATCCGCAGGGTGGTACAACGCCGATCACGGAGGAAATCTTAGAGTATATGACCGTCAACGGCGTCCAGCTACCGAAGAAGACCCAAACCCGGGTTGGCCCAATTACCATCACAGAAGAGATTCAGCAGTACGAGATCAACATTCCTCTGGAGGACCAGATTTTCCAGCCTTCAGAGTAAGCTTTTGCGGGCTGGCGTGTCGATTCCTCATTGGCGCCAGCCCTTTTTATACGAATTTCATCGTTCAACAAAGACCCAGATAGGATTTACGATCCACCGCTCGAATAGCATCTGTTCAGCACGAACGGGATAATAACCCTCCAGTGGAACCGGCAAACCTTCCAGGGCAGCAGCGGTCGTCGACGGGATCTGCCATCCCGGCGCCACCACATAGGCATGCTGCAATCCGCCCAACGCCTCCAGCTTCGCTGACATTATCGAGCGGAGTTGCTGCCACAATGCAGAATGGAAGCGAACAGGATAAAAAGCGAAGCGGTATCGATGCTGCTGAAGCACGCCTGCGGAATCGGACGAAAGTACCCGCACCGTTATGCTGCCCGTCGGCGTCCGAAACACCTGACCATCAAAATCCTCCACCTGAAAGAAAAAATGCACTGGTGCTGTAGCAATTTCCCTCCACACAGGCAAAGCCGCTGAGTCCCAATCAACAAACGGCGGAGGATCGGCAAATCCACGAAAAATCCACTTCTGATCACCAGCCGTTACGACAATACTCCACCGCTTCACTCCCGCTTCTGCAACCGTTTGCAAATAGAATCGCACTTTCTGAATGTTGGAGATCAACACTGTATCCTGTTCAGAGCGCAGCAGCAAGGAATCCCGGTGGGGCATAAGCAGAAAGATATTGCTGGAAGAATGCGGAAAGGCAACGGAATGTTGCGAAGGGCCATCGGCTGCTTCGATTGCCGGAATAACAACGCAGGGCAGGCAGCGGGACAGAAACGATGCAAGCCACTGCAATTGCTGGGCAAAGTGCGGAGCGCGCGATGCGGCTGCTATTCCAAACAACGTGAGGGTATCCGATGGCAGCAATCGTTGCAGTAACCACCGAACCGACGCTGTTCGGCGCGTGGTGCGGAAAAACCACTGCCACTGCTGCTGACACGGCTGTGCCTCTGGCGGCGGGAATGCCGTATCGGCAATGACAATAGCGGACAATGGAAAATCGAATCGGTGTTCAATTCCAAGGGTTCCTTCAATACTCAATACGGTATCCTCTTGCCCATCGCGTGTAACCAGTTTTGGAACAATGGTTGCCGTCAACAGCGAGCGGGGCATCGGAACTTTTCGGACGTAAGTCTGATGCACAATTGTCAATGCGACGGCCAAATCCCCAATAGCATAACGTTCGGTCTGCGCTGTCTCCGCTTGAAGCAAGACGGTATCGGCTGCAATCATCACATCGTAGGTCGTGGTCGTATCCCGCTGGTACACCGTATCGCGGAACAGTCTTCGCCGAAGAACCTGTCCCAGCAAATCGCCGGATAGTTGAATCCCAAGGCTGAAGATTTGAACGTGCCAGTTAGAGTTCGGGAGCACTGCGCCGATACTCCGCTGGTACCGAAGAAATGCAGATACTCCAAGGGTAGAAGCAATCTTTCCGAAGGTAGCAGCAACCTGGACCCACGGCATTAGCAACGGCTGCTGAATCAGGGACAGAATCCCTTCGGCACGCAATTGCTGCCTCGTACCATCAAGGAACGTAGCCTCCGCTGGCGATTGGAGTTCTTCCCAATACTGAAAGCTACGGCGGGGAAACCAGTACAGAAAACATCCGCCGGTCACAGCTCCATTGGCGATGTGCCACGTTACCACTGGCGATACGCCCAGCGGTGCAATTGCCATCTGCACGCGATGAGCGACAATGCCGGAGACGATGGAATCTCCAGACCGAATGGCTGGAATGCGCTCAGAAGCCTCAAGTTGTACCGACCAGTTGCTGTACTCGACGGCACCTCCAATGGTCAACGCTTTAGTAAGTCTATAGCTCAATCCAACGCCGCTCAACCATGTAGCCTGGAGCTTATCGAAACGAAATGGCTCTGCAGCGGGTGGCTTCGAGAACATCGGAAGCTGCGTCAATTCCAATCGATGTTGATACCACGCCACGCCGGTATAAATCTGTACCTGCAACGGCTGCGCCCAAATGCTGCTGACAAAAATGGTGAAACCTGCTAATAAGCTGAGCCACCACTGTTGCTGCGCTGATTCAATCATTCCACAATGAGCAATCGTGAGAGCGAATACCGACTGTACTGGCACACCAGCAGGTAGGCACCAGCGGTAGGGAACCATGAGCGATCCAGGGTAAAGTGGATCGGGGAATGGTGTACAGGAAGCAGCAGATCCATCAACGGTTCACCCGTCAGAAAGTATAGCGCCACGTGCACTGAATCAGCCTGAACATTCCCTTCAATAGTCACCACACTGCGATCCCGCAGCGGGAACGGATCAATCTGAACAGTGAAAGGGGTAGCAAATGGATTGATCAATCGAGGCAGGTTGTTGCGATACCATACACCCCGCAACTCCACGTACCCCGGTTCTGTATACTCTGCCATCAACACTGGTTCGTGCTGCTGGTTCTCAATCCACGCACTATCAATCTCGATTAACGTTCCCAACGCAGCGCCGAGGCATACCACAAAAGGAATCGCCGTTACAGTATCCAGTCCCTGAAGTTGCGGTTGCATCGACGCTAAGGGTATTACAAACGTTCCATATTCCCGTTGTCCTCGCCGTTCAATCTTTGCCGTAGTATCAGCCGCCCACAATAGCGTTGCATCCCAGTGGAGGCAGAGTATTAACTGGGGGTTCTCAATAGCTCGCAAAATTTTTTGCGCCCCCGGGTCCATCAATGTCCAGATAGGAACAGCAATCGTATCACCGCTATAAGCCCCAACGTTGCTACTGCCAATGGTAAAGGTTGCTTGTGACGCCAACCCTTCACCCACCAGTCGAATCCTGTATCGACGCTGGTCCTTTAGAAGAAAAACAAAATTACCTTCGACAAATCCGGGTGTTGTTGGCGTAAAGCGCAACTGGATCCGTAAAGTATCGTGCGGCGGTAGCCACACTGTATCCGGTAACGGTTGCAGCATCCAGAACACTGGTCGGTCGATGGTAATCGAGGTGAGAAATTGTTCAGCATCAGTACGGTTTACCAATACCAATGTGGTATCTTTTCCCTGCCGAAGGAAAGTTGGTCCAAAATCCACTATGGGGGTATAAACCAGCGGTAGCGGTGGTGGTGTCTCAGGCACCGTCGCTTCTCCAAACACAACAATCCGTCCCCAATCCGGGGAACGAGCAATCCGGAAATAGAGATAGGTTTTGTGATATCCTGCGGTAGCAGGAGCGAAGGTGATCGTAAAAGTCCGCTGTTCCAAAGCCCGTAATGTTGAATCCTGAAAAGACAGGGAAAAAGCAGAAGTGGCGGTATCCAGAAACAGGTAGAAATACCGATCAACTGGAAGATTGTTGGCAATCGTAAAGTTCGACTGAACCGTCGTTCCCACCGGGGTTGTTCCCACGAACACTACTTGCGGATAGCTTATGTTCTCTAATGCAGAATGTTGCTCTCGCCCTTCGCCCACCAGATAAATGGAAAACATCCACTGTGCGGTATCCGAGATCACCTTCACGCGCACAGCACCCAGGTAATGCTGCTCTTGCCGCGGTGTAAATCCTACCAGGACGACATATTGGCGTCCGGGCTGAAGTACCAGAACCGAATCCTGCGGATTCGCCAGATAAAACGCACCTTTGAGTCCTGTTCGATTGGCCACCATCAAACGGAAAATCTGGACCTGCCGGGAAGGATTTTTCAGAATCACCAGATCCAGCTCAGAGCGATCGACCGCCACGGAGCCAAAATCAACGGTATCCTGCGCCAGCGGAACGCTGGATACTGGAAGCGTGTGTTCCTGTGCCCAGAGCACTGCTGGGAGCATCAAGATCAGGGATGCCAAAAGGCATTGGGTCCACCGACTGCTGCGCTGTCCGATCATCGTACTGTTCCGGTGCAATGGCATTCTCTAATCCTGTTCCTGATACTGCTGCCGCAGCACCCGCCGCATAATTTTGTTCGAAGCAGTCCGGGGCAAGTGCGACAGCAACCGGACATCGGCAATATGGAATAACGGATTGAGCTGCTGGCGGATTGCTTTTTGGAACTGCCGCTGCCAATACGCTGGATCATCTGAACGCGATTCAACGACGGCAAAAACCACCAACTGCTGGGGTCCCCCTCGCTGCGGCGTAATGCCCACCGCTGCTGTCTCTCGCACACCTTCCAGTGCGTTGAGCACCCGCTCGATTTCAACGGAACTTACTTTGATCCCCCCCAGATTCATCGTATCATCCGCTCGCCCGTGGGCACGGTAATACCAGCCAGGCAGCCGTTCCATTTCATCACCGTGCCGACGTAAGACGGGCGGAGCATCCCATTGCGCAAACTGATCTAACACCGGCATCCCAAGGGCACCTACCATCGCTCCCGTTACCGGCGGTGTTCCGGCAAAATATTCCTGATGGTGATCACGATTCAACAACTGCACCGACAGTCCAATCGTGGGAGGCACAATAAAAATTTCTCCTCGATCTGACGGGTTGCCCGAATCATCCAGAATGACAAAATCCATTGCGATCGAAGGCGTGGTAAACGTGGAAGGAACGGCTGGATGGACTACTGTCCCCGTGATATAGCCACCCCCAATCTCCGTTCCGCCACAGTATTCGATGACCGGTTTATAGCGCGCCTGGACCATCAGCCAGAAGTAGTCTTCCGCGTTGGAGGCTTCACCAGTCGAGCTTAACAGCCGTAACCGCTGCCAATCAGCGTTCGCGATAGCGTTTTGTTCCCGCCACCGTTTCACCAGGCTGGGCACGACCCCCAGCATTGTCACCTGCGCCCGTTCGATAAACTGGCAGAACGCCGCCGTCGCAGGATTGCCATCGTACAGTGCCATTGCTGCCCTGTTCAGCAGGCTGGCAAAAATCAGCCACGGACCCATCATCCAGCCGAGATTGGTGGGCCAGGCTAACCGATCATCGGGATGGATATCGTGATGGAAAAAGGCATCGGCGGCACATCGGAGTGGCGTGGTATGATTCCAGGGAATGGCTTTCGGATCCCCGGTTGTTCCGGACGAAAACAGAATGTTGATCATCGTCATTGGATCGGTAATAGCCGGTTCGGGATCTGCTTCGGCAGTTAGAAATTCGTCCCACTGAACATCGCGAGGACGGATCTGCACGCTGCGCGTTTCGTATGGCAACACAATAGCGGTTTCCACTGCTGCTTCCACAACTTTATCATACAGCGGCAGTGGTTTTCCACCTCGCACCTGCACATCCTGCGTCACAATAGTCCGGGCACTGGCAATTGCCATCCGCCGCTGGACTTCAGCCGGCGCCAGGCTATCAGCGATCGAAACCACCACGCCTCCTGCGAGAATGATCCCCAGATACCAGGCAACTGCCCAGTGGTTCATTGGCATATAAATCGCAATTCTCTCGCCCGGCTGCATCCCCCGCTGCTGCAAAGCAGCAGCAATGCGGCGAGCCCAGTACCACAGCTCTTCGTAGCTCCACTGCACCGTTTGCCCATCCTCCCGCTCACTGATCAGCGCCAGAGTATCGGGATGTGCCTGGAAGCAGCTTTCCACAATATTCATCTGCGCTCCGGGCAACCACACCGGCGTTTCCAGTTGCCCCGGTATCGTCACCACTGCCTCTGCTGGTTGTCGGAGACGCACACCGATTTTTTCCAGAAACCACTGCCAGAAAGCTCGCCGATCCGTCACGCTCCAGCGGTGCAGCGCTTCATAATGCTCAAACCCCAGCTCCGCACAGACCTGCGTAATGTTTGCCCGCTCGACCACCGCTGGTGACGGAATCCACACTGGCGCCGGGCGCTGCTGCGCATCCCAGGAGCGAAAGATCCACTGGTGCAGGAGCTGGTGGAGGGCAAAAGGGTAAGCAGGCGAAAGCTGTCGGGTTAAATGCAACCACTGCTTCTCAGGATCAGCAGATGCTGCCTCCGCTGCTTTAACACTCCGCCAAATTTCATCCTGAACTTCGGGCGACGCAGCCAGAACATTCGCAATACGCTTCCGTAAATTTTCTGCCATTCTTACTGTATCTGCACCTATTCCTACAGCTAATTTATCACGTAAGCGTTTCTCTGTAAATACAAAATCTAATCTCCAAGATCCGACTTTTAAAGGAACGATAAGAACAATTTTTAAAGTTAGTTACCGTTCCATCTTGGCAAAAATTGTTCTTGTCCACAATAATGGAACTGCCAATGCAAAGACAACTCAAAGCCTTATCGGGAGCCTTAATATGGAAAATGCCTACCGACAAACTTCCTGATGATAGTCGTTCCCTTTCTTCTATGATTTATCAATCCTTGCGAGAAACTCTTCAACGATCAGAACAATGGCCGGAAGTACCCACTGATAAAGCTGGACAACCTGCCTTTCATCAGGAAGGTGTTGACATTCGCAATTACCCCGAACTCGATGTTTTCGGATATAATTACTGGAAACATAATCTTTCCTTAAAATTACAAAGGGAAAGCTTGATACGAATAACAGAGACCCTGAAATTACGTCTTCCAACTGACAGCTCATCACCGTCTGTTATCTCCAGCGACAGCTTGAATTTCCTTTATGCATCTTTCGTTGTGGATCTGCATCGACTTGGACGAGATACTTGGACAATCAATAAAGAAAACTCGGAAGCAATATCCTTTCTTCAGCAACGCAATGACATCGAGTGCTCATCAGAGCAAGACGATAGTATACAATGCAGTTTCTTGCTCCCCGATAAACAGCGTGAGCAGCGACTTCGCGCCGTGCTGAAAGTGCTCCATACAGGCATAATTAACTTCGGATCCAGCGAAAGCAATCTAAAAGTTTGGCTGCCGGTTTTTTTACTCCTTTTACCTCTACAAGAACCTCTTCCGGTAGCTGAACTTATCAGAGTACGTCTTAATGCGCAAGGACTGTTAGAAATCTCTGGGATCCGGCACGCTTTGTCCAACCACTGGCGATATCCACTTCCAAGCAGCGGACGCGATCCATGGACTGGCTACCTCTACGCTGTTCAGGGTCACGTTGCTACTCTGGATAACACTCCTATGGAAAAATTTTCAATTCCCTCGACTTGGTCCACTACCTGGAGATTCAAAACTTTCCTCGGTCTGGAATGGGGTGATTGCTTGCACTACTTTGTATCCCCTCTTATAAAGGTGCTGACGCCCCAAAAATCCTAAAAGTGGTAGACATGAATTGTTACACAAAACGCCTCCAAGTGTTAGCAAAATATTTAATTTTCTTTACAACTCCTTGAGCAACGGATACCGATCCAGCAGCGCTGGATTCCACACGCAGACAAAGCCATTGGTGTGCTTTAAATCCGGGGTGTTATACTGCAGCGGCTGCCCGCGGGACAGCACCATCCCGCCAATGGCATTGAGAATTGCATGTCCGGCAGCCGTATCCCACTCCCACACGGGCGAGGCGCGATAGTACAGATCCGCCTGTTTCTCCGCAACCAGACAGAATTTCAACGCACTGCCGATACGGCGAATCCCGGTGATGCCTAACTGCTGCAGGACCTGCTCCTCTTCCGGTTTTGCGTGCGACCGACTGCCCACGGCAATGAGCCCATCGTGGTGCTCCTCAGGCGTTTGTCGCAGCAAATTAACGATCTGCCCGCCCTGTTGCTTCCACGCCCCATACCCCTGTGCTCCCCAGTACATCGTTTGCAAAGCCGGAGCATAGACCACCCCGGCGACCGGTATTGCCTGATGAAGCAAAGCAATGTTCACCGTGAATTCTCCATTCCGATTGATGAATTCTTTGGTACCATCCAGCGGATCGACCAGCCAGAAAAAAGACCACTGTTGCCGCTGCTCATAGGGAATGGCCGGCGCCTCTTCGGAAATGATGGGAATTTCGGGGAAATGGGCTTGCAACTGGTGAAAAATGAGCTGGTGAGAACGTCGATCTGCTACTGTGATGGGTGAATCATCGGATTTTTTCTCCACTTCTACAGTCGCCCTCTGGTACACCTCCAGAATCTCCTTCCCCGCTGAACGGGCAATGGTGGTTATGACTTCCAGAATAGCCTGCATCGATACGTCCTGCATCCTTCAGCATCATTTGTAAACTTCCAGGGGTTGGAACGAACGAGCGCACCTGACCGTGCCCGGGGCGGGACTCGAACCCGCACGGGGAAAACTCCCCACAGGATTTTAAGTCCTGTGCGTCTACCAATTTCGCCACCCGGGCGCTCACTATGGCATTGCAAAGGTGGTAACGGATAGCCCCGGCTGGAAATTGTGCCGGCTGTCCCTTGATTCTTTGACGCCCAACGGACACGGGTTCTTTGAATAAACACGATCCGGGACTGTGCCCTTTGTCACCTCCGCCCTGCAACTGGTGTCTACCGGAGATACGCCGGACGGGAAACGCTTTATGCCTGCTGTCGATTGCGCACCAGTTGTTGCACCAATCGCAGAGCAGCCGCACAACTGGCAGGATTTGCAATCCCTTTGCCAGCTATGTCATAAGCAGTGCCGTGGTCTGGCGAGGTTCGAACAAACGGAAGTCCGGCAGTGATGTTCACCGCCTCGCCGTGTGCCAGCAATTTCAAAGGAATGAGTCCCTGATCGTGATACAGCGCCAAGGTCGCAGTAAACTGTCGATACCGCTGCTGTCCGAAAAACGCATCGGCAGCGAATGGTCCCTCAACGGCTATACCGTCCTGCTGTGCCATACGGATAGCGGGAACAATAATCTCCTGCTCTTCCGCTCCCAACAATCCGTTCTCACCAGCGTGTGGGTTCAATCCTAAGACGGCAATGGCGGGATGCGCATAGGCGAAATCCCGACGCAATGTTGCCGCCAGCAATTGCAACTGGCGGTGCAAAAGAGCAGATGAAATCGCCGTCGCCACTTGCCGCAGCGGAATATGGATAGTTGCTAAGGCAACGACCAACTGGGGGGACCAAAAGATCATCAGGTACGAAGAAACCTGGAAACGATGGGCAAGCCAGTCCGTCTGTCCTGCCGCTGAAAACCCTACCTGCGCCAGCGAATGTTTCGATACTGGCAGGGTAACCAGCGCATCCAACTGTCCACGCTCCACCCAATCGGCTGCTGCCTGTAACGCATTGTATGCCAGCCGCGCTGCTTGCGGCGTGGGAACGCCAAACTGGACGGGAGCCGCAGGCTCCACGGGCACGATCGCTATCTTGTGCTGTGCGACGATCAGATGCGATGCTGTCTGATGCGCAGCAATACTTAACGGCAGCAATTGAAGGGTTTGCCTGAGGGTGTCCGGGTGGACAAATAAGTACCATTCTGCCTCCTGCTGCGCATCATACTCGGCTATGGCTTTCAGGAAGACTTCTAAGCCAATGCCGTTACAATCACCGCACGTAACGCCAATGCGCAGCTTATTTCCCATTGGTCTGTACTATCCCCACCTGTTCTCCGAACGCTGCGATCGTTCATAACCTCCAGCCAGATGAAGCGGCGGATTCATTGCTCCCATCCACCCTTTTACAGCGCAACAGCCCTGGTTTTGCCTCTCTCCTATGGCTTGACGACAAAAGGAATGGAAACGCGACCATCGCGCCATTGCACTTCACACCCGTACCATCCGGGCTGCAACCGAAACGGGAGCGCAACTGTTGCACTACTGGATGAAAAACGCTGCTGGTGCTGCCACAGCATTCGCCCTGCAAGATCGTACAAACGGAGCTGCGCGCTGCCAGTCCCTACAGGAACGTTGGCAAGAACCAACTGCTGAAGATGAGGAAAATACTGGATGGTAGGACGGCGTGCCGATTCTTCGACCGCAGCAACCTCCGTTACCACCTGCTTCTCACACAGGATTTTGTCCTGCGGATCCAGTTCCACATCATTAACCGCAAAGGGAAGCGTAAAAGAGAACGTCTGCACTTTCTGATTGTTGAGCACCTTTTTGATGATTTTATCCCCTGCCGCACTCTGGAATTGAATTTCCAGTGGCATCACAAAAACCTCCGGAACCCGCATTCCCACCTGAACCTGTCGAATCGTCACCTCGGCTCTGGTTCGATCCTCGCTCAGACTGACGGTCACAGCATACTGCGGATGTCCCGCCTGATATACCCACTGGTCGAAGAAAGTTGCAAAATCAACGGGAGGATCGGTAATCACATCCTCGAACGCCTGGCGAAAGTCGTCGGTTGCCGCATTGCCATAAGCGTGTTTGGTCAGGTACCAGTGAATCGCCTGATAAAAAGCGGAATCCCCAACCAATTGCCGGAGCATATGATAGATCCAGCCGGCTTTGGCATAGGTGGTGGCGTAATTGAACAACACCTGCGGTGGCGGATTGTATATGGGAATGGAATTGTTACCCTGCAGATAGGCAGAGCGATGTCGCATCAGTCGCTGGTGATACCCTTCCCAACCGTTCTGCGCTTCTTCCCACAATGCCTCTCCGTAAGTCGCTCCCCCTTCATTGAGCCAGAGATCCGCCCACGTCTTGCACGTAACTTTATCCCCAAACCACTGGTGCGCCAACTCATGCGCAATACCCGGATCCTGACCGCGCAACCACACCCGATTGATCGTCGTCATTGTTTGGTGTTCCATTCCACCATAGAAGTACGGTTGCACCGCTACCATCCCGTACTTTTCAAAGGGATAGTCTCCCAGCCGTTCCTCAAACGCTCGCATCATCGCCCGCACATTGCGAAAGGCAAAGGGAGCATTATAATCACCGGCTGCGGTGCCTTCGTAATCGGGGCGCCATACATAGTACTGAATTTCCAGGGAATCGTCGGGATTGCTCACCCGATGGTACCATTCAGACCAGAAGAAAAACTTCGAGGCATTGGCTACCATCAAGTACGGCGGAATGGGATACTGATGAACCCACACGAAAGTACGGCTGCCATCGGCGTGGTCAATGGTATCAACGACAAGTCCATTGGAAGCAGTTAAGAATCCTTCCGGGACCCGAATAGCAATTTCTGCCAGTGCTTTATCGCTCGGCACATCGTTGCACGGGAACCAGAAGTGAGCTCCTTCTGGCTCACTCATCGTGTATGCCAGCCGTTCCTCGACCCGCACCGTATCGCCGTTGCGGATACCGACAAACATCCCCTTAGGGAACAGGAAAAAGCTTTGATTTGGTGCACCCGTCGTATGGTAGAAAATCCAGACTGCCGCTGTATCCCCTCGATGAAGTACCTTATCGACCGCTGACAAATCCAGCGTAAACTGTTCATCGGTGATTTCCACCGGATCAGGGTAGCGAACACCATCAATGAACACTGAGTCAATAACCATCTCACCAGCATCAATGGCAATGCTCGTAACGGTATCCGCCGCTGCCGTAATCAGCATCCGGTTAACGCCATTATAACGGCGATCTTCCGGCAGCACGGTCGTACTACCCAGAGGATTACGCCAATCCAGAAAGAGTTCATATCGCAGCACATCGTAATTTTTGGGTTCAATCCACGCTGAACGTACCGGCGGTTGCTGCCAGGCTCGCTGGCACAGCTCGCCCACCGGTGGCTCTGTAAAAATCCAATCTTTGGGAAGCTGCGCAGTAGCAACGGTCACAGCGATACCAAGTAGCCCTATCCAGAACACTTTTCGCACTGTGTTTTGCATCTTTTCATTAAATGCTTATGCGCTCCAGTTTCCGCAATTGCCACCCTTCACATTCGACCGATAACGCAGCGCCAATGGCATCGATGCGGATCACGAAGCGATTTTTGCCACGTACCTGCACGACTTCTCCCTGAATACCTCGAAAAGGTCCTTCTTCAATTTCAACCCAATCGCCCGGTTGAATCGCACCACTATTGGTCACCTCCATCGGTACATTCCCTTCGATGAAGCGCCGAATGGCTTCAATCTGAGATGCCGGGATAAAAGCGGGACGCCCGTTGAACCACACACACCGGACAACACCATAAGTCCGAACAGCAGCTTCATAGGATTTTCGATCAACCCGGACAAAGACATAACTACTGAACAGCGGCACCTCTATCCACTTTTTTCGATCGCTCCACTGCCGCAACTGTCGAATCAGCGGCAAATACGCTTCCAGTCCTCTCTGAAGCAACCGCTGGTATACCTGTTTCTCTGCCCGTGGTTTTGTATAAAGGGCAATCCACTCAGGTTGTGTCCAGAAAGACCGCTCCACACCGGGCATCATACCGCTACTCTGTAGTCAGCCACTGCAAGATAATTGCCTCCAGCTTCTCCCCGTCGCCGGGCAATTCTGATATCTGACCCACCACTGTTCCCTGACGGGTGCAGAAGATAGTTGGAAGCTTCTGGATCTGGAATCTGTCCGGATCCGGATGTTTATCCTGTGGCGTGCGCATAGAGTAAATCGTCATTGCGGTATCGGGCACCGCAGCATCCAGCAAAATGCGCACAATACGGGGGAAAAGCTTGGTCGTCCCTTTGCACTGGCATTCAGGCTTGACAAAGAAGGTAAAGTGATGCTCGCCGGGCTGATATGCCTGCGCAATCGCTGCGACCAGTTGCGTATCGGGTTCATAGAGACTCATCTCCAGATCGAACCAGGAATACCCCGGCGTTGAGCGCAACTGCTCCAGGGTTAACCTTTGCGCTTCATACTCTGGAGCAACCGTCTCCGTACACCGCATCAGGCTGAATATCAGAATAACCCCCAGTGCAAGGAACCACCCCTTTGTCATTTTTCTTACTCCGCCTATCCTTGAAACTCTTTGTACAACTCGCGAGCAATTGTAATATGCTGAATTTCAGACGTTCCTTCGTAGATTTCAGTGATTTTGGCGTCTCGCAGATAGCGCTCAACCAGATATTCTCGAACGTAGCCATAGCCACCGTGGATCTGGATTGCTTCCAGAGCGGATTCGACTGCCACGCGGGAAGCAAAAAGTTTCGCCATCGCTGCTTCCTTGATATAACTTTTGCCCGTGTCCTTATGATATGCCGCTTTGTACGTCAACAACCGCGCAGCCTCAATGTTCGTTGCCATATCGGACAGCTTAAACTGAATTGCCTGGAAATTGGCAATAGGCTGTCCAAAAGCCTCCCGTTCCTGCGCATATTTCAAAGCAGCCTCAAAAGATGCCTGGGCGATTCCCAGTGCCTGCGCAGCAATGCCGATCCGTCCACCATTGAGCGTCTGCATTGCTATCTTAAATCCCTGTCCCACCCCGCCTAACCGGTTGGCATCCGGAACCCGCACGTTGGTAAAGTGAAGCGAGCATGTATCACTGGAACGAATGCCTAACTTGTCCTCCTTTTTGCCAATTTCAAATCCTTCCATCCCCTTTTCCAGAATGAAAGCAGTAATGCCCCGATGTCGTTTAGCAGGATCGGTCTGGGCGAAGACCACATAGACATCCGCACTGGATCCATTGGTGATCCAGTTTTTCGTTCCGTTAATAATCCAGTCCTCCCCATCTCGCACAGCCGTTGTCCGCTGATGCGTTGCGTCCGATCCAGCTTGCGGTTCACTCAGGCAAAAAGCACCCAATTTTTCACCGGTTGCCAGCGGACGTAAGTAACGCTCTTTTTGCTCCTCCGTGCCATATTCCTCGATTTCCCAGCACACCAGCGAGTTGTTCACGGACATAATTACTCCAACGCTAGCGTCAACTTTGGAAATTTCCTCCATCGCGATGACATAACTGATAGTATCCAGTCCACTGCCGCCCCACTCCGGCGAAACCATCATTCCCATAAATCCCAATTCACCCAACTTCTTGACGATCTCTGCAGGAAATTCGCCAGTAATATCGCGTTCAACGGCGGATGGAGCAATCTCGTTCTGTGCAAATTCTCGCGCTGTGTCCTGAATCATCCGATGGGTTTCTGTCAGAGCAAAACTCAACATCGCTTCGTCCAACCTTACCTGTTCAACAAGACAACTCTATCGAAAGATCGGAGTTTTCACATTTTCAGTATGCTAAACAACTGCTCTCTTACTTTCTCATTGCTCATCACATCTTCAACTGTGAAGAAACGTTCTATGATTGCTTTACTTTTTCCAATTTCCCTTTCAGCCCTAGGCGTCAGCGCGACAGCTCGCATAATCAGCACGGTAATTGCGCTAGGATTTTCTCGCTTGGCCCTCCGCAAACTTTTGAGTGCTGCTCCAAACCGCTCGAGAATCCCTGCTGGATCAATACCTCCCTTAATCTCCACAGCCACTTGGATAACTTCGTTTTTGTATACACCAATATCTGGCTCACTCCCCATTACCACTACTCGCCCATCCTTCAACCTCAGTGTTCCGCTATTTCTAAGGATCATCTTCTCAACAATCAATCCTTTTTCGCTCGCTCTTCTCCCAATTAACTCCTTGATGACCATCTCAGTCCGATCACCTTTAATATTTTGCCATGATCCTTGCGCTTGGGCACCTGCGGCCATCCCCCGCCACAGATCGAACTCTTTTGGATCTACTGTCTCGTCCTGCTCTATAAGAATGCTTATCACTCTATTGAGGTGCCGTGATATTTCCAAAGCCACACGGTCACTCAGCTTTTTTCGCCCCTCCTCATATCCGCCAACCGTCAACCCGACCTTCGACATAGACTTCTGGGAAACCATAGCGAGCATTCTATAATAGCTCACCCTTGTGGGATTCTCCTTCAGAACATCCGGATGGCTAAATACTCTTACAGGCTTAATCCCCCTGTGGATTATCCTATTCCATGCTTTAGAACTGATATTCAGCCGCTCCAAATTCCACTCCAACCTTTCCCCCTCTATAGCCTCAAGATCATAAGCTGTTTCTAACAACCGCCATTCGTGGAGCTTCTGGTGAAAAAACTCACTTTTTGCAATCTGATCAACTGCCCAACTTTCCCTTTCTCTCTCTGACACCATTCTTACCCACTTCTTTCCCACACGACGATACTTTCCCTGACAGGAATCCTCCCATATTTCCTCATCTGCTGAGAGCTATTGCCCTTGTACCGGGCTACGATAACCTCCTTAACCTCAAAGCCGCTCTTTTCAGCCATGTCCGAAAGTATTAAATCAACCGGTATCATCTCGCCTTCAAATCGAACATTATCAACCACTACAGCTACCTTAGCCCCCGGAGCGCACACTTTATACCATTCTCTTATAACCTTCTGCATATCGACGAAATATGCAGTTATCATATCGGGAATTTTGGGATTATTGAGCTTTTTCCTCGAGAGAATTTCAACAACTTCTTCCACTGCCGGATGGGGAGGTTCCTCGTCCGCCTGCACCTTGGACTCTATATGAGATCTCAAAATCCCGAAACGAATGGCTCTGAGCTCCTCGAAGGTCCTGACGAAATGGAAGCATAGTTCTAAGGAGTAAGTCCTCGTGTAATCATACCTATTAGCATAAGGGGGCGAAGTAATTACAACAGTAGGTTTTCTTTTGAACTGTATGCCTGACAATCTTCTGGTATCTCCAAAATAGACATCTGGCATAATCCAATCACTCACATCCAGATCAGGGGCGAAATACCTCATACGCCGAACATCCTGTTCTACTTGTGCAACTTTCCTATCCATTGCCTCGATGGGATTTGCAACGCGTTTATCTTTCTTGATCCTGAGAAACTGCCCATCCTTAGATGTAAAGCTACACTCCTCAAGAATAGAAAAGAAAAGAAGGAGAAAAATCTCGTTGTAGGGAGAAACAAGTTCATCTATAGCGGACTTCAACTTCCTTAGCAGCAGAAGATTTTCCTCACTAAACGCTGTCTGCATAATAGGCACATCCATCGCTACCTCTGCTGGATCGTACTCCTCTACCTTTGGACTCAAAGAGGTCCAGACAGTGCGAACTTCCCCCTCGCGCAAAAACAAGAATAAAGGGAGCGTTTTGGATATGAAGTAAGCTATCGGTAGTCTGTCGATCCCCAGAGAAGGAATACCTGAAACCATAGCAGTAAAGAGAGTGGTACCCAAACCTGAAAATGGATCGAACACATAGTCACTGGAATCCACCTCAAACCTGCTAAAAAAATCCTTAACGAAACGGTAAGCAAACGCTTCCTTGTACCTATAGATTCTCAGAAAAGGAACATCTTTGTTGCCTACATAGGACACAGAGGATCGCAACCTTAACTCTTCCCGCATTCGGCTTCTGAACCTGGCTTCCAACTTCGCTCTTACCGTACCCGATGGATAGCTACCGGTAGCAGCGGTATACTCCTTAAACATAGCCTGCTGAAGATTGCTCATTTGCGCGTTTGGCTACCCTTTTCGTTTCCCGGATTTCGACCAATGACTGAATCTCTAAACTTTCAAATATACGAATCCGGGATAGAACGGGAAGCAGCTCGTTTGTCGATAACGGTTCAGGACAGTGCTAACCTTTTCCTCTCAAAGGCTCGAAGCCCTCAGCAAAGCTGCTTTCGGCAAACGCTGCGATCGGCTGACGCCTGCGTACCGGCGGCAACTACCGCAGCATTGGTATTTTGAGACCGAACTTTTTCGCATTGTCAATTGCTCGCTGGTAGCCAGCATCGGCGTGGCGAAAGATCCCCGTCATTGGGTCGTAGGTCAGCACCCGTTCCAGCCGCCGTTCTGCTTCGGGCGTTCCATCGGCAACGATCACCATCCCGGCGTGCAAAGCGTAGCCCATTCCAACGCCGCCGCCGTGGTGGAAGGAGACCCAGGTGGCACCGCCAATTGTATTCAACGCAAAGTTGAAATACACCCAATCAGCAATAGCATCGGAACCGTCCAGCATTGCTTCCGTTTCCCGATACGGCGAGGCAACAGAGCCGGAATCCAGATGATCTCGACCGATGACAATCGGCGCTTTGACCTTGCCATCGCGCACCAACTGATTGAACAGCTTCCCCGCTTTTGCTCGCTCTCCATAACCCAGCCAGCAAATCCGGGCGGGCAATCCCTGCCAGTGCACCTTCTCTTCCGCCTGCTTCAGCCAGCGATGGAGTGCGTGATCTTCTGGGAACAGTTCCATCAATGCCCGATCGGTAACGTAAATATCTTCAGGATCGCCGGATAAAGCCACCCACCGGAATGGTCCTTTGCCATCACAGAACAGCGGGCGAATAAAGGCTGGCACAAACCCCGGAAAATCAAAGGCATTCTCCACGCCCCCGTGCTCCTTCGCTACTGCCCGGATATTGTTTCCATAATCGAACACCACGGTCCCTTTTTTCTGGAATTCGAGCATTGTGCGAACATGGATGGCGATGGAACGGTACGCTTCCTGTAAATACTTTTCAGGATCTTCTTCCCGCAACCGATCTGCTTCCTCTTTGGTATAACCAGCCGGGTAGTACCCATTCAGGGGATCGTGCGCTGCTGTCTGATCGGTCATCACATCCGGAATAATGCCCCGACGCAGGATTTCAGGGTGTACTTCAGCCGCATTGCCAACCAGCCCCACCGGGACTCTCTGAACCAGTGGAACGGAGCAGGCAACAACCCATGGCATGTTCCGGGACACGACAAGGCGAACGATCCCGCCTCAACCCCGCTGGCGAACTCTTGCGAGAACTGCCACCGGCCGCACAGTGGTGGTAATGCGCATTTGGTAAAGGGGTTTGGCGAGGGGTACGGTGTTTCCGAGATTTGCCTGGCGTGCCACAATCTCAATGTGGCCAGCAAAAAAGATATTGCTGCTTCACTGGACAAGATGTACGGTCATCCGGTGAAGAGCACTGCTGCAGGCGCGTTTCACATGCCCGAGCGGATGGGGGATGGCAAGGTTCGGGAGCAGGCCGCCAACCTTGGCAACAACCGCCATGCCCAATGCACGGACTGTCACAACCCCCATGCAGTGTCGGCCGGCGTTTCTCCTGATATTGACGATGTGGGGGGCACCAATAACCTGGCCTCCAATGTCTTGAAGGGGGTATGGGGTGTGGAGCCGGTTTGGCCGGGCAACTGGGGTCAGGTAATCAGCTTCACCGAAGTGGATGACATCCAGTATCAGTACCAGCTCTGTTTGAAGTGCCACTCATACTATGCGTTCGGCACCAATCCTCCGATGGATCCATGGGGGTTGATGCGCGGTGATGGACGCCTGACCGATCAATCCATTGAGTTCAACCCCAACAATGAGTCTTATCATCCCGTGGTGGCGCCGGGGAAGAACGATTTTATCATGAGCACCACCAATGGTACTTTCGATTACTCCGGCTCGCTGCTGGGTAACCTGACGCCGGGCAGCACCCTTACCTGCGCCGATTGCCACTCTGATGATGCCTATACGGGAGCCGCAGGGACAGTTCCGAAGGGTCCTCATGGCAGTAATGTCTGGCCCATTCTGCGGGCGCCTTGGAATTTTGATACCAGCGGATCCGGCAGTTCACAAGAAGACCTCTGTTTCAAATGCCACTCGCCAACAACATACGGACCGGACTCTGTGAATGACGGGACGGCGCGAACGGGTTTCAGCATCGACGGAACCTATAACCTCCACTGGGTTCATTCAGTGGTGACATTCAACAGCAAACCCTGCGTGGCTTGTCACGCAGCAGTTCCGCATGGCTGGAAAAGACGGGCGTTGCTGGTGTTTGGCAGAACCGCTCCCGATCCGTCTCCCTATTTCGGTTTTGGTGAGAACAGAGGCCTGGACAGCCGCATAGCAATCGGTGGTCCTGAAAAGAGTGGCAACTGGAAGTGCTGTAATTGCCACTACTATTTTATAAATTTCATGGGATATACAACCCCCAACTGTTGAGAATCCGTTTTGTAACTATTCAGCATCGTATGAAACAAGCCGGTAACTGTTCAGATTGCCCCTGAAATTCGTCAGTTCAAGGCGAAAAATGGGAGTTTACGGGTGTAAATGACCATTTTTCAACGCAGAAATGGCGGATTTCAG
>JALWJX010000029.1:0-387 GCA_026996895.1 Candidatus Kapaibacterium sp.
GTTCCAGTTCTGCCCGCAGTGCAGCGATGGACCGTTCGCGTGTCACCGGGTTATCAGAGGTAAGATTGATCAAATAGCAGGCGTGGGAGATAATGGCGCGCACGGGGTACTGTCGACGTGCTGCACGGAAAGCCGCGATTTCTTCTTCGGAACAGGTGTGCAGTTGCCATTGTCGCAGGTTACGGGTTGCCACCTGAAACGTATCAATCCCCAACTGTTGCGCTTCGGTGAAGGCTTTCCAGAGCCCACCGGCTGTGGAACACTGGACGCCAAGGTATGGCAACATTCGAGCGACCATCAGGTTAACGGGTCGTGAGAGAAAAGACTGCTGATCGTTTGCCACGCTGGTCGATTGCCTGCAGGGTTAGAGATCGAGGATCTGAGCGG
>JALWJX010000029.1:397-6531 GCA_026996895.1 Candidatus Kapaibacterium sp.
ACCTCAAAGGTCTGGATGTGTTCCTGGGTCTCCTTGATCGAAATGTAGTCGCCATAGCGTTCCTGGATTTGCGCTTCACCCGAAACGGTCAGCAGACGGGCGCGATTGGCAATGCCTTTGATACTCCCAAAGGTGCGTACCCGGATGATGAAGGCTGAGCCTGCTGGCACAATTTCCAGAATTTCTGGAGGAGGGTAGGGTTTGACCGGAATTTTTATCGTTTCTCCAACCCGGCGGTTGTCAACATAGCGCTCGAATGTGAAAATCTGGTTGGTGTCGCTTTGCTGCGGGATAAACGTAAACGGTGCTCCGCCAAGGCTGGTATATCGGATACCCGTGGCGTCTCGCAGGACCGCACGTACGTTGCGTGCTACCAGCGGAGGAAAGTTGGGAACAAACTGGTAGGCTATTTCGGGATACATTACCTGTGGCACCCTGGGCGGGGGTAGTTTGTGAGGGATAACTTTGAAATGGAGGCGCACTGAGTGATTGCGTTCGGAGGAAGTGAGCAAAAGGGTAAGAAGCAGGGTATCGCTTGCTGGTGTTGGTCCGGAAATCAGCAGGGTCGTGGGGTCCAGGAATCGATGCTGAACTCTGTCCCGGTAGGTGGCTGGTTTGCAGTCAATGGCAACACTGGGCAGAGAACGGGCATCTTCTACACCAGTGAGGTAAATGGGATTGCTCCACGTTTCTCCCTGAAGCATGTGGAGCACGGCGGCTTTTGCCCGGGCAGTGAAGGGTGGTGGTGCGGGAGTCGGCGCAATCACGATGGGCGGCATTGGCTGCGGCTCAGTGCTGACTGTCGTATCAGTCTGTTGTGTTTCGGCGGCAGCGAAGGAAAGCGGTGGAGGAGATGGTGGTGCGCCGGATCGCTCGGAGACGAACTGGAGTGAGAAACTCACAGAATCCCGGAGGATGATGGTATTGCGATGCAGCCACTGGTAAAATTGCTGAACTAACGGATCATCGGGCAGCGGCGGCAGGGAAAGCCGCGGTTTGGCAGCCACGGAGATCAGTACCCGGAATGAGCCGGGAGCAATGCGGGATTGTTGCGAGGGGTGGAGAACAAATCGAATCTGTCGCATCAGGGTGTCGGGAACCAGGGAAAAAGCCAGATTATGAGCGGATCGAGTGTAGCGAACCGTTGACTGTTCTGTTTTGACCTGATACGGCACACAGTTGATGTCCAGGATGTTGACATTCCCCAGGATGCCGATTCGATTGACAGAGTCTCCCCCGCTAATCACCCAGCTATTGCCGCTGCGGCGCAGTCGGAGCACCAGCGGATTTTTGTCCGGTACCAGATCAAAACTACTGTGGACCAGTGCATAGAAAAGCGGCTCCAGATATTCCGAATCCGTATGTCGAACTTCGGGCAGAAGCAAAAGCAGGGCGGTCAGGTAGAGAATAAAGTACAATTCGATGCTATAGCGCCGACGTTGCTCCCACCGCATCGCTTAGTGCAACCGATTGCTAACGATTTTTTCCAGCTCTTTTCGGACAGCTTCCCGGATGTTTTCCTCCCGCAGTTTCGCTACCGATTCCTGAAGCGTGACCAGTTCCTGACGAAGGCTGGCGAGCGCTTCAGCCGTCTGGCGAATAGCAGCGGTGAGATCCGGTGGCGGTGGAAAGAATTGTTGAATGCTGTGGACAATGGTCTGGAGTTGGGGAAGCACCTCGCGTTGATGCTCTACAGCTTCACTCAGTGCTTCGGTCATTTTTTCGAGGGTAGCCGTTGCCTGTAGATAATCCTTGGCAATATCGCCAATGTCATTGACCAGGTCTTTGAGCAGCAATTGAATGGTCTCTGTCTGGAGCGCTGAATCTGAACTGCGAGAGGATGGGGCAGTTTCCTGATCGATCTGTACAGGAGTAAAAAGCAGGACAACAAACAGAAGAAGGAGGAGAGAGGCTTCCAGAATGATGCCGGCAATGACGAAGGATTTGGAGAGATCAACAAAGCGATTCAGCCCAATGAGGACCAGCAGCAGGGCAGCGCCGAAATACACCAGAGCATTTACCTGGGGGTAGTAGTAGCGATTGACAATTTCTTGCAGCCAGACGCCGGTGCCACGCAAGATGCCCAGCGGTTGCTCAATGGTGAACTCTGCATTCGGGATATGATTGACAAATTCTTTCTCCGTTGTTGCCAGTTTCCACGTTGTCCACAGGACTGCCAGAGAATTGCGTCCGGCTTTGAGCCGGAGATACTCATAGGCAGTTCTGAGCAACTGGCGTCCCTCGATCGAGGCTATGGAGCGAATTTTTTCCATATTCAGGAGCGAACTCGAATAATGTTTACGATCCCTGCTATCGCAAATATTCCATTTGTGAGCCATCCCCCGATGATCGGGGGCAGCATAGTAGCAGCGACGATTGATTGGCTGATTTTAGTAAATGCCAGGTAGAAAAAAGCGGCGAACATTGCAATGGCAATTTCGACGGCTATTCCTTTGCGGCGAACGGGCAGAAAGGCAAAAGGAACGCCGAACAGCACGACAACAACATTGGCGAAGGAGAAGGCGATTCGGGCGTGGTATGCGATAAGCTGGCGCCGTACGTTCTTGCCACCCTTCTGGAGTGTTTCGATATACCGGCGAAGCTCTGGCAGGGTAAGCTCATTTTCCGAAGCCTGAAGCAGTTGCAATTCCTCAGGGGTAATGTGGAGCGGCGCCTGAAGTGTATCAAATGATTGGATCTGGAGACGCCACCCGGCAGGATCGTACTGGAAGACTCTCCCCCGAAGCAGCACCCATCGATGCCTCAGCGTATCCCAGTAGAAATTGCGGGCTGCGATGCGCTGGCGTAAACGGGGATGCAAGGGCGAATCGAAGATTTCAATGGTCATTTCCGATCCAGCATTGCTACCACTGTGGTAGTATTGGAAATGCACGTTGATGGTTGCTGTGTCGCGAAAGAAAACGTTCTGTAGATTTTCGCGACGTTTTCCCTTTTTCAGATACCGATAGGCGATCTCTGCTTTTTTCTGATTTGCTTCCGGGACAATCCATCCGCTGAAGTACAAATGGGCAAAGCTGAAGATCAGGCTGATGCTCAGGAGGGGAAGTAGGAAGCGCCACAGGCTGAGGCCAGCACTTTTCATTGCGGTGATCTCGTTGCGCGCTGCCATCCGACCCGTTGCAAACAGGCTGGCTAACAGGAAAGCAACGGGTGTCAGCAGGCGCAGGATGTCCGGTAGAAAGACGGCGTAGTAATGGAGAATCGCGCCGGCAGGAGTGTGATGGTCTAAGAAATCGTCCAGATTCTCCATTGCGTTGACGACGATGAAAAGCAGAGAAAAGGTGAGGAGAGCAAACAGTACCGCACTGAGAAACTCTTTCAGGATCAGCCGATCCAGAATTTTCATCGTTCTGTTAGGGCTGTTCGAACAACTTTGAGCGAAACCGAAACCATCCGGTAACGGTAACAATCAAAAGCACAAGCCACGCAATAGCAATCGATTGCCACAATTGGTGAGAGGTAATGGCGGTCCACAGTGACGTGACGGAGGGGAGGAAAGAAAAAGCGCCAGCCAGAGCAGCTGTTGCCAGTCCGCCGCCGGTCACAACGGCAATTGCTGTTATCCATCGGTAGGGGGCAATGATCACTCTCCGGGGCGTTCCGTGGTATTCCAGTGCGGTAAGGGCAGCAGGAGAAGCGTGGACCAGTCGGCGCAGAGCGTTCAGCAGCAGGAGAGTGAAAACAAAAAAGAGGAGCAATCCGACGGCAATGGTGGCAATCAATGTGCGCCAGTACTTTTGATCCAGGGCAGCCAGATAGTCTGCACGGTAGGAAATGTCCAGAAAGGGGAAGCGGCGCTGGAGCATACGACTGAGATGGGCGACCGAATCAGGGGTATGAAAACCAGGGCGGAGGTAGAGTAAAAAGGTCGGTGGTAAGGGATTGGATGGGAGCAGCGATTCGGAAAGCTCGCCATAGCGGGAAGTGAAAAACTGGAGTGCTTCTTGCGGTGAGATGTATTCGATGGAATCGACAGCCGGAAGTTGGTGAAGTGCGTTTCTAACGACCAGAACGGTTGCCGAGTCACTTTGAGAGGGAAGAAAGACATTCACCACGAAACGCTGCGTTAACTGTGTATAGTCCTGGAAGGCCAAGGAAACACCGAGCACAAACAGCGCGATGCCCAGCATCCCGATTGCAAAAACCAGACTCATCAGCAGAAACGTTGCAAACCGTCGTTTGAAAAGCCGTATTGTCAGTCGAAATTGCATTCCGCTTCTTGGTTGTTTTAACAGACCATTGTAAGCTGGTTGTACGGATTTTGTTCATATGCCAGTGTGCGCTCCGGTAGTTGCTACGGGCTATTATCAACTGGCTCGATCAGAGAAGGATCATCGTTTGCTGGATTGTTTACGCGCAGCGAGACGCGATGGGCAGTGAGCCATTCTGCAGGATAGGGAGTTGCCAGGATTTTATGCAGCATTTCCGGCGGTGTGTGGGGATGGATCCATTGCTGTTCGTGTTCGGGCAGCAGCATTGCGGGCATACGGTCGTGATACTGGCGCACAAATTCGTTTGGTGGTACGGTGATCAGAGTAAAGGTGTGCAAAGGTTCTGGTGCGTCGGGTGGCTGCCAGGATTCCCAGAGCCCTGCGAAGGCGAATAACTGGTAATCGGGTAAATGGATGAGGTATGGAACTTTTCGGGTACCTTCCTGACACCACTCGTAAAAACCGGTAGAAACAACCAGGCACCGGCGATGAAAAAAAGCGGAGCGAAAAGCAGGTTTTTTCGTTAATGTTTCAGCACGTGCATTGATCAATCGGTTGCCAATTGCAGGATCCCTTGCCCAGTGGGGGATTAATCCCCAGCGGAAAAGTCGGGCTTCAGCAGCGTCTATCCCGGCATTCCAGGTAATTACCAGTGCTTCATCCGTTGGAGCGATATTGTACCGTTTAGGGGGAAGTGCCGGAACCGTTACATTGAAGCGATCTTCAATGTCCTGTTGGGAGGCAAACATTGTGTAGCGTCCGCACATTGCTCGTCAGTTGTTTTTCTCCAGAAATTTTTGTAAATTAGTTCTTGAAGAAAGGACTTATGACGGTTGAAGAGGCTGAATGGGTGCATTGATCCAGCGACGATCCATAGTGGTGGGTGTTGATGAGCAGTTGCAACACCTTATAGAATGGCTCCGACAATGTCCCGAGGCGCAGGTTCGAACCTTTGAGGGACGCATTGTTACCCGGTCGGACATCGTTGATTGCGATGCTTTGTTTATCCGCAGCGTCACGCGGGTCAATGAAAGTTTGCTGGGATTGACCAATGTCCGGTTTGTTGGCTCAGCGTCTTCAGGGCGAGATCATCTGGATGAAGCCTTTCTGAGGAGAAATAACATTGTCGTTGCTACCGCTCACGGAATGAATGCGCCGACGGTGGCACAGTATGTTCTGTACGTACTTCTTCGATGGGCGCAGCAGTATGAGATCGCGTTGGCCAGTGCTGTACTGGGGGTCGTTGGATATGGTGCCATTGGCCGAATTGTAGCGTGGTTAGGACAACAATTGGGAATGCAGGTGTTGATCAATGATCCACCACTGGAGGAAGAACATTTTCCATTTCCAGCGGCATTCGAGGTCGTTCCGTTGCAAGAGCTGCTGTCCCGGTCTGATGTTGTTACGCTCCATGTCCCCTTGACACGAGACGGGCGGTATCCAACGCTGGAACTGATTGGAGTAGAAGAATTGACAAATCTCAAGCCGAATTCTCTGCTGATCAATACCAGTAGAGGTGGCGTTGTAGATGAAATTGCACTGTTACTCCATCTCCAGGCGGGAGTACCCCTGGTGACGGCTGTGGATGTGTGGGAAGGGGAACCTTCACCCAACATTGATCTGGTGCAGGCAGTGTGGTTCCCAACCCCTCACGTTGCCGGGTATTCCGTGGAAGCAGGATTGCGAATGCAGTATCGCTTGCTGGAAATTTTTTCCAGGGTATTTGGCGAATGTACCGAAGCAATGAGAGCAGCAGATCAGGCAATTACCACGCTTTTCAGCAATCTGGAGGTAATGCAGTTAAGTGTGGAGCACCAATCGAAGTTGATGGAGCACTTGGATCAGGTTCGTCCTCTGGGAAAAATTGCAGAACAGTTCCGGGGATGTGCCACCAGTTATCAG
>JALWJX010000030.1 GCA_026996895.1 Candidatus Kapaibacterium sp.
TGAGTTGCAGGGAACGGAGCAGCGTTTCAATCGTGTGGCGCTGCTGCTCTAATTGCTCCAGATCGATGGTGGGAGCGCTTTCTCGATACATTTTCTTTGCGGTTTGTGCTTCCCGTTTCTTCTCGAGATCGCGTTCTCGAAGCGATCGGGTAGCGTCTAACAGTCGGGACAGGATGCGTTCCTGCCGCCGCAACGTTTCTTCAGTGATGCGTCCGCTTTCCATATCGGAGCTTACTTCCTTCATCTCTTCAGCGATCTTTTTCAGATCACCCAGAATGCGTTTGCCTTCCGGAGCATTCTTCTGCTGTTGGTTTGCCAGTTCTTGCAACGATTGCTGCAACGCACGCTGCTGTGCAGCTAAGCGGGCGAGTCGACGCTGGGCATCTTCGCGCAGCCGTTCCCCCTGAGCCTGACCCAGAAGCTCCTGCATTCCCTGATTGATCAGTTGCTGCTCCATTGCCATTTGCTGGAGTTGCTGCATAAAGCCCGTATCCCCAGGTCCACTGCCCTGCCCCTGTCCCTGCCCCTGTCCTGTTCCCTGCATCATCGAAAGCGCATTCTGCATCTGCATCATACAGGCATTCATTGCACCCATTGCTTTCGATTGTGCTTTGGCGGCGCTTCGGGGCGATCGGTTGCTTAATTGCCGGATGGCTTCCTGCATCTGTCGCATCGCTTCTGCTAAGCTGTGCGCCATTTCGGGCGTGACCGCAAACGATTTCTGGGCTAATTCGTTCAGCCCTGCAATGATGTTGCGAAGAGCTTCCATTAGTTTCGCCTGCTGCTGTGCCAGCTTCGTTAAGCCTGCCGAGTTGAATTCCTGCATTGTGGTTTGTTGCTTGAGCGCTTCCTGCAAATGGCTGAGTTCCAGCATCGATTGGATCGACTGCCGCAGGGTTCGAATGGCTTCCTGAGAAACCCGTTGCTGCATTTTCGATTGCAACTGTCGCATCTGCTGGGCAAACTGCTGTAGCTTTTGCGCTGCCCGCTTCTGCGATTGCTGTGCCTGCTGGTAATTGCCCTGCTGCATCTGCTGCGCTGCTTGCTCCATATCCTGCTGGAGTTGCGATTGCTCCAGTTGCTCCATTGCTTTGCGCATCTCTTCCAGCGGCATATCTTTGCCGATTTCCTTCATCAGCACTTCCAGTTTCTTCATTTCCTCCCGCAGCTTCTGCAGCTCTTGCTCCAGTTGCTGCTGCCGCTCTGTCAGCTCCTTTCGCTGCTGCTCATTTGCAGGGTTGGCGTTTTCTAATTGCTTTCGGAGCTCTTCCTGTTGCTTTGCTAACTCCTCGCTTCGCTTTGCTAATTCTTCCGCCTTCTGTTCAGCTTTGAGCCGTTTCAGAATGTTCAGGGTTCGTTCCAGACGACGCTTGAAATCTTCTTCATCGAACTGGAAGTTTTTGACCATTTCCTGCAATTGCTGCGGATCGACCTTCTTGAGCGCCTCCTGCAACTGCTGCGCTCGCCGCTGGAGCAGCGGATCATCGATTTCCTGCATCAGCTTCTGAAGCTCCTGGTATTTTTCTAAGGTTTCGCGGGAAATGGCTTTGTGTTCCTGCATCTTCTGGACCATTTCCTGCAGCTTCTGCTGAATCTGCCGAAATTCTTCACGAATCCGTTGCTGCTCCTTGAGAATATCTTCGATTTTTTTCTGCTGTTCCCAGTCGATTTTGCGTTGCTGTTGCTTGAGAAGTTCCCGTCGCACCGCTTCGGCTTTTTGCTGCAACTGTTCTGCTTGCTGTACTAATTTTTGCAGGTGTTGCTCGGCTTCCCGGTGCACCTGATCCGCTTGCTGGAACACTTCATCCAGCGATGGGAAGTGGACCGTGAAAACCGGAGTGCGTGCTGCTTTGGGACCGGAAAGTTGATCGTTGTCCCGGACTTCTACGAAGCATTCAAATTGATCGCCGGGCGTTGCGTTGAACTTTGCAAAGTCCAGGATGTAGGGAACTTCAAAGGCGGTGCCTTCCGGCGGTAAAGGAATTCGTAGTTGAGTGTAGTGCGGATCTGGCTGTGTAAAAGCGGATTTTGTCAATCGGACGAAAATGGTAAGGGAAGAAAATCCAAAATCATCGGTAATCGCTACCTGAATCGGCAATCGGGCATCGTCGCTGAGCTCGACGTCCGTCGTTGGAGACAGCAGGGTGATCGTTGGCGGTGCATCGGCAAAAACAGAAAGGGTATAGCGAATCGGGTTGCGGTTGAAATAGCCAGCCGAATCCTGCAGGCGAATAAAGTACGTTCCGGATTGCCGGGCGGTCCATTGCACGGAAATCCGGTTGTGCTCAATGGTCATCGGAATGACCAGCGTATCTGCTTCGGCTAAGGGATGCTGGGGAAGAAAGACGAGCGTAGCATCCGCAACGGGTTTGTTGGTCAGTGCTGTCAGGTGAATGCGGGAGCCATAGAGTGTGGCTAAGTCTGCGGTGCTTTCATCAAATTGCCGGGTAGGGAGTCTGGTATATGCTGGTGGCTGGACGGTGCCGCGAATGATGCGAACCGCAGGGAAGTCGACAACCCGGATCGATCCCGTTGGAGATTGAACGACGGTCGTATGCCACGGTGCTGAAGCATAAAAGTGTACCGAACGTTTGAGCGAAGCCAGTTGATATCGATAGGTGCCATCCGATTCTCGCTGGAGTTCGTAGCTGCTGAACTGTTGCTGCGATCCTGCTTTCAGGTGGAGCGTCACTTTTTCCGGAGCAGTGCCACTGGCGGTGATTACCAATTCCATTGTACTGCCACGAGCAACGGTGGTATCCGTCGGATGCACAGAGAGGCTAAAGGGAGCAGGGGGAATGAATGGTTGTGTAAAATGCCAGAGTCGATAAAGAGCGGCGCTATAGCTGGAAGGAGCGAATGCAAAGGGGGCGAGAAAAAGGAGCAGCGCAACGATAAACAACAGCAGGATTCGCCGAAATCGTCGGGTATCTAGGATTTGATCAAACGGAAGCGCGAGAGCATCCGATGAAATTGCTTCAAATCGAGCCAGCGCCAGCTCCGCAGAAACACCGCGAGGCTGCATACTGGTGCGATAGAGCTGCAGGGCGTTACTCAGTCGGTCGTTGATGTGCGTGAAGAATTTCCCAACGCGAAGTGCAAATTCTTCCAGAGATGATGGCTGTAGGATTCGGAGTGCCTGTAGCGGTGCCGTTCCTGCGGAAATGGCGAACGTGAAAACCCAGAGCGCAATGCCAGTTAGCACGAGCAACGTTCGGATACCAGCGGAAGTGTGGAACGCCATTTCCAGCAGAGCAACCAGAAAGAAAAAGCCCAGCGCGACAGCCGTAGCGGTCAGAAATCCTGTGACCGTATGCAGCCAGAGTTCTTTGTACTGTGTGCGTCGGAGCTTGCTGCTCAGTTGCTGGTAAAGCTGTCGTGCTCGTTGCTGTGCTGCTGCCATCATCTGCTCCCGGTTTTATTGTTAATGTGTGAGTGCCCACAGGAGAATATTCACGCCAAATTTGAGTGCTGCTTCCCGCCTGTCAGGTGGATTGCCGTGGACTTCCGGATCTGCCCAGCCATCGCTGGGATTACTTTCGTAGGTGTAGTAAACACACAGCCGTCCATCGTAGAAGATCCCGAATCCCTGCGGGGGCTTGCCATCGTGCTCGTGAATCTTTGGTGGACCCTGGGGAAAGGGAAAGGCGATAGAATAGATGGGATGCGAGAATGGAAGTTCGACAAAATCTCGATCGGGAAAGACTTTTTTCATCTCCCTGCGAATGTCCTTGTCCAGTCCATAGTCATCGTCGATATACAGAAAGCCCCCGTTCTGGAGGTAGGCGCGCAGATTGCGGACTTCCGCATCCGTGAATTTGACCCCACCGTGACCAGTCAGAAACAGCACAGGATAGAGGAAGATGTTTTCACTTTTAAGGTCAACGTATTCAAAAGTTGGGGTAACAGGTAAGGCGGTGTATTGCTGAAAGAATTTGAGCAAATTGACTTCTGCTGACGGATCATTGTACCAGTCACCGCTACCGCTATATTTGACCCGTGCAATCCGGAATTCGCTGCCGCTGGCTTGAGCAAACGCAGTGGTGGTGAGGCTCCACAGCATCAGGACGCAGAGCACGTGGGAATATCTCATTGCGGCTGAACTCCTGCATTTGTTGACAATACCGGGATTCGATACGAGAGATGACGCTCCATATTGTGCTGCATCCGCCGCTGGATACCGCTATGCTGCTGGATATCGACAGATGACAATTTTTTTCTGATTTTGCTCATACCAGGGGTAGCCGGCGATCTGGATAAGGTGTTCTTCGATCTGTACATCTGGAAATTTTTTCTGCGCTTCTGCAATTTCCGCTGATAGGTCTCCCCCTTTGAGCGCAGCAACGGTGCCACCGGGACGCATAATGGGGTGAGTCCAGGAGAGCAGTTGCACCAGCGGGGCAACTGCTCGGCTTACAGCAACGTGGAAGTGGTGTTGATATTCCGGCTGATCGGCTAAGGCTTCTGCCCGAAGCGTGCGAACGGTGATGTCCCGAAGTTCCGTATGCTGGGCAAACATTTTGACCATTTTGGTCTTCTTTGCCATCGAGTCGATGAGCACGATCCGAATATCAGGGCGTGCAATCTTCAGGGGCAATCCCGGCAAGCCGCCGCCGGTGCCAATATCGATCACCCACGCTTTGTGAGGGATGTCCACGTATTTTAAGATAGCCAGAGAGTGCAAAAAGTGCCGGGCGTACAGATGGTGAATGTCCTTGCGCGACACTAAATTGACCCGCTTGTTCCAGTACACGAGGTCATTGTGGTATCGTTCCAGAATTGCCAGTTGGTCTTCTTCCAGAATAATCCCATTGCGAGAACAGACAGTCCAGAGATCGGCAATGTCAGATATTTCGATTTCCTGCGTCTGGGGAAACATTTACGAACCGATTTGTTAGTGAAAACATTTACGAGCGCCATAGACGAATGAGCGAAGCACAGAGGGAAAAGCAGCCGTTTTTCTCCGTTATTCTTCCGGTCTACAACCAGCCGAAACTGGTGTTGCGGGCGCTGGCATCGTTGCAGGCACAGGATTTTCAGGACTGGGAATGCTGGATCATCGACGATGGAAGTACTGATGCAACGCCAGCGGTGATCCAGCGGTGGATTCAGCAGGAACCGCGCTGTCGGTTTGTCCACCTGCCGCAGAACCGGGGAGCGGCAACGGCACGGAATCGAGGAATTGCGATGGCACAGGGAACATTTGTGACTTTTTTAGACGCCGACGATTGGTATCACCCGGCACATTTACAGCGCCGCTGGCTGTATGCCCATCTGTATCCAGAGGTGGTGTGGTTCTACGGCGGTGTGCAGGTGATCGGTGATCCATACGTTCCGGACGTGCGAAATCCCCGGCGGAAAATCCACGTGCGCCACTGCATCATCGGTGCGACCTTCGTCATTCGCCGCTCCCTTCTATGCGACGTAGGCGGCTTTCCAGCGGTGCGCTACGGGGAGGACTACTTCCTGTTCCATCGGCTATGGCGCCGGGGCATTACGCCCTATCCTGTTCCCCACGCAACGTACGTGTACGACCGCACCCATTCCAGAACAACACGGATGCGGTAGTAGAGGGAAAGAGCAAATTTTTTGCCGGCGAAAGTCGGCGCTTGCAACCCATCGGGTGAAACATCGATCGCCCCTGCCATTGCACTGGGAGTGCACGCTTTAGCGTGCCTGGGAACGCACACCTTAGGATACGTCTACTGGGAGCGCACACTTCAGTGTGCATCCATTGCAAGCGCACGTTTTAAAGTGCATGCCGACTGAAGTCGGCGCTCCCAGGGGGGGCGCTTCAATGAGCATTTGCCTCATTATTCACGCACACCCGTAGGGGCGACCGGCTGGTCGCCCATCGGGCGGAGCACCGCTTCGCCCCTATATGCCGTTTGAACCTTTGCCGGCGAAAGTTGGTACTTCCAGCCAACGCTACCGATAGAGATGCTGCAAATTTCTGTCGAACCACTGCTGCAGGAGGCGCAGTGCGGTGAGGAGCTCTGGAGCGTTGCATTCAGCGATTGCCAGGTGATCGGTGGGGTGAACGTAGCAGGTGTGAATTCCAGCACGTTTGCCCGCTTCAATGTCGCGTTCCTGATCGCCCAGAATCCAGCAGAACCGGGGATCCAGATTCCATTTTGCGATCGCCTGGAGCAGCATCCGCGGATTCGGTTTGTGACAGTCGGCTTTGCCGGCTTCTTTGAGCGCTGTGCAGGCGAAAATATCATCGAATTGCCAGCCGGTGCGAAGCTGGAGTTCCTGCTGCATCTGTTGGTGGATCGTTGCTAAGTCCTCGACGGTCATCACACCCTTTCCAACACCCTGCTGGTTGGTGACCACAATGGCGCGGAACCCGCTGGATTTGACCCACTGGAAAAGCGGGAAGAAATCGGGGCGGAAGTGGAAGGCTTCCGGGGTTGTGATGTAGCCGTCAGAGCCGTAGTTGACGATGCCGTCACGGTCGAAAAAAATACCGACGCGTGCTGACTGAAACTTAGTAGTACCCATAGTAC
>JALWJX010000031.1 GCA_026996895.1 Candidatus Kapaibacterium sp.
GGCGAGACTTCACCGGAACTGGAAACGTCACAGTCGTCCGAAACGCCCGCAGTTCCTGAATCCACCGTCCCACTGGAAACCAGCGACACTGACGCTGCAATACCCCACACTGCAACGCCATCTGACACGCTCACTGTACCAGAAACTGGCGAATCGCAACCGGCTTCCCTGGCGCTGGACGACCGGAAACGCGTTGCTGAGGATCTTGCCTCATCCGAAGCAACGACAACAGAGGATCTCCCAGCAGCACAGGGCGTTGTACCACCTTCTTCCGCAGAAGTAAACGATCTTTCGCTCATCCCGGAGCTTCTGGGTGTGGAGAAAACAACCGACACAGGCACATCTGCGCCATCGGTGGCGGCACAAGGATCAGACACAGAAACAGAACTCCTTCCTGAATCAACCGCCGAGCAGGAAATGGAACCACCATCGACAACCGAAGCAACAGACGGTGACCAACTCCTTCCCGGTCCCTTTCAGCTCATCACGGAACATCCTGGGGATCCAGACGAAAAGCTGCGGCGTTACAACTCCCGCTACATCCGGCTGATACCGGGCTTAGAATTCAGCAGCCTGGGAATGGTGGAATCTCCCTCGCTCCCCCTCCATAGCACAGAGCATACAGTGCCGGCGCCACCTCCTTTTCCTTCGGAGCTTTCCTTCCATTCTCCCCTGACGCCGCCTTCCTCACTGGAAACTATGCCGGAAATGGCAACGGATCAGGAAATTGCACCGATCCTTACGCCACTGGAAACCTTAGCGCGAAAGCTGAATCAAATCCGTCAGGAGGAATCACCGTCACCATCTATGCCTGCGCCGGAAGAACCATCACCTCCCCCACCAGAGCGCTCCAGCAGCGCGCCACCGATTGCAACCGAAACAATGGCTCAGATCTTAGTACAACAGGGCAAATTTGCAGAAGCGATCCAGACCTACCAGAAACTGCAACAACAGTATCCGGAAAAAGCGGCAGCGTATGAACAAAAGATCGAAGAACTCCGCCAAAATCTCCAGCGCAGCTCTTAGGGCTCAACTTCCTGCCTGCCCATTACCCTTTGCTGGTTGGAGATTGATCCGTCAGGCTCAGCAACTTGACCGGGGCACCGCAAGCGCCGATCGCACTTCCAGTGGTAAACTTTCAGCCAGTACAACACATTTTTCCAGACGGCGCCGGTCCCTCACTGTTTCTGAACGGAAGAAAGCCGCTGAACCGCTTCCCAGCGGTGCAGCAATGCCTGCAATGGCTTGAGTTTACGGAGCGCCCGGCGAATCTGATCTGCCCACCGATGCTGCGGCTGTCGCCAGAATTGTGCTACCAGTTGCCGTTTCTGCTGGAGTGTCAGCGACGCAATCCAGTGCTGGATCGACAAGGTATCGGTCGATGCGAAGCGTACTTTGGATAGAATCCACATCCACATCGTCAGTGCTTCTGGAGAGTGCTGTAGTTGTTGAGCAATCCGGTGAAAAGTTATCCACGAAAGTGAATCGCCGTAGCGGCGCAGCGTCTCGACGGTGTTGGGTCCAACGACCCATCGGCTACGCTGCAAAGGCTCAATAATCCAGTCCCAGAGCCACGGCGGCTGCAATCGAGCAATAGCAGTGGCTAACCGCATCTGCACAAATGGATGCTGCTCTGTTTGCCAGACCAGCCGAAGTGTATCTGCATACGGAGAGTCTCCTATCAATCCAATGACGTACGCTGCCAGTTGCCGGCGGCGCCACTGAGAATGGTGCAGCAGCGGTGTTAAAAAGGGCAACGCTGCTCGAATTTTCTTTTCCCCTGCGATGATTGCAACCATTCCCAGAACACGAGGATTTTTCGACTGGAGCGAATCAACAACCAATTGCGTCACGGCTGCGGTATCCCGATCGTACAGCTTGCGTAAAATATACACCAGTGCGTGCCGCTCACGTGCCGATTCCGTTCCCAGCTTCTTTGCTAAAAATGGTAGCGCTGCTCGCCCCATTGCAATGATTTTTTCGCGAGCCGGTTTCACATTGTACTGATACTTCTGTGGCGCCGCAGAAGCCTGAATAAACAAACTGTCCAGCGAATTTGCCAGCGGCTCTTTCAAAGAATCCGGTGGAGTCAGCGGTGGCTCTGTCCGCTTCCGCTCCGGCTTTTCCACAACCTCTGCATCATAGAAACTGCCGAAGGTTGACTTCAGCGTTGCCACATTATTTCGCACAATGGTTTCGCCATACCGATCCTGTCCCTGCCCATCGATAAAGAGTCCCAGCATTCCATAGCGGCGACGATAATCCGAATAGCCCAGCATATTCCACTCCTGCCGCGCGATGTAGGTATCATCCCCACGGTAATCCAGCAAAATGGAGATGGCATCCGCATTCCCGCCACCCAGCGACAGGCTCTCCACGGTGTAATCATCATCCCCTGCTTCATCCAGCAATACTCCCAGCGCCACATCGTGCCCACATCCCTGAGAAACACCGTGCGACGCATAATGATCATTACCCTGCCGATCCCAAAGGATACCGTGGGCAAAGTGCACCCCCGAACCCTGAGCGTACTGGTACGAAACGTACCGATCATCTCCTTTCTGATCACAGATTGCTCCAATGCCGAACCAATACGCCGTTCCCTGTCCGTAGATGTCGCTGGTGTACACGTCATTGCCGGCAAATTCCAGCACCAGACCGATTCCGCCAGAAGCTATGGGGCGATAGCCCAGTGCTGCTCCCTGCGTAAAGGAAAGGAAATGCTGATCATAGCGCAGAAAATCCTGAAACGGACTGGTGGTTGTGTACAGATCGTTGCCCGCAAAGTCGACCAGAAGCCCCGCGCCGTGCGTGAATCCAAATCCCTGCCCCTGCGCCGCACACTGATAGAGATCGTTGCCGGTAGAGTCCCATAGAACGCCGATTCCAAATGCACCGCTGCCCTGTGCACAGCTTCGGGCAATATACCGATCGTGCCCCGCTTTATCCACCAGCACGCCAACTCCAAAAACCCCGGATCCCTGAGTAAAATTTTCACCGACATAGACATCATTGCCCGTCACATCGATCAAAAAGCTCATTCCAAACACCGCAGACGCCCACGCATAATCTCCGCCAACGTACACATCATTCCCCGCCAGGTCAATGATGCACTGCACCGGTTGCTGAAATTTTTCTTCCTTCGTCAGCGATGGGAACAGATAGCGATCATTACCGCCGAAATCGATAATAACAGCGTACGGCTTGCGATACACATCATCTCCATACCCACCAATTGCAATCGTTCCCATCGGCGTTGAAATTTCCACAGGCTGAATATCGCGGTAATGCTCGGAAACCTGATTGTTCAAAATCGGAAGCGCCAGCACGTACGCCAGGCAATCAATAGAGCGATGGATCAGCGAACGGATCATCTGAATAGATGCCAGCCGGAAAAATTTCTTGCTAATTCGATTCCAGCGATACTCTTCCGCTTTCAGCTCATACAGATTCAAATCGGCTGCTTCCTCCGAAGGCAACAACAGCGAATCCAGATAGGTCAGGACATACTGCAACGAATCAGGATCCCATCCGGCACGCACCTGCTCCACCGATACCGTAGCGGTCATCAACAACGGGAGAATTTGCCGCAGCACCGCTGCTTCAGGAAGCGAGAATCGCTCATCGATTGAAAAACCGACAGCAGAGTCCATTTGCCGTGTAGTATAACGCAATGCCAGAGACTGTGCCCGGTAGGGATCACATTCCAGATCGCGCTGAGCACGGATCAACAAACGGTCCACGCTGTACTGCGCCGCCTGCTGGTATCGATCTAACACTTTGAAAACAGACAATGGCTGCTCAAAAACCTGTTTCACGACCGCTAAGCGATGGGGATCATCCGCTACGGCATCCCACGCCAGCCAGAGATCCTGATGGGTCAGTCCATAGAACTGGAGCGCAGAATCCAGGAGCCGAATGCCGGTTGAGTCCAGTTGCGCCCATCCGGTCGAAAGGCATATGCCCAGTACAAATCCAGCGATCCATTTCCTTAGCATTGCGGCATCCTCACCTTCGTGAATCCCACTGATAGCAAATTCGGTCTGCAATCTCCTGAGCCAGCGCTGGTGACTGAAGCTGCGACACAATGCTCAACGCAAAATCCACCGCTGTTCCCATTCCCTGACTGGTGATGATTTTCCCATCGACCACCACCGGCTGATTGAGGTACACATACCGCTCCACCAGATGCTCCTTAATCGTAGGATGCCCTGTCACCATTTGTCCCGGCTGTAAAATGTGGGTCACGTGAAGGATCAGGGGAGCGGCACAAATGGCGGCAATCCAGCGCTGCTGTTGATGATGATGTTGAAGCAACTGTCGAAGCCACGCGCTGTGCATCAACTGCTTCGTCCCCTCTGCGCCGCCGGGCAATACTACGGCATCAAAGAGCGTATCCTCAGCAATGCGATCAGCGGTGGTATCAGGCACTATCTGCACTTTTCGGGAACACACCACCGGACTGGTTAAGCCCGCAACCAGAACTTCCAGATTGGCACGCCGCAAAATGTCAATGGTTACGACCGCTTCTGCCTCTTCAGTGCCAGAGGCAATCGGTACCAGAACCGCCATCCGATCCTTCCTCAAGCTGTCGCCGGATAGCGCTCTGCCAGGCGATTAATCACCGCCTGTAACTTTTCGCGCACCTGCGTTGCAACTTCTTCCAGTTCGGGATTTTCAACGGCTGCCATCGATGCAATCGGATCGATCGCACTCACCTCAACCTCTCCATCCTTTTGCTGCAAAATGACATTACACGGCAACATCAACCCGATCTTCTCCTCCCGTTGCAGTGCCTGATAGGCAAACGGTGGATTGCAAGCCCCCAGAATGACATAGCCCGGAAAATCAACATCCAGCTTCTTTTTGAGGGTCTCCTTCACGTCAATTTCGGTCAGAATTCCGAATCCTTCCTCTTTCAACAGTGCCTCTACTGTTGGACGCACGTTGTCAATTGTTCCCGGAATCCGAACGCTAAAATAATACTTCATTGTGTTGCCCTTTCATCGATTTCACAAACCCCGATTGGTAGTCGTTAAGGACGCACCATCGCCTTCTCTCGTGGAGTCCGGCACCTCCTGCGATCTCACTTTTCCATCATTCCATCCTTTTTGCACCGGTGAACCAAAAATCTGGCAATACTCGTCTTGCGTCGTGGTAGAACGTGCAAATGAAAGGGTGTCGATGATTGTTCAAATCCGTGGTACGCTGGTGGAAAAGACGCCGACCGGTGTGGTCATTGACTGTAATGGGATTGGGTATTATCTCTTCGCTCCACTCTCCACGATCGATCAACTGGGCGACACTGGTAGCAAAGTGCGACTGTACACGCACTTTGTCGTCCGGGAAGATGCGATGGAACTTTACGGATTTTTATCCGAAGAAGAGCGTCGGGTCTTCCGCCTGTTGATCGGCATCAGCGGCATCGGTCCCAAACTGGCACTTGGGATTCTCTCTGCGATCACCCCGGGCGAACTCAAAAGTGCCGTGGATAACGCAAACGTCGCACTCCTGCAGAAGCTGCCGGGGATCGGAAAAAAGACAGCGGAACGACTGGTCGTTGAACTTCGGGACAAGCTGCGGGATATTCAGTCAGCAATCAGTGAAGATGGGATGGCGCTCCAGGCACGCCGAGAAGCCGTTGAAGCGCTGATCGCTCTGGGCTACAGCAAGACCATAGCGGAAAAGGCGGTCAAAGCAGCTTCAGCGGAACTGCTCGATCGCTCCCCCTCCGTTGAAGAACTCATTCGGACTGCTCTGCGCAACGCTATGAGCTATCGGTAGAAAATTCGCAGAAGCCTGCCTTTGAAAAACGCCGGATTTCCCCGGCACCGACTGGAAGCGCTGGCTTTCGCTGGCACCGGGAGCGCCGACTTTCGTCGGCAACGTTGCAAATGTGTAGGGGCGACCGGCCGGTCGCCCCTACGGGGTGGGTGGTGGGCAACCACATCAACCACATCGGGTTGCCGCTACTGGGAACGCCGGCTTTCGCCGGCAAAGATGTTCCCTGAAGGGAGCGCTCCCAGACATTCCGAAGCGCGCATCCCCCAAACGGGAAATCATCCTTGCGCTCTGAGGGACGAGCTTGCTAAAGTGGTGGACACCAGAACGCGGAAACCGTCGTCAACTTAGGATTGGAAGTAAGCAGCGAAGAGAAAAACGACTCAATGGACACAGGAAACGAAATCCAGGTACTCCCCGAATTTATCGCAAACCAGATCGCTGCCGGGGAAGTCGTGCAACGCCCCGAATCGGTGGTCAAGGAGCTCGTGGAAAATGCAATCGATGCCGAAGCGAGCACCATCTCGGTTGTGGTGCGGAAAGCTGGAAAAACCTTGATCCACGTGGTAGACAACGGCAAAGGCATTGCAAAAGAAGACCTTCCACTGGCAATCAAGCGCCACGCCACCAGTAAAATTCATTCTGCCGAAGATCTGCACCGCATTCTTACAC
>JALWJX010000032.1 GCA_026996895.1 Candidatus Kapaibacterium sp.
GTGATAGAAGATGCTTCTCCCATTTCCGCAGCAATCGGGCTTGACGCTGTAGATACCACCGGGCTGGATGCCAGAAAGGAAATTGCTGGGCAAAGCGTTGCCAGATGACCCACTCGACATTATGCATACGCACGGCTATCGGTTTCTTTGATATTCCAGAAACCTCTAATCCCATTGAAATCATACTGGTTCCATCTGCGTGAATACAATCCCATTCTGCTGCCTGCTGACCAATCTTGCGTGCTGCTTGCAGAATTTCTGGTGTGCTTCGCTTCCGAACGTGGATAGGAACGGGATGAACGGCAGAGATCAGGTACTGCAATAGAGAATACCGCTGTGGAGGTAACACCGTCAGCCTGGTCACTGTTTGCCTCAAAAACTGGATATGCTCTGCGGTTGTTTGCTTTTCGGCGAAGGTAACCAACCATACATCGTGTCCCAGTTCCCGTAGCTGATACGTGATGTGCCATACGCTAATACGTCCCCCATCATCTGGAGGATAAGGGAATCGTGAGGAGATTTGTATAATCCGCATCTTCTACCGTCGTTGAATTCAACTTCTCTTATCTCTCACACGCACTCGATACCATTGAGCAGTGTTCATCTAATGAAACCTTCCACCGATCTACACTTATGCTTCGAGTTTTCAGATTTCCTGCTGAGACTTTTCCAGAGTTTAAATAAATTCAAAGATACTAATTTGGCAACAATCCGCTGAACAGGGAGGCACAATAGGGAAGAGCAGTGCGAAGCATCTGACGCTTGCCCATTAAAGAAACTACCGCTACCGTGGGGATGAACAACTCTCAGGAAGAAGCCTCTCATTTGGCAAAAGGTCCGAGGTAACGCTGATAAGCATCAGCCATTTGCTGGACTAAGGTCCGCCACGTGTACTTCTCCAATACCCGTTGCCGTGCTGCCTTGCCTAACTTTTTTACCCACTCCGGATTGCTCAACAAATCCTGTATCGCCTGAGCAAACCGATAAGGATCATCACACCGAAAAACCCCTTGCTGCTCACCAGCCTCTATCCCCTCAGCCCCAACCGTCGTCGTTACCACCGGTAATTCCATCGCCATCGCCTCCAAAATCTTGATCCGAATCCCTCCCCCACTGAGCAATGGCACAAAGGTAAACAATGCACGCCCATAAAATTGCCGAGCATCTTCTAAATACCCGTAAATCCGCACATTCGGTATCCCTCGCAAATGACGTAATGCCCGGTCACTCTCCTTCCCCGCTATGTGAAAGGTAATCGTTGATGGAAGCAATGGCAAAACCTTCTGTACAAACCATTCCACTCCTTCTATGTTCGGTTTCCACTCAAAGTTGGCAACTAAAACCACATCGGTTCGCTTTTGCTCCCCATCCACTGGCTTCCAGTATTCTGGATCTACTCCTGCTGGTATTACCACAATGGGTTTTTCAATCCCAAACTCTTCAGCTATCCGACGTCCATCAGGCTCAGTGATCGGAATGATCAAGTCGACCTGTGATAGAAGATGCTTCTCCCATTTCCGCAGCAATCGGGCTTGACGCTGTAGATACCACCGGGCTGGATGCCAGAAAGGAAATTGCTGGGCAAAGCGTTGCCAGATGACCCATTCGACATTGTGCATACGCACGGCTATCGGTTTCTTTGATATTCCAGAAACCTCTAATCCCATTGCAATCATACCGCTGCGATCTACGTGAATACAATCCCATTCTGCTGCCTGCTGACCAATCTTGCGTGCTACTTGCAGAATTTCTGGTGTGCTTCGCTTCCGAACGTGGATAGGAACGGGATGAACGGTAGAGATCAGATATTGCAATAGAGAATACCGCTGTGGAGGTAACACCGTCAGCCTGGTCACTGTTTGCTTCAAAAACTGGATATGCTCTGCGGTTGTTTGCTTTTCGGCAAAGGTAACCAACCATACATCGTGTCCCAGTTCCCGTAGCTGACGCGTGATATTCCACAATCCAATACGTCCCCCATCATCTGGAGGATAAGGGAATCGTGAGGAGATTTGTATAATCCGCATCTTCTACCGTCGTTGATTACGACTCCGCATATCTCTGGTATATGTCCAATAATCCCGAAGACTTCCTAAGCTCAATCGGTACTGATTCATTTCAGATCGAGAAAGTGGACAGCGTTCCATCTGAATGGTTCGCAGAATGGTTGGCAATGCCTCTAAGTATGTTTCGCAGAACGACCCGACCGGGATCTGATTCCGAATACCAGCGAAGAAGAAAAACGCCGATGCTACAATGGTTCGCCACACTGCCGTCGGTGTCGGAGCGTACTTCCACAAAAGGCGGAGTGTATGCAGATAAGCGCGGCGCCACCGAAAGACAGATACTCGTGAAACAGGTGAGGCAAAGTGTAGCGTTCGGATGGTGGGAAAGTACCGAATCTGACATCCTGCCCGGAGCGCCCGGATGCAAAAATCCAGCTCTTCATACACAAATCGATCCCAAAAACCACCAATCTTTTCAATGACCCGTCGTCGGACTGCTGCCCCCGTACCGTGGAACAACACTGCTGGATAACCGTCCGGCGGCATTGTCTCTTTTGGCGCTGGTAATTGATGCCAGTCGTACACTACCCGATCACGCACCTCAAAATCTTCAGTACCAATGATATCAATCTCCGGAAACCGGGTAAAAATCTGAGCGATCTGCTCAAAGGCTCGTGGATCTGCCGGATAGGAATCGTTGTTCGACAACCAGAAAATGTCCCCTGTTGCTATACTCATTCCATAATTGATCGCAACCGTTTCAATGTTGTCTGGAATCCAGAAATACCGAACCGCTGGGAATTGTTCCCGAACAGCTTCGGCTGTTCCGTCGGTCGAACCATTGTCAATCACGATGATCTCTTTATCCGGATATGTCTGCTGCTCATACGCTGCCAGCGTTTTTAATAAATCCTCGCGACGGTTCAACGTTGCAATGACAACACTGATCTTCATCTGTTGCTAAACACTGTTTTCAGGGAAGGTATGCGAAGCAGCAGGGGAACAGACGGTACCGACCCTGTACGCCCAACCATTTCCATCACCATCCGGAAAGCGAAGATAAGATCAACCCAGAGCGAAACGTAGACAGTGGAACTGAGCTTAAAAAACAGATACAGAATCACCAGGTATGGCAGCACGCCAGCAAGTCGGCGCAACTCTGCATTTTCCCATTGCTCCCGATGATAATACAACTGCAAGGCGGCAAAGAAGAGTCCCAGCAAGAACGCCATAAAAAGAGTGAAACCAACAACTCCTGTTTCGGAAAGCAGCGCCGTATACATCGTGGAGGAAAACACAAATCCTTCCCGTTGTGCTGTTTCCGATAGATAAAAATGTCCCGCACCGATTCCGACCACGGGATATTCCTCCCACACTTCCAGTGAAACCTGTATTCCCTTCAAACGTGTCGAGGTTGATTCTCCACTGATATGTGCTGTAAAGGGGGTGGTACCGATTTTCAAGATGCGCGATATCCGTTGAAAGTACAAATCCAGAATGTCAATTTGTACAATTGGTGTCAGAATTTTCGCAGCAATGACGATCACCAGAACCATAGCGACAAGGTAACCCAACAGCACCCGGCTGCGACGCAAGCCTTCCAGCAGCACAATACTCACAAGCAAGACAATGACTCCTCCAACTCCAGTGAGTGAAAGACTGGCAAAAATTGCCAAGACGAGCGTGATGCCAATCGCAATACTCCATCCCTTTGGCAGGAACGGCTTTTCCTTCTGGATATATGGTACTAACACAAACAGCAGCATTGTTGCTGCCATTCGCCCCAACACCGAGGGTTCGCTAAACAGCGATGTGGAACGAAAGAACTGGGAATATTGCAGACTGAGCTGCGATGCCGTTTTTGTCAATTTGTACGGATCAGGCGTACGAGATGCAAAGACGGAAACGTTCGTTACTGGCAACCATCCCAGTGGCAGATCAAAGACTCTTGCCGGCAGTTGATAGATGCCATACAGGCTAACAAGGAATCCCCAGATGAGGAAGACCCGGATAAAAAAAGTTGCAAAGGAAGCTCTTGGGTCCAGGAGAACGACGCACAGGAAAAAGCCGTAGTAGAACAGAAAATGCGAAAAGGTTTTCAGAAACTGTGTTCCCTGTCCCAGCGATACAATGGGAGTGACAACGGAAAAAGCAACAGCCAACAATGGGAAAAACAAGAGCAGCGTTATTGGATGGAGCAAAGGCGATAGGGTTATTCCCCGTGTTGCTATGCGCCACGCTAACCAGCCGTAAAAAGCAATTAGCAGGATATCGCTCAGCTTAACTCCATAGGTACCAATAGCAAAGAATTGAAAGGAATAGAAAGAGGTGCTGAGAAGAATAAGAACAAAAAAAACCCGCAGTTTCTCAAAACGCATCCTTGTGCGTACCTGTAACTTCAGGCTGTGCCGTCAGTGCTTCCATCCAACTCAATGGTCCTATCGTCTATCTGTCGGCGCGGCGGGATTTGAACCCGCGACCCCCACCACCCCAAGGTGGTGCGCTACCGGGCTGCGCTACGCGCCGATGGAAAATGCCATAAACGTTGTTCCAGAACTTCTTATTTTGTTGACAGGTTAATTTCCTCACTTCCTGAGATTTATTCCTTAGAGCGTTGATTCCACGACCTGTCGGTTATTGATGATCATCACCGGTTTTCCTTTCAACTGCATACCGTGATAAGGTGTGTTTCGTGACTTAGAACGGAAGCGATGAACATCCACAACCCACGTCGCCTGTGGGTCGAAGATAGTACAATTAGCCTCTTCCCCAACCTGTATTCGGGGCTGCGGCAGTCCCAGAATCTTTCTCGGATTGACTGCCATCCATTCAACGATTTTTTCCAGTTCGATTTGATGCCGGTGATGGAGCAATGTCAAAATCAATCCCAGTGCTGTTTCTAATCCAATGATCCCGTAAGGTGCTTCAGAAAATGGCACCTCCTTTTCCCACCACGCATGTGGGGCGTGATCTGTTGCAATGCAGTCGATGATGCCCGACTTGAGTCCCATAATGAGTGCCTCAATATCAGCTTCGGTTCGTAGTGGAGGGCTCATCTTTGCATTGGTCTGAAAGTGCCCAACTGCTTCATCAGTGAGTGTCAGATGATGCGGGGTTACCTCAGCAGTAACCCGTTGCCCGGATTCTTTTGCTCGCTGTACCAACGCAACACCTCCGCGAGTGCTCAGGTGGCAAATGTGAAGTCGTCGGTTGCCTGTGGCGGCTGCCAGCAGAATGTCGCGGGCAATGATGAGTTCCTCTGCTATAGCTGGATAACCGCGCAGTCCCAGCCGTGCCGAAACAATCCCCTCATTGATGTCGAACCCCTGAGTCAACGACGTATCTTCGCAGTGCTCAGCAATAAGTCCATCGTACGGCGCTAAGGATCGGAAAGCTCGTTGCAATACTCCCGCAGTTGGAACAGAGCTTCCATCGTCCGTGAAACAAACGACCCCGATGTCCAGCAAGCTCGCAAAATCAACCAGTTCCTGTCCCCGCCGACCTTTGGTAATCGTCGAACTGTAAAAAACATCCACGGGTTTGCCATCACCTTTAACCTGGAGCATCTGGATGGTCTCAGCATTGTCCAGAGGGGGCTCTGTATTGGGCATACACAGCACCCCGGTAAATCCCCCATTTGTCGCTGCCGCAATACCTGAGAGGGTATCTTCCTTGTGCAAAGCTCCCGGATCACGGAAGTGCACGTGCATATCAAACAATCCCGGAGCGACAACTAAATGGTGGGCTTCGATGGTCTTAGGGCGAGCATCGGTAACACTGGATGGCACTTCTTGCCCAATGTATTCGATACGCCCTTCCTGAATCCAGAGATTATACGTTCCATTCAGATGGTCTACAGGACTGATAACCCGAATGTTTTTAAAAAAGAGATTCACGGCACTGCTCCAGAATTCGCTGAACAAACTTTTTTCGATGTAACGGCGTTACACCAAATTGCTGAATGGCATCCCGGTGCTGTCGGGTACCATATCCTTTATGCCGGGCAAACCCATATTCCGGAAACTGAGGATCGGCTATTTCTGTCATCCATCGATCCCGCCAGACCTTTGCCAGAATCGAAGCAGCGGCAATGGATAACGACCGCTGGTCGCCCTGAGGGATTGTAACAGCCGGGATCTGCAGATCAGTGACAAAGTAGTTGCCATCAACGAAAAGCACATCGGGTTGTATGGTGAGTTGCTCTATTGCTCGCCGCATTGCTACCATTGTTGCTTGTAAGATATTCCATCGGTTGATTTCCTCGACATCTGCCCAGCCTATCGCCCACGCTCGTACCTGTTGAGTGATCTGCGCAAACAACTGCTCGCGCTGGGCGGGTCGAAGTTGTTTGGAGTCTCTCACTCCGTCGATATAGTCATCGGGCTGCAACACCACGGCGGCAGCAACAACTGGTCCTGCCAGCGCCCCACGCCCGGCCTCATCAATACCAGCAACCAGTTGCCGTTGCTCCCAATATCGTCGCTCATATTCTGTACCGGGTCCCCCCATTAAAACTTTTGCACCCTCAGAACAACCTGCCTGGACGGCGTTCGTAGACGAACAAAGAATATTCCCTGCGCATATTGATCGGACTGCAATGGGAATGTCAGCACAAAATTGCCACCGGGATGGCTGGGATGGTACAATAGCGGCATAGTCCGACCATCAAGCGTAACGAGATCCAAGCTGGCAGCCGTACGCTTCGGCAATCGATAATGGACCAATAGTTGCTCCCCCTTCCACTGTGCCCTTACCAAGCTGAAATCGTAACTTTCCAGACGCAACACTATGGTACGATTTCCCAGCACTTTGAGGGTACCATCGGCAAGAATTGCCTCCAGACGATACTGCAGTGTATCACACCGGAGCGCTAAGGACCCAACTGAGTCTCGTATGGTGTACAAGCCTGCCGGGATCGGCGGTAGTTCTCCTATGACAGTGGCCGGCAGCTCACGACACAACCGGGTAATACGGAACCGTTCAACTTCATCTTGCACTTGCATTTTCCAAAATAGCTCAACGGTCAGAGGAGATACCTGTTGAGCTTCAAACAGTTCCAGCTCAACAGGTACTGCATCTCGCCCGACTTTCCAGATCCCCATCCCGTAAGTTGCAATCAAAATCTCCCGTCGAACTGTATCAATGACTATATCCGTCACCGGGGCTATGCCTATCCCGTTGTACAAAGGCTGCCAGTGTTTGCCTGCATCTGCGGTGTAAAAAATGCCAAAATCTGTTCCTACATACCACTGTGAATCGGGACGGTAAGGATCAAATCGAAAAACGTTAACGGGAATATCTGGAAGATTTCCGTCGATACTGTGCCAGCTAAATCCCCGGTTACGGGTTAGCCATAGATGCTTTGTGCCATAACCCGAATATCCAACCACCATAATGCGATCGGTCGCAGGATGGAAGGCAATCGTCGCAGGAAATCGACGTGGCAGCGAATCTCCTGTTATCTCCGACCATCGTAGTCCGCCACTACGAGTAAGAAACACTCTGCCATCTAAGGTTGCCGCGGCAAAAGTCTGCGTATCGTATTCCGACAATTCCACAATAGGAATGTTAGATCCTCCTAAGGGTGGGCTAATGGGAACCCACCGAACGCCGTCATCGGTCGATCGGTAAACACGGCTTGTCGCTGTATAAAATACCCTCGGTTTTTTGTGACTCTGGATCAGCGGTGTTTCCCAGAACCGAACTTCATTGTAGTCAATACCCGTGCCAGAAAACTGCCATTGCTGTCCCTGAGATGTTGTGCGATACAAATAGCCGTACGGCGTATTGAGAAGAAACAAATCGGGATTCTGGCTGTGGATGATGCACCGCGTGACGTCTCCCTGAATGATCTGCCGCCAGCCTTTTTGTGTTAGCAGAAAAGCACCATTATCCTGGGTTCCCCCCAGCACGATCGACTGCGATGGGTGCAGGTCAATGTCGTAAAACTGTGTTGAAAGCAATCCCGTACTCCGGTAAAGTGCAACAGTGTCAATGATCAAATAGACGCCACCGTCGTTCACTACGAGGATCGAGTCTCTCGATATGAAGGCCAGGTTGTGCTGATCTACGTGGAGATCTGCGATCTTTCTCCAACTAATGCCTCCGTCAGTGGATCGATAAAGCCATACGCCACCAATCCAGATTTGCTGAGAATCATATGGTGAGATTCCTAAGGTAATGTCATACCACCCCTGACCGGAAGCGATATTATGTCCAAAAAGCTGTGATGGTGCTGTCGAAATTGATTGGAAACTTTCTCCCTGATCCAGCGAGCGGTACAGTCCTCCCCAGCCACCCTGGATGTTGGCAACCAGCAGATATAATGCGTTGCCACCAGCATCCCACGCAATCTTAGCACGTCCAAAATCTGATGGCACTCCTTGCTGGATTTTTTTCCACGTTTTTCCTCCATCGGTGGTTTTGTAGACGCCATTTTGTGAACTTCCAAAGGGTTCTCCGATGACAGCAACAATGAGTTGGGAATCGAGAGGGTGAGGGGCAAAGTCAGTAACAGTTCCTGGTAGAATTCTTGTGAATGTGGAGTGGGAGATGCGTTGGTAGAGTCCGGTTGGGTGGTTTCTGGTTGTGGAGGTTTTTTGGTTTGCAATAACAGCAATTGTTCCTCCAACGCTTTCTGAAAGCTTCCGCCATCCCCTTTGCAGATCACTTCGAAGTATCCAGTAGATCCCATCCCCCGGATAGTTCCGGTAGGCAAAATTTGGTTCGCCGGTGCCCGCAAAAAGCGTATCCCCTACCAGGGCTAACGCACCGATGGCGTAAACGGGCAATCCACTGGTTGGAAGCTGGATCCACGATTTTCCTGCATCAAAAGTTGCCCACACGCCACCAGCCGCTGTTCCCACGTACCACTGTTGATGATCGTTGGGATCGACAACCACCGAAATAGTGCGCCCAGCAACGGTAAAAGGTCCTACGGGTACCCACCGATATCCCTGCGCTGTTGCTGGTGTTTTCAAGCTCCACTGGCGAAGTACCTGTGTTGCCTGTCGTATGGCATGGATGGATATGGTATCAAAAGGGAAAGCTCGTTTAAACCAGAACGCTGTCTGCCGATCAGCAATATACTGGGGCGAATACGAACCAGGCTGTGCAAAGCTGGTGATAATCACGGCGCACCAGGTGAGTGAAATTCCCAGTAGCTTCATCAAATTATTGCCGGATGAGCTGTAAAAACTCGTTGCGCAAGTTCATATCCTTTGCCAGCAATCCCCGCATCACAGAAGTTACCATTTGCGACCGTTCATCATCTGCCTCTACACCTCGAGCAATCATACAATAATGCCGGGCGTTAATGACGACCCCCAATGCCTTTGGATGTATCAATTCTTCGATAAAATCAGCGATTTGTTCCCCCAATTCCTCTTGAATCTGTGCTCGCCGGGCAAACCAGTCGACAATACGGGTCAGTTTCGACAACCCAATGATATACTGTCCGGGCAGATAGCCAATACTACACTCCCCGATGATCGGTTGCCAGTGGTGCGAACAGACAGAAATCACCTTGATACCTTTGCTGATAATCAGCTCATCAACCCCTTTCCGATTGGGGAAGATGGTAATTTTTGGGGGACCAGAGAAGCGCCCTCGGAACAATTCCTCCACCCACATTTTTGCCAGCCGCCTCGGTGTCTCGGCCGCATTGGGATCCTGAAGAGAGATACGGAAGATCTGGAATAATTCCACAAATTTCTGCTCTGCTTGCTGCAACATTTCCGCCTTTTCTTCTTCCGACAGTGGCATTGATCCATTGGCATCAAACGACTGTTTTGTGATAGCTGTCTCGCCGTTCCCATCACCCGTCTGTAACCACACTTTCTTCATCCCTTCTCCTGCACTTTCACTTCAACCGGTTCCCCATAATATTCTGCCCAGTTTGCATCAGACTCAAAGAGGCGAATACGATACAACGTTCCGGACGGCAGTTTCGATTCCAGAATGCGCCAAAAAACAACGACTAGATTTTCCACCGTTGGTATTATTCCCCGTAAAAAGGGAACATCATAGTTCAGGTGCTTGTGATCCACTGCTTCGATAATTTCCCGGTCAATAATTGCCTTGAGCTCTTTCAGATCCAGCACATACCCGGTATCTGGATCTGGATGGCCTGCCACCGTAACCTCCAGCACATAGTTATGACCGTGACCAAGCGGATTATTACATTTGTCAAAAACCCGCTCATTCTCCTCATCTGAAAATTTTGGGTTATACAATCGATGGGCAGCAGAAAACGTTGCTTTGCGTGTTATGTAAACCATAACCAAAATTTGAACCTTTTGGTACTGCTCAAAATTTCCATATATTTGGAAAAACTGGAAACGAAAAAGTGTGTGGAATAATATAGCATCTAACTGCGGAGAATGGGCATTGTAGGTTTAATCATCGTTTTTGCCTGTGTAGCCTTAGGATATGCCATCCATGGTGGAAACTTTGCGATTCTCTTCCAGATCAACGAATTTATTATCATTGGTGGGGCTGCTTTTGGAGGGTTTCTGCTGGCGAACCCAATGCCGGTGGTCAAAAAAGCGATCAGTGGGGCTATTGAAGCGCTTAAGGGCGGCTTTAAAATTACCAAGGAACAGTATCTGGAAACCCTTAAGATGCTGTACGAACTGTTTCAGTTAGCAAAAAAGGATGGACTCATTGCGCTGGAACCGCACGTTGAAAACCCCGAAGGGAGTTCCATTTTCACGAAATATGAATTCTTTTTAAAAAACCACCACGCCGTTAGTTTTGTCGCTGACACCTTCAAAGTTGTTCTGAACGGTGGTGTACCAGCCAACGAACTGGAAGACCTGATGGATTTAGACTTAGAAACCATGCATCACGAAGAAGAAAAACCCTCCTCTGCTCTTAGCACTATGGCAGATTCTTTTCCCGGCTTAGGAATTGTTGCAGCTGTTCTGGGGGTAGTTATTACGATGGGGAAAATCGACCAACCACCGGCTGTGATCGGTCACAGCGTAGCGGCAGCATTGGTCGGTACCTTCCTGGGGATTCTGCTCTCGTACGGAATGGTCGGTCCAATAGCCAAAAGTACTGAACACAGCAATGCCGCCCGGATGGAATATTTGAAAGTGCTCAAAGCTGGCATCTTAGCTTTTGTTAAAGGTATGCCTCCATTGATTGCTGTAGAATATGCCCGGCGAGCTATAGAAACGGACCATCGACCAACGTTCCAGGAAATGGAAGAAACCGTCAAACAACGATAATTCATTACTTCGATGGCTGAAGCACAACAACAGAAGCAGGAAGAGCCGGTTGTTATAAAAAAGATTAAGAAAACAGCAGGGCATGGGCACCACGGTGGGGCGTGGAAAGTCGCTTATGCGGACTTTGTAACAGCTCTGATGGCATTTTTCTTGGTAATGTGGGTTATGGGACTGAGCAAGTCGGCAAAACGGGATATTGCGGCGTACTTTCGAGAGCCTGGTCCCTTCAGTTTCCTAACAGGCAAAGCTTTACCGGTAGGAATTGATCACGCAAAACCGGCACGATATATTTTCAACAAAAATGATCCAGAATTCATTGATAATTTCCACGATCCAACGGAACAAACGACGAATCGGCTACCCAAAAAGCTACTGAGTCTGGACAGTGCACAACGGGCAAAATACTTCATTGCACTTCAAGATAGCGCCAAAGCGGCTGAAGCACTAAAGGCAAAGGAAAAAGAATTTCGCGAGCTTCTCCAAAGAGTTGCTCAGCAAAGTCCGAATCTGCAAAAGCTCCTTCAGCACATCGAGCTTTCCATCACCCAGGAAGGGCTTCGCATCGAACTGATTGAAAAAGAAAACAACGCTTTCTTCGAGGTCGGCAAAGCAACCCTGACGCCTGAAGCAAAGCGCATTTTGCGAATGTTAGCACAGGAATTAGGAAAACTGCCCAACCACATCCGCATAGAGGGACACACAGACAGCCGACCATTTCCCGGCAAAAACTACACAAACTGGGAGTTATCCACCGACCGTGCCAACGCTGCCCGGCGCTTTCTGGAAGAAAACGGTCTATGGCCCGGACAGGTATCCAGCGTGATCGGGTATGCAGATCGCAAGCTGAAAAATCCTAATAATCCATTTGACTCCAGCAACCGTCGAATTAGTATTTTAGTAGAGTACTTACCAACTTCCAGTTTCTTAGAAACGCCTTCATAAATTAAGGAATGGCAATGCAATTTATCGTTGCCACACAGGATCCGCAACTACTCCAATCGACGGCGCATTTATTAGCACAGCTGTATCCCCGCGCTCGCATCCTGACCACTACGGCTGGCTATACTGCCTACGAAATGCTAATGACGGCTCAAAGCTCCGTTTTTCTTATTCTTTCTTCCGACCTCCAGGATCTTCCGGCCTTAGATTTACTGAAAAAAATTCGTGAAGACACCATATCTTCCCCGCTTATTATACTTTTGACACAACCTTCCGAAACCGAGCTACGATTTCAGGCAATGGAGTTAGGCGTCGATGACATTTTACTTCTTCCCTACTCCCCCGAATATTTTTATCTGCGAATCAGTCGCCTTCGCCGCCTCCACACCCTCCAGCACCAGAATCAAAAACTCCAAGCAGAGCTTTCCCATCTTCGGGAAACTGTTAAGAATTTTCAAGAACAGGTACTCCAGACTTTAGAACAAGCCCAGGTCTCTGTTCTTCCAGAAGCAACGGAAATCACAGACAAAGTTCGCCACATTGCTCAATGGATCGCCGAGCACTTTGGAGAGCTGAGTCGCCAGCAAATCGAAAACATTGGTGCCGCCGCTCGTATTGTTCTAATCGGTAAAATTTTCCTCCCTGATGAATTGCTCCATCAACCTCCAACGGTCAATGGTATTGCAACCCATCAGCTTATGCACCAGATTCCTTATTGCAGCGATAAAATCCTTGAACCCATTCCTTCTCTCCATCCCATTCGTACCATTCTCCATTCGCTCTTTGAAAATTACGATGGGACGGGCTTTCCAGACCGTATCGAAAAAGGGTTTATTCCCATAGAATCTCGCATCCTGCGCATCGCTTACGATTTCCAAATGTATCGCTATGCTTTTTCGCTTTCCCCTTTGGAAGCAATGGAGAAAATGCAGCGCGATATGAAAAAGGCCTATGATCCTCGCCTTGTAATGCTCTTAGACGAATATATTTGGGCGAATTTAAGGCAAGATTTACAAGGACATATCCAAGTCATCAGCCTGGCTGATTTACGGGAAGGAATGGTCCTGGCACGGGATCTTATTACAAACGCAGGGATGAAACTTGCTGCTTCCGGGACGGTGCTAACAGCAAAAGCCATCGAACACATTCAAAATCACGTTGTTCACGATCCACTAATTGGATCCATATACATTCGGACAACCTGAGATCAGCCCCAGCGCTCAGTAAGCAAAACCCAGCGAAAACAGCCAGAACGGCTTAGAAAACCTCTCCCCCAGATATTTCCACGCCACATCAATTCGCAATGGCAATCCAAAGAGAATAAATCGGGTCCCCATACCAACGGAAGCAAACAAATTGCGCGTTATCCGCTCTCCTCCTACCTCTGTGAACCACCGAAAGTCTGTATCCCAGACTCCTGCAATATCAGCAAAAAGGGCGCCACGGATATTAGACAGGGCTACTGGAAGCGGTCCGGGCACCAGCAAACGAATCAGCGGAAAGCGGAACTCCAGATTCGACAACAGAAAATACCGACCATTTTTTTCGTTCACCAGTGCTCCCCGGGTTGGGTAAATAGGAGCATAAAAGAAAAGATCTTCTGCATTCCGAAACGGCAGGGTATTTCCAGAAAAAGTTGGATTCACCCACTGCTCAATACCCAGCAAATAAAATCGCTGGGGCGTCTGCCCCCAGCTTCCTGCTCCTGCCAATCGAGCAGCAATCACATATAGATCTTTCCACACCGGCAAGTATCCCCGCAAATCTCCTTCCAGGGTCCAGAAATCCAGAGAAGAACTGGCAAATGCTGGTATTCCTTCAATGCCGATCGACCATCTTGTTCCCCGATATGGTTCCAGCGCTGGTGACCAGAGCGCGTCATCGTGAACAAATCGCGTTTGCACAAGTACATGATAGGTCTGAATGTCTTGTTGAGGATCATCGATATTCTCAGTAAAAGTCCCAAGTCCCAATCCCTGCACTTCTACCCGGTTAAACCGGTCTATAGGAATACTCACTGCCGCTCCAACACCTAAATAGCGGAATCGGTAAAGTCGGTTATTCCGAAGAACGAACCGGGCAGTATGAAATCCCTGAAAATAGTAGTCATTGCGATAGGGAAGCAAAGCATATTGCAACCAAAAATCGCTATTGTTCACATCATACAATAGATTTGCTGACAGGAAAATCTGGTGATTGCCCAGCATATCACTAAACATCATAAAGACCTGTCCCAAAACACCGAAATACACATCATAGCCCGCACTTCCCAAGATAATATCGGGTGAAAATTTCACCCTGTACCGATAAGGTTGCACCGTATCCGGATCCCATTGTACTAAGGTATCAGAAGCCGCTGTTAATCCCGATGATTCCTCGGTCGGCGTAATCAACCGTTGTCGCCGAAATTGAATCGCAACCTGTCCACCTGCCAGGGGAACAAATTTTCTCAATATACCGGTTGTTTTTTCTTCCCCTCTGAAGTTTCGGTGCTGAGATTCTGTTTCGAGAGCAACTTTTGGGAGCTGTTCCAGCGCTATTTGCTGCACGTATGGAAAACGCATCAGAAACAGATCGTAACCACCTGCATTCTGGGCTGCCATAACCAATTTTTCACCATCGGGAGTCAATGAAAATTGGTACACTGGAGAGTAAAACGCCGTTACAGCCCATAAAGAGTCTCTGCGCAAATCGTATCGATAAATATTCGCAATCCCGCTGTAATCGCTGGTAAAATACAAACTTTGCTGGTACTCAACATAGTGAAGGTCATACTCTCGAACCGATGGAGAATAAGTAATCGGTTCAATCTTACGTTCTGAGAAATCCACATAAAATACATCCCATTGTCGAAGTTTCCACCGCCAGGGTTTATCAAAATGGTTTTTTGATCGTCGATCTGAAATAAAAAATATCCCCTTGTTCCCACGCCATGTTGGCTGTACATCTGTATACCAGTCATTGGTGAGCTGATAGAGAGAGTCCTGATCGATATCCCAGACAAAAATATCAGACTGAGCATTCCGGGTGCCGGCGAAAGCTATTTTCCTTCCATCCGGTGACCACTCTGCCGAGTGTAGCTTCTCAAATCCCCACGAATGACGCTGATAGGTTTCAGATTCCAGGTCATATACATAAAGCACATCCTCATTGCGATACTTCGCCGTAATCGCAAGGTGCCGATTATCAGGTGCCCAGCTAATTCCAGGCGTCAGAATATTCAATTCTTCAAAGTCTGGTCCCCGATAACTGCTTACCAGTTTGCGTACACTGGGAGGATCGGTGGTAATATCCATCACATATACGGCAAAAACTCCTCCTTGATCTGAAAGAAATGCGATTTTACTCCCATCCGGAGAAATCGCTGGTGAAGAATTATAAAAATTTCCCTGCTTGCGGTGGGTAGTTAGACGCTGTGTTTCTTCCTCAATGTCCTGAAAGCGATCTATGTCGGGCCAATACCGTTTTTTCAAAAACTTTTCCCATTCCTCCGCCACATCTGCAAAGGGCTTGCCAAAGGTAAGCTCAAAGGCATCTTCCAGACGTTTCACCAGTAGTAATCGCTGCAGCAGCGCTCCTATCTTCCGCTGTCCATACCGCTGCTCTACAAACCAGTAAAAGGACTGTCCTCCCCGATAGGCGAAATATCCATCCAGCATCCGCAAAGGGGGTAAGGCTTCACTCATCACAATATCGCGCAAGAACATATCCGTACCGATATCCAGCCCTTGCAGGCTGATATATTCTGCCAACCCTTCATTCATCCACAGCGGGAGTTCAGGCAGATTAGTCCGCAAAAGGACAGTCTGAAGCGATCCTCCATAAAACATTTGATTGATCATCCCGTGGACCAGCTCGTGGACCACAACGTGTTGAAATTGTGCCCAATCTCCATCATACGGCACTACCACGCGGTTCTTCAGCATCTCCGTAAATCCGCCGACCCCTTCAGGCAAAATCGGAGCAATCACGTTGGTTTCCTGGAACTCATTCTGGGATCTGTAGACAATAATGGGAATGCGGTCCACGATGGTATAAAACATTGTGCGCTCAATACGTGGCAAAGCCTGTTCAGCTGTGGCAGCAGCAAATTTCGCCAGAATGGCATACCCTTTCGGGTAATACACATCAAAATGCGGAGTCGTTAACACCTCCCAGTCTTCGGTGTGGTACTGGATCTTGTTTTTCCCAAACTGCGTATACTGCGCTGCTCCTGCCAAAAAACAGGCAATCCATACAACACTGCTAAAAATCCAGACTTTCATTGTTGAACGATCAACTTCCTGGATGCCAAGCCTTCGTTAAGGCGACGAACAGGGGTCGTATATGGTGCATTCTTGAGTTTTTCAGGTTCCTGCTGCGCTTCGTGAACAATCTGCTCCATTGCCTGAGCAAAGGCTTCTAAAGTTTCTGCCGTTTCACTTTCCGTAGGTTCTACCAGCATGGCTTCCGGTACAATGAGAGGAAAATAAATGGTCGGAGCGTGGAAGCCAAAATCCAGTAATCGCTTTGCAACATCCAGAGTCTTAACCCCATACGACTTAAGATTGCTCCCACTGATGACAAATTCGTGCATGGGTTGTTCATCAAAAGGAACTTGGAATAGATGTCGCAGTTTGGCAAATAAATAGTTCGCATTCAGCACCGCCCCGCGACTGATTTCTTTGAGCCCTTCATTGCCCATCAGCATAATATAGGCATAAGCACGCACCATCATCCCAAAGTTCCCCCAGAAACTGTGAATTTTGCCAATGCTTTTGGGATAATCCCAGTTGAACTGATACATACCCTCAGAGGTCTGCTCTATGCGGGGAACAGGCAAATAGGGCTCCAGCTCGGCTCGAACACAAACCGGACCAGAACCTGGGCCACCACCGCCGTGGGGCGTCGAGAAGGTTTTATGCAGGTTGATATGTATACAATCTACACCAAACGCTGCTGGTTTAGCCTGTCCAACCAGCGCGTTGAGATTGGCACCATCCATATAAAACAACGCTCCTTTCTCGTGCAGCAACTGCTGGATCTGGTACACTTCCCGCTCAAAAATACCCGCAGTATTTGGATTGGTGAGCATCATTCCTGCTACGTTCTCATCCAGTTTTTGACGCAAGTCCTCAAGATCCACCCGCCCAAATTCGTTGGAAAGGACGCTGACCACTCGAAAACCGCTCAGCGCAGCCGTTGCTGGATTTGTCCCGTGCGCTGAATCAGGAATTAAGATCACATTTCGGTGACTTTCGCCTCGATCCCGATGATAAGCCCGAAACATTAAAATCCCTGTTAACTCTCCGTGAGCCCCTGCCGCAGGTTGCAGCGACACCCCCGGTAACCCGGTGATTTCCGCTAACGCCTGTTGAAGTTCATACATCAATTGCAATGCTCCTTGCACTAACCGAGCCGGAGTGAGCGGATGCAATGTCAGAAAACCCGGCAATGCAGCCGCCTGCTCGTTAACCTTCGGATTGTACTTCATCGTGCACGACCCCAGCGGATAAAAACCCTTGTCCACGTGATGATTCAGGATAGAGAGGCGTACAAAATGGCGCACAACTTCATTTTCACTTAACTCTGGCAACGCTGGAGCCTCTGAGCGAAGAAGTGAAGCAGGAACGAAGGATTCTAAGGGGAACGTTTCAACATCCATTGCTGGCAACGTATACCCGCGCCGTCCCGATCGACTTTTTTCCAGTAGCGTTGGCTCGACGATCTGACGATACTCCAGTTCTGCTTGCATTATCCTATCCCTCTTCTTGTGATTGTAAAACTCCAAGTTGTGTCAACGCGTGATACGCTGCTTGTTGCTCTGCGTCGCGCTTACTTTTGCCAATGCCTATGCCCACGGATTCCCCTCCCACTAACACACGAACGACATAGGTACGATCGTGGTCAGGTCCATATTGATCTACCACCCTGTACTCCGGCTGCCGTCCTTCCCAACGTGCCTGGACATATTCCAGCAAGGCGCTTTTATAGTTACGGTTGAGAGCATCTGGCAATTGCTGCAGAGGTTGCACTACGTATCGCAAAACAAACTCCCGTGCCTTGTCCATCCCTTGATCCAGGTAGACAGCAGCCAGCAACGCCTCAAAGGCGTCCGCTAAGATGGAGGCTGCCCGATGCTGGGCAACGTATGCAGCAGCACCCTTGCCCAGAAATAAGTATTCTCCCAGATGTAGACGTTCTGCACAATATGCCAGCGCTTTTTTATTGACCAAACTGGATCGAATTTCGGTCAAATCTCCTTCGCTCAATGCAGGAACACGCCAGAAAAGTAATTCTCCAATAAGAAATCCCAACAGCGCATCACCTAAAAACTCCAGCCGTTCATTGGAATGACGTGGCTGGATGTCCGCAGGTAACTGTTCCAGATAAGAGCGATGAATCAACGCCTGCTCAAAAAAAGCCCAATTGCGAGGAGAAGTTCCCAAGAGCCGTTCCAGAAACTGCCGATGTTCCGGTCGTAAAATGCCATAGGAAGAAAAGAGTTCCTGTTGCGAAAGATCAGGGGAGAAATCCCCATCCCGGTTATGCTTCCCTTCCATTGCCGGAACACCGCAAATTATTCCTCAAATTTTTTGAAACACAACGTCGCATTATGACCACCGAACCCAAAAGCGTTACTTAACGCCGCCCGAACCGGACGTTCTATCGGAGCATTCGGAACATAAAACAGATCACATTCCGGATCCGGATGTTCATAGTTAATGGTAGGTGGAATTTTGTTATTCACTATGGCTAAGATCGTTGCCACTGCCTCAACGGCTCCGGCTGCTCCCAATAAATGTCCGGTCATCGACTTGGTCGAACTTACTGGTATCTGGTAAGCACGTTCACCAAACACTGTTTTAATGGCTTTTGTCTCTGTTGCATCATTGTACTTTGTAGAGGTACCGTGGGCATTGATATAATCGATGTCATTTAGCGTTAAGCCAGCATCTTCCAGCGCAATCTGCATAGCCCGAGCAGCACCGGAACCATCTTCAATCGGCTGGGTAATATGATAAGCGTCATCGGTTAAACCAAAGCCTGCAAATTCTGCATAGACCTTTGCCCCTCGATCCATCGCATGCTCATAACTTTCCAGAATCAGCGCTGCCGCTCCCTCGCCCATTACAAATCCATCGCGTTCGGCATCAAATGGGCGGCTGGCTTTTTGCGGCTCATCATTTCGGGTTGAAAGCGCTTTCATCGCATTAAACCCTCCAACGCCCATCGGACAGATCACCGCCTCACTCCCTCCCGCAACGATGACATCTGCCGCTCCCCGCTCAATCAGCATCTTTGCATCCGCTAATGCGTGGGCAGAAGTTGCACAGGCGGAAACGGTGGCATAGTTTGGTCCCTTGAACTGATATCGAATAGCAATATGCCCTGCTGCGATATCCAGAATCATCATCGGGATAAAAAAAGGAGAAATAAAGCGAGGATTACCACCGCGCGCATAGAGTTTCTCCTGCTCCCGATGATATGTCCACATTCCCCCGATTCCTGATCCAAAGATCACGCCTACCCGTTCCTTATTAACCGCATCCAGATTTAAAGCGGCATCTTCCAGAGCCATTGCGGCTACGGCCATCGCATACTGGGTAAACAGATCCATCCGCCGCACTTCTTTGCGAGAGAGATAGAGCAGTGGATCGAAATCTTTTACCTCACACGCAAAGCGAGTGGCGAAATCCGAAGCATCAAAGTAGGTAATCGGTCCTGCCCCACTTTTGCCTTCCATCATCGCATTCCAAAAATCCCCCATTGTATTCCCAATGGGGGTAAGGGCCGCCATTCCTGTCACAACTACTCGACGTCGCTGCATAGCAACTCTAAGGGATTAGTTCACTTCTTTTGCCGGGAAACTATCAATCGAGTATACAAGCTTCTGCCATTCCCAATTACGAACCGAGCTTCTGCTTCAATAGCTCAATAACGTCACCAACAGTTTCGATTTGTTCTACCTCTTCATCCTGGATTTCCAGATTAAATTCCTTCTCAAACTCCATAATGAGCTCAACGGTGTCCAGAGAATCCGCTCCAAGGTCATTAGCAAATGAAGCCTCGGGCGTTACCTGAGACTCTTCAACACCAAGTCGGTCGACAATAATTTGCTTTACCTTTGCTTCAATAGTCGCTGCATCCATTCCAGCGGCTCCCTTTTTGTTAGTTCAACTTACCCTGCAAGCTCACCACAGAAAATGCAAAGATACGGAAAAATGCTATTTCAAATCGACAATCCACCATCAACGACAACAACGGCACCAGTCATATACCGAGCATCGTCCGATCCCAGAAAGGCAGCAACAGCTGCTATTTCATCAGGCTGCGCAACACGCCCCAGAGGGATGTTGTCTAACAACGACTCTTTTTGTCTGGAAGAAAGCACAGCGGTCATATCAGTTTCGACATATCCGGGGGCAATGATATTGACCCGAATATTGCGTTTGCCCACCTCCTTTGCCAAGGAACGGCCAAAACCTATAAGTCCCGCCTTCGACGCCGCATAATTAGACTGTCCCACATTGCCACCGAAAGCGACAATGGAAGAAATTAGCAAAATGCACCCTTTGCGCTGCCGAAGCATTGTCGGAAGAAACGCTTTAGTAACGCGAAAGGTTCCTGTCAGGTTCGTATCCAGAACATTCTGCCAGTCTTCATCCTGCATTCGCAGTAAGAGTGTATCTCGGGTAATCCCCGCATTATTTACCAGCACATCGACGGTTGAGGACCGCTCCAGAACCTGCTCTGCAAAAGCCTGAACTGAAGCCGCATCACTGACATCCACCTGATATGGAAACACGCTATCACCCAGTTCCTGTTGCAAGGCTTCTGCCCGCTCTTTACCGGAGCGATAGGTAAAATGCACCGTTGCTCCCTCCTGAGCAAATCGGCGTACCATTGCAGCACCAATGCCACGCGATCCTCCTGTCACAACCACGCTCTTCCCCTGATAGCGCATTTTACTGTTCCTTTGTCTTTACTTCCTGCGTTACTGCTTCCAAAAAGCGCTGGAGATGCTCAGCTTTATCAATGCCGTTGCTTTGCACCCCTAACAGCGTTCGCCGCACCAATCCCTGCAGCACTCGGCCGGGACCGATTTCAACAAAGTGGGTTATGCCAGCATTCGCCATCATCTGCAAAGTCTGCATCCACAGTACAGGGGATGTCAATTGCTCGATGAGCGCTTCTCGCAACTGACTGGCATCCGTCACAAGTTGCGCTGAAACGTTGGTATAAACAGGAATTTGAGCATCTTGCATCGGCGTTTTCTGGATCGCGGCAGCCAATCGCTGTTTTGCCGGCTCCATCAACGGCGAATGGAACGCCCCGCTTACTTTCAGAAGAATTGCCCGTTTAGCTCCCTGTTCCCGAAAAATCTCAACCGCTTTTTCAACAGCCGTTCGATCTCCCGAGATAACAATCTGGTCTGGAGCGTTATAATTAGCAGGAACAACCACCTGTTGCAGTTGTTCCGCAACTTCCTGACAAATCTGTTCAACAATATGAGGCGGTAATCCAATGATCGCCGCCATCGCGCCGGGGCGATCTGCTCCTGCTTCGTACATTAACTGCCCTCGCAACTGTACCAAACGCAATCCATCCTCGAAGGAAAAAACTCCTGCTGCATACAATGCTGAATACTCACCCAGGGAATGTCCTGCAACAGCAGAAGGACGTGGTGCTTCACTGAGAAGATCCACGAGGATTGCTTCGTGTACGTAGAGTGCTGGTTGGGTATACCGCGTTTGTTGCAAAACCTCTGCTGGACCTTCAAAACAAATTTTTCCCAGTGGAAAGTCCAGAATTTGCTCTGCCTCATGGAGCCGCTGCCGTGCGCTCTCGTACTGTTCCACCAGATCCTGCATCATTCCAATATACTGCGAACCTTGTCCAGCAAAGAGCCACGCTGTCTGTTTCATCGAATTCCCCACCGCATATAAATTGATGCCCACGTGAATCCAGCTCCGAACGCTGTCATAATAATGTTGTCTCCATAGTGCAATTTGCCTTCATCAATTGCTTCCGACAGGCACAGCGGAATTGTTGCGTTCGTTGTGTTCCCATAGCGATCAATGTTGACCATCACTTTGTCCATCGGCAACTGTGCCCGTTCTGCTGTGGCAGTAATGATTCGCAAGTTTGCTTGATGCGGCACCAGCCACTGAATATCTTCAGCTTTCAAATTATTACGCTCCATAATCTCCAGCGTAATGTCAGCCATTTTCACCACCGCTTCGCGAAACACTGCCCGTCCTTCCTGTTGCAGAAAATGCAATTTCTTCTTCACCGTTTCTTCCGTCGTTGGCAACGCGCTACCTCCTGCCGGCAATCGCAACAACGGTCCTCCCTGCCCATCGATGCCTACAATCGAATCGATGATGCCTATTGCAGGGTCCTCTGAAGGTTCTACCAATACGACAGCAGCAGCATCACCAAAAAGAACAGCAGTGCTCCGATCATCAAAATCCGTAATAGCGCTCATTTTATCCCCACCACACACCATTACGCACTGAGACTGTCCTGATTCCACCAACCGTCGAGCAGTTTCCAGGGCAAACAAAAAAGAAGAACAGGCAGCTAACAGATCATAGCCCCACAGGCGAGGGTTAGAACGCAGTCCTAACTTGTCCTGAACAATGCAAGCAGTAGCCGGGAAGAGATAATCCGGCGTTGCTGTTGCAACAATGATTGCATCGATTTTTGATGGATCCACCTGGTGGCGTTCAAAACAGTGCTGGGCTGCCTTAACAATCAGATCCGAGGTTGCTCCTTCTTTTGCAAAATGTCGCTCCCGAATACCTGTCCGGGTGCGGATCCATTCATCACTGGTATCCAGGTAGGATTCAAAATACGCATTGGAATAGGT
>JALWJX010000033.1 GCA_026996895.1 Candidatus Kapaibacterium sp.
AAATGGTGAAAATAGTGCCTTTTCCCAGCTCTGATTCCACCAGAATTTTCCCGTTGTGGAACTCGATAAATTCTTTCACAATTGCTAATCCAATCCCACTGCCGGTGAATTCCCCAACATTGGAAGCCCGGTAGAAACTTTCGAAGATGTAAGGCAGTTCCTCAGGACTGATCCCGATTCCTTGATCGTGAAATTGAACAGTGACGTAATTTTCCTGAAGAAATACACGGATGGTGATCGTGGATTTATCCGGTGAATATTTGATCGCATTGCTTAAAAGATTGCGGAATGCTACGGAGAGAAATAATTGATCTCCGATAATCTGAGGGAGATTCTCAGCAGCTTCAAGTTTGACGATATGCTGTTTCTTCTGAATTTGAGGCTCGAGAGCCTGAATCAGATTACGCAGCAGCGCGGGAAGGTCGATGCGGGAGGGAGAAAAAAGTTCTCGATAATCTGCAACTTTCGTTCGGTTCAGCAGATCCTCCATAAAGTGCAAGATTTCCTGAACCTGGTGTCGAATATTGTTGAGTTCACGGAAGCGCTGGTCAGAGGAGAGTTTATCCCAGTATTGTTTGAGGATATCCACTGCTAATTGGATAGCGGTCAGGGGGGTCCGGAGTTCGTGGGAGACGGTGCGCATCAACATCGTCCGAAATTCTCGCAGTTGCTGTTCGTGGATCAAAGCGGACTTCAGTTGATCTTCCACGCGTTTGAATTCTGTTACATCGCTGATGACAGCAATTTCTGTTTGATTACTTGGTGCCACCAGGCTGGGTAGTCGGAACAAATACACCTGTATATAGAGTTTTCGCCCTTGTGGATGATAGTATTCCGTAACGAACTTGGGTGGTTCTTCTATTGATGAAGCACGCCAGCGGCGAATAGTACGTTCAATTTGGTCCCACATTCGAGGTGTGACTCGCTTGCGGATCATATACCAGAAATGAAGAGGGGATTTTGGATATTCACCTAAAAGAGCTTGAGCGAGGGAATTGAGAAAAATTTCCTGAATTCCCGATCGATCTGGTGAGGTTTCGATCATAATGATGCCTATCGGCAAATGTTCCAATAATAGTTTCAGTCGCCGCTCGCTCAGCTCTACCCGCTCAGCCTGCAGTTTGTGCTCTGTAATGTCAACAGATGCTCCGAGAATTTCGAGAATTTCACCGCTGGGGGCTTCAATGGGAGTATAGCGGCTCAGAAAGTAGCGATCTGCCCATTGTTCCTCGAAAGCAATTTGTTCTCCGGCAAAAGCACGGTCCAGGTAGTGAGCAAACCGCTGGAACTCTTCCGGTGGCAGAACGTCTCTGAGTTTTCGTCCGACGATTTCTCGGGTCGGACGCTCGAAGAAGCGGTGAGGTACTCGACCCAGGGCTAAACTGTAATAGTATTCATCTTCCGGAGTTTTTCGGATCGTGAAAATGTACATATTGAGAGCCGAAAGTACCGATTGGAGGGTTGTCTGGAGTACCTCGTTGAACTGAAGCTCCAGGTGGCGTTTGCGGAGGGCAAGGTTGATTAAGTTACTTACCATCACCTGTAGGGTTGGAATTTCGCTATTGAGAAATGCACAGGATGGCGACAGAATGGTAAAAATCACTTCCATATCATCCGAGAATGAGAATCGATGTCGCCAATAACAAGAATAAGGTGATACCGGGGAGTTGTCTTTTGAAAGTTGAACTTTCAGAGAATGAAAACCCAATGGTAACGCTGAGGTCTGAAGGTCAGAAGGAAATTGTGGAGAGGCAAAGAATCTGGATTGATTGTAAATGATGCTGTGAATCTGAACCGATAACGGGAATAGCGTTTCTAAAGCATTGGCAAGATGCTGGAAAGCATCATCCAGGGTTGAATCTGTTGCTAATAACTCCAGATATTTTACCTGAATTTCCAGGTATCGTTGGTAACGAATGTCGTTGGTAATATCTCTCAGGACTACTATTGTGGAATCATCCGAGGTTTGCCGAGAGAAGATTTGCAGGAACCGCAATTTGCCTCTGGAAGAAAGGAGAGGTATTGTTCCGGAGCCGCTACTTTTCTCCTGGAGGAGGCGTTGAGCAGCGTGGAAAGCTTGCAGCTTGCTATCCGGATGGTCAGGAAGTAGATCCAGCAGCTGGTAGAAAGCGGCGTTAGCAACTCGAAGGGTCTGGTCGTCCAATATAGCAATCCCAGCAGGGGAAGTGTCTAATATATCTTGCAGTTGCTGCATTTGCCTTGCTAAGGTGTGCTGTTGCTGGAGGTGTTGGATTAACAGCGCAAAATGGGTAGCAATGTGCGTTGCTTGTTTCAGCAAGACTTGCTTTTGATCAGGGGATAAAGGAGTAGTGAAAGCGGCATTGAAAGTATAGTAGCTTGCCTGTGAGGATGGAATGCGTAGAGATAAGAACTCCTTATATGGCAGTTCTGGTGAATGGATCTGGGTAATGTACATCGTACCACTGGGTTCAACAAAGATGTGTTCGTGCAGTATGGAAACGGTTGGATCATCGACAGGATATTGATAAAGAAGCCGCGTTTGATCAGCCTCGTTGATAGCAATATAGGCAATGTCAGCACCAAGGCAACGAGCTCCAAGTTCACAGGCTGTATGCCAGAAAGTTTCCAGATCGGGAGTTTCAAATGCCAGGATTGATAGTTGGTTAAGTGTATTGACAATGTCTAAGGTATGTTGAAGTGCTTCTTGCTCCCCTTGGAGTTCATTGAGGTTGAGTATAACTGCCAGCATCGCGGGCTGTTCATCCCATTGAATCACTGTAGAGTGCACCAGAACAGGTAATAGTTCGCCGGACCGAGTCTGGAGAGTGTGCCGTGAGAAAGTTTGCTGTGTCTCCTGCGTATCAATCCGGGATTGTATTGCTTTTACAATCCGATCTTGATTCCCGGCGGGTATCCATTCTAAGGGGGATCGGTCGATGAGATCTGCTGCACTGGCATATCCCAGCATTGAAGCAAGGAAAGTGTTAGCGTAGAGAATGCGCTCTGTTGTTGCTACAACGCAGCCAACGGGGAGAGTATCCAGAAGTGTTTTCAAATTGTGCTGCTGCCGCTCGAGTGCCTGAGTAGCTGCTTTGGAAGCAGAAATATCGCGGAAGATAAGAATGCTGGCTTCTGTGTCGATCGGCGCAGTTCGGATTTCATACCACATCGAGCTGGAGGTATCCGGTGAGAATTCAGCCGTGTGTGCTGCCTGCGTCTGGACAGCAGCACAAATCGGCTCCGGCAGGATTTCATAGAGGCTTTCCTGATGTTGCTGGAGTAAAGCCACAAGAGGGTGGGCGCTGTCTGGAGCAAAGATTTCCTGCAGTGTGCCAGTAGTTCGGTTGATGACAGCGATAACGTCTGGAAGGGCATTTAAAAGCGCTTGATAGCGGTTTGAGGAGTATTCCAAGAGCTGTTCCCACCGCCGTCGCTTCGTAATGTCGTGGAAAACAATGACGGCACCCTGCACAGAGCCGTCGTCCCCGATGATTGGTGCACCGCTGTCATCGATGGGAATGTGATTCCCATCTCTGGTGCGAAGTACCGTATGATTGGCTAAGCCAACGATTTGTCCTTCCCGTAGAATGCGAGGAATGAAGTCTGTAATTGGCTCCAGCGTGTCCTCGCGAGCAATGTTGAAAACTTCTTCAATCGGTTTGCCCGATGCTTCTTCTTGGCGCCAACCAGTCAGTCGTTCAGCGACTGGGTTCATCAATGTGATTTTGCCTTGCGGATCCGTCGCAATAAGCGCATCCCCAATGCTTCGAAGAATGGCTTCAATGTGGCGCTGGGAAAGCTGGAGCTGTTCATACAGTTTTCGCTTTTCGTGTGCTTCCAGTACTAAGGCAAAAATTTCCGCAATGGCAAAAGCAAAAAACTGCTCCTCCGGAGACCACGGATGGTATTTGGTATCCTCAAAGCAGATGACTCCCCGGAGCTTTCCTCCCGTTCGGATCGGCGCATCCAGAAGGGAAGTAATTCCATAAGGGATGAAATAGCTTTTGGTGAGCTCCGAAGTGATTTCGTGCGTTTGAGCATCCGGCGCATTAATGGTAAACGCCTGTCGGAGTGCCTCAAAGTATTTGGGGTATTGTTCCACTGATAGCGTCGTACCAGCAGTGTGTGTTGCCGATTCTCGATCGTAGAAATCCAGCACCTGAAGCTTCGAGAAGTCTTCGTCAAAGAGCCAGATACTGACATATCGAATGTCCAGCGCTTCGGCTGCGACCTCAGTGATGTCCCACAGTGCCCGATTCAAATCTTCGTAAAAAATATCAGCACTTTGAAGCAGTCGAGTAATAGCTTCCTGATGGGTTTGCACCTGCCACGCTACTTTCTGGTGTTGCTGTACGGTTTCCTTTTCTTCGGTGATATCCAGCAAAACGCCCAGCAAGAGTCCGGATTGAGGAGAATCCAGAAAGGAACCGTATTCCCGAACCCATTTCCAACGACCATCGCGGTGCTGGATGCGATATTCGATCACATAAGAGCTTTCGCTCGATTCAGGGTCATATACGCTGGAGCGGTCTTCAGGATGATAGAGATCATCGAAAGCAATGGTGCCACGAAGGAAATCTTCTGCTGAATATCCTGTGAGTTCGTGGATGTTGGGACTCAGGTACAGTATGGCCCGTTGGCGATCTGAGCGGCGAATGAAGACAACGCCCGGAATGTGGGAGACCAGTTTCTGGAGCAGCGAGAGGTTTGACGGTAAAGAATCTTTCAAGGTATTATCCAGCGTCAGAAGCACCGCTTTCATTACGGCGGGAGTGAGCTCCGATTCTGCCAGAGTCACTGCTGCATACGAATGCTGCTGGGACGTGCGGTCGATTGCAATCACACGGGAGCGATCCTGTTTCAGCAGTGCCTGCTCCTCAGCGGATGTGGCTGGGTGGTAAGTAATAATTGCAAAGTGCGAAGAGGAATCCAAGATGTCGGAAAGTTGATCCGTCCGCTGAAACTCCCATTGAGGAAAAGCAGTTGTCAATGGTTCAATGACTTGCTGATTCAGGTCTGCTGGAACGTGAAAAATAAAAACTTTACGATTTGCCATTTGATCCATCGGTTTAATGTCCCGCTCGCGAACCTCGCGCCCACTTCTGTAGTTGCAAAATTGGGAAAAATTCAATAAATATCCAAATTGGCAGAAGAAAAGCAGTGGTCTGATGGAAAAACCGGGGAAGGACAAAGGATAATACGAAAGTTTCAGAAACCGGATTCATGGAACAGCGAGAGACCTGAGAATGTTAATATCCGCGTTTCTTTTAGTTAAACCGTGCCCGCAGCCGCATACTGGCAATTAAGGCAATGAAAAAGTTTTTGTCTGCTCGATGAGCATTTTCGTAGGATTGCAGTGCTTCGACCCATCGTCCCTGCTTTTCGTGAATGCGTCCTAAGATATGATAAAGCGGAGCTTTCCACTCTGCCAGATTCAACCCCCGTCGTGCCCATTCTTCTGCAACTTCAAAATCGTGGAGTTCATAGTGTATCTGGGCAATGCGGCTGTAGGGAAGGTGGTGCGTTTCGTCAATATCGATGGCTTTTCGACATTCTTCTATGGCTTCGTCCAGCATCCCCATTTGCTCATAAACCTCGGCTAATCCTATGTGGCTTTCAATCGAAGGGTGGAGTTGCAGAGACTTCTGGAAGTAATTCATTGCTTCTTCCAGTTCTCCTTCCAGGAACAGGTGCTGTCCAATTTCGTAGAGAGTTTGTGCTCGCAATCGTTTTTCCTTTTCTGAAAGCGCCATACTGCTAATCCTGTTGTTTGGTTCCCGTTATGCTTTTGCTCGTTGACGGATATTCAGATGCATCATTTGAATTGTGCACAAGTTGGAGTGCCTGTCGCACAAAGCCGCTGCTGCGGTGGAGCGCCAAGCGGGCTTCGGTGGCGGAGCAATTTCCCAGTAACATTACTAATGCCGTTTTTACATTGCCGCCCGCCAGTTCTAAGGTCGCAGATGCAGTGGCATAGTCTACGCCGCTCAGCTCCATCACGATGCGGCGTGCCCGTTCCCGGAGTTTTGCACTGGTCATCTGAAGGTCGACCATTACATTGCCGAAGACCTTTCCCAGCCGAATCATCGCGGCAGTTGAAAGCATATTCAGGATCAGTTTCTGCGCAGTACCCGCTTTCATTCGAGTTGAGCCAGCAATCACTTCGGGTCCAACCTGGGGACAGATGGCGATGTCGACAAAGTCGAAGCCGACCTTCCATGCAGTCTCGGCCGCTTCCACATA